>JAILHQ010000145.1 GCA_024695725.1 Cyanobacteria bacterium RUI128 | reverse complement strand
TAATCCAAGAAATGAAGTAGTAGTCGTGAACAGAAAGGTAAACTTTGCGGCAAATAAGCTAAGAAAAGTAGCCCCTGCTCCGCAGACTGTTTTTGATATGTTGGAGATAGATATGACTACTCGTGTAGGTTATACAGGTGAACCTCGTCACACTATGGCTCCTGAAGATTTTAAAAACGGTTTAGGTGCTGTTTTTAATAAGATGGGTATAAATTGGGAGACCCATGTAGATCCTGCGAAGCCAAAGAAAAGTCAGGTAAAATCTTTTTCTTTAAATTATGTAAAGATTTAGTAATAAATTCTAAGAGTTTTTAAAGTTTTTCTGTTCCTGCCGTAATGCATGGTGTAGCAATTCGGTTTAAATTTTGTGCACTCACAGAGTTGATTACAGGAAAAGGAACAGGACAAGATGGGTTTATCGTCATCACAAGCCAGATTATTGAATCTGACTGCAAGAATGCACCAGATTGAATATAAAGCTGCCAAACTGGAGGTTCAAAAAACTCCAAATGGCAAACGAATCCCGCCGTGTATATGATGAGTATCTTGTTGCATTAGATCAGACAAAAGTTCAGGTTAAAACACTAAACAATGATGGATCTGCAAGCTATATTGATATTAGAAATTATGACGATTTAACGAATGCAGGTTATCATTTGGTACACGTTGCAGACATGCAGGTAGTTACGGATGGAGACATTTATCCGATAGGTGCAGATAATTTTACATTTAATGCAAGTGAGATAACCTCTACAGTTTTAGTCAATTTACTTAATTCGGGATACTTTATTCTGACTAAAAGCAATGATATCGGTTCAGGTAACCCTGAAAATTTGACTTCAGTCGCTATAGATACCGGTTTACAGGAAGTGGCTGACGAAACACTTTTAAGAAAAGCAGAAGCAAAATACGAAGCTGATATGCGCAAGATTGATATGAAAGACAGAAAATATGATACTGACCTTGCAGCACTTGAAGCTGAACGTAATGCAATAAAATCAGAAATGGAAACACTGAAGACCGTAGCTAAAGACAACGTTGAAAGAACATTCAAACTGTTCAGTTAATTGTGTATTACCCCAAGCTCTATACATTTCCCGTTGATGAATTTCTGTCATCTTCAAGTTGTTTAAGCTGCTTCATATCAACTTTTCCGTCTTCTGAGTAGTTGTTTATATTGCTGATAGGTAAATCAATTTCGACATTAACATCTGCATCAACCATATCTACTTCACCCTTTGAGTATTCGTGAGTTTTTCCGTCTTCCAGTTTCACGGCAACAGTACCGTTAAGGAACTTGATATAACATACTCTTCCGAGTCCGTCAGGTGTCATAACCGATGAGCCGATAGGCGGCATACCTTTTGCTGCATTTATGTAGTTTGAATATTCATAAGTCAAGCAGCATAACAAACGACCGCAGGTACCTGAAATCTTTGTAGGTGATATAGGCATACCCTGATCTCTTGCAAGTTTAATGTTGATTGGTTCAAATTTACGTTTGAAAGTGTTACAGCAGAACGGTTGTCCGCATGGCCCTGCACCTTCCATAATAGAGGTTTCATCACGAACCCCGATATGACGTAAATCAATACGCACACGTTTAAAGGTCTGTGTCAGGTCTTTCAAAAGTTCTCTGAAATCAACTCTTTCAGGTGCGGTATAGTAAAATGTAATTTTTCTTTTGTCAAATGTAAGTCTGCACTGGGTTAAATTCATACTGAGTTTATGTTTTTCAACCAATGCTTTACATTTGAAAAATGATTCAACTTCTTCTTTTCTTATTTCTTCAAGGGTTTCTAAATCTTTTTGAGACATTACCCTTACGAAATCAAACGGTTGCGGTTTTGTTTCAGAGTTTTCCCAGATTTTGGAAATCTCTTCATTAACCAAAGCAACTTTAAGTGCCTCTTCCCCTTTTTCGGTTCTGACGAGAATCATCTGTCCGTGTTCTAATGTGATGTTCTCGGGAACATTGACAGGATTAAAACTATTCTTCAGATAATATACTGCATATTTCATTGTCATACCACTATTATATTATAAAAATTATCTTACCATTTCGTAAGTTTCTTCGCCCTTCAACTTTCTGTTCATCAGTTTTGACAAAACTTCCTGCGGAGTAATATCAGTATAAACAGCCTCATACATAGCGGCTGACACAGGAACTTCTTCTCCTAACTTTTTAGCTAAATCGCATAAAGCTTTGGATGTCTTTACCCCTTCTGCAACGGAACCGAGCTCTGCCAGGATATCGTCAATCTTCTTGCCTTTCCCAAGCATAGCGCCTACTGTGTAGTTTCTAGAAAGCGGACTTGAACAGGTAGCGATTAAATCACCCATTCCTGAAAGCCCGTACAGTGTTGATGGTTTCGCACCAAGCTTTACACTAATTCTGATAATTTCGGCCATTCCTCTTGTGAGAAGTGTTCCCATGCAGTTGTCGCCCAAATCCATTGCGTGAGCAAATCCTGATGCAATTGCAATGACGTTCTTTAAACTCCCGCCCAGCTCTACTCCGATAACATCTGTATTGGTATATAACCTGAATCTGCCCGGTACATTAAGAGCTTTCTGAACGTATTTTGCAGTATCCTCGTCTTCACAGGCAACTGAAGCGGCAGTTGGTTTGCCCGCTAAAACCTCTTTCGCCAGGGTTGGACCTGACAAGATAGCTACTTTCTGGTTAGGCAGAACTTCTTTTATTACTTCTGACATTCTTTTCAGAGTGCCTAATTCTATACCTTTTGATGCATTAACAATTATTTGGTCGTCTTTTATTCCTGCATCTTTCAGTTGTTCGCATACAGGTCTGACCCCAACAGTTGCAACAACAGAGAGGATAATATCCGCATTTTTTATTGCGGAGGCCAGATTATCCGTAATCTCAACCTTGTCCTGAAGTTGTACTTCTAAAGGTTTTGTGCAATGTTTGGTTTTTATCAGTTCATCTCTTAAATCGCTCTGTCTTCCCCATACGCAAACTTCGTCAAAATTGTCCGTCAGAAGCCAGGCTAAAGTCAGCCCCCAACATCCCGGTCCCAATACTGTTAATTTCATGCTTTTACTTCTCCCAAAACACGTCTTAATACCCCGTGGTATCTCTTCAATTCCGCATTAGCTTCTTCTATTGATACATTTTTCACAATGGAAACGATTGCGGGTTTTATTTTCCATTCACTTTTTCGCAGTGTTTCGAATGCTGTCGAAATATTTACCTCTGCTATTTGTGAAACAATTCTTATCGCTCTGTCTTTTAGCTTCTCATTTGTAGCTTTGAGGTCAATCATAAAGTTTTCATAGGTTTTGCCTATCTTAATCATTGAACCAGTTGAGAGCATATTTAAAATCATTTTTTGTGCGGTTCCTGCTTTAAGCCTGCTTGAACCTGCAATTACTTCCGGTCCGACTTCTACACAGATAAGAGTTCCGACTTCGTCAACAATTTTCCCCTCAGAGTTACAGGTTATCCCTATTGTTTTACAACCTATTTCATCAGCGTAAGCCAGTACTCCTAGTAAGTATTTAGGATTTCCGCTCGCAGAAATAACAACTGCAACGTCTTCATGGGTAAGTATATGAGCATCTTCATAACCCGCTTCATAGTTATCTTCAGCACCTTCAACCGCGAATTTAAGCGCATCGTATCCCCCTGCTATCACACCCTGAACCATATCAGGTTCAACGCTGAAGGTCGGAGGACACTCAGAAGCATCAAGTATTCCAAGCCTGCCTGAAGTGCCTGCCCCAAAGTAGATTAAATGTCCGCCTGCAAGAAACTGCTTAGAAATTATATCGATGGCTCTTGCAATATTTTCTGATTCATATTCTACCGCACGGGCAACGATTTTATCTTCTTCGTTCATCTTTCGTACAATTTCAATGGTCGGCAGTAAATCAATATCCTTCGTATTTTCATTACGATATTCGGTAATAATTTCAGACATTTAACACTCCTTTGCAGAAAATCTATTATATAAAAAACTGAACTATATTGCTTTCATCAGGTTAGCCATTTCGATAGCTGATTTAGCAGCATCAGCCCCTTTATTTCCGGCTTTAGTTCCTGCTCTTTCGATAGCCTGTTCGATATTATCTGTTGTAAGAACTCCAAAGATAACAGGTACTTCTGTTTCAAGTGAAACAGATGCAACACCTTTGCTGACTTCAGCACAGACATAGTCATAATGTGAAGTTGAACCTTTTATAACAGCGCCTAATGTGATAATTGCGCTGTACGTACCTGATTTTGCGCATTTCTTTGCGACAACCGGAATTTCAAAAGCACCAGGAACTCTTACTACGTCGATATCTTCGTTATCTACTCCGTGACGCTGAAGCTCATCTACTGCGCCTTCGAGCAATTTCCCGCCTATAAAATCATTAAATCTCGCTAAAATAATACAAAATTTTTCGCCTTGTGTAGTCAGTAAACCTTCTATTGTTTTCATAATATAACCTCTTCTTGACACTCCTAGTGCATAAAATTGGAATAAAACCTTTATCCCCATGCATATTTTATATCAGAGAGCAGTAATTTACAAGAAAAATCGCTTTTATATTACGTAAATGTAAAACAAATATATTCACTCAAAAGATGTAGTGAGGTTGACCGAACATGAAACGTATGTTATTATAGTTGTGTTGATCTTTTAAAATTCAATATTTAATCATAAAGAGTGTACGAGGGACAGGCCCTGTGACTACACAGCAACCGGAGTTTTTTACTCAACGGTGCTAATGCCTGAGCGGTGTAAACCCGACGATGTGAAATATTTAGTTTTTGTTTTTATATGGAGCATCAGAAATATGGTTATTTAATTTGCACTTGTGCAAATATATTTGATGTTCAAATCAGGTTTCCCCGCTCAGATTATGGGTATCTCTTGTACTGCTTGAAAAGTGTACAAAAAAAAAGAAAAGCGAGGTAAACTATGAACTTATTAACAAGTAAAGAAGCAAAACTTTTGCAAAAAACCGTACCGGAAAGAGAATGTTACAATGTGGGCGAACTCTTCCCGACAATATTTGCCGAAGACGAAACAAGAAATTTCCATTTGGGAATGCCTTTGATAGCAAAAATATTAGGACTTGGTCAGTACAGACTGAAGAGCTCTATTTTTCCGAGGATAAAATGCCCTGTCTGCGGAAAAGAAGAAGCTTTGATTCCGTATTTTTGCGGAGCGTCAGTATTATCGGGATGCCACGTAATAAAATTTTACTGCACTGAATGTCACGAAAAAATTGCAGTAAATAATCAATTGGACTACTTCCATAAAATACGTGACCATATAATCAAAAACGGTTTAGATATTAACAAAATCGGTTCAAACAGATTTGTCATAATTTAGTATGTCCGTTTTTGTCATACATATAGTTTATAGTAAGAATATGAAGAACAACTTCTACAGAAAATATTCCGGAAATTCAATTTAACGGGTATTGTGTACGTGACCAAAGCGGGAATCGCTTACGGGATTAGTTTGTGTGCAAAATTTTCCGGAACTAATTCTCTGTATACAAATCACAGGACAAATTTTCATGAAGAAATCATTAAAGACCCAAACCATCAAATGTTCAAACTGCGGTAAAGAGATTAATATTGCGGATTTGATTCAGGAGGGAATGAAAGATTCTCTCAATGCCGAATTAGCAAAAAAAGATGCTGAGTTCAATGTACTTCTTAAGGAAAAAGAGGCAGAGCAAAAAGCGTTGCTTGAAGAACTCAATAACAAAAAAGAACAAGAGTTTCAGGTTTTGCTAAAGGAAGAACAAAAGAAACTGAAGCAGAAGGAAGAAGATATAAAGGCTAAAGTTGCGGCAGAACAAGAGGATGCTCTTAAAACCCTTCAACTTGAACTTGATACTCAGAATGCAAAGTTAAAAGAGCTGAACAAGCTTAAAGCGGAAAATGCAAAACTTGAGCGCGAAAAAGAATCTTTAAAAGATGAAATTGTTGCGGAACAAGAGGAAAAACTCAGAGTTATTCTTCAGGAAGAGCGCAAGAAAATCAAAGAAAACGCTGAAACAATATATGAACTTAAAATTATTGAACTTGAAGAAAAACTGAGGGCTCAAAAAGCGATGCTTGATGATGCACAAAAACGTATTGAACAGGGTTCAATGCAGCTTCAGGGTGAGGTTCAGGAAATCGCTATCGAAAAATATTTAAAAGAAAACTTCCTTCAGGATGATATTCTTGAAATATTTGTCGGTGAGCGCGGTGCGGATGTTCTTCAGATAGTAAAAACTCCGTTTAATCCAAATTGCGGTTCTATATATTATGAAAGCAAACGTGCCAAGAAATATAACAACGGCTGGATTAAAAAGCTTAAAGAGGATATGCAGGCAAAAGGTGCTGATATAGGTGTGCTTGTCACTTCCGAATATCCTGAAGGTATGGACAGAATGGGTATGAAGGATGGTATTTATATCTGCTCTTATCCTGAATTTAAGGCTCTGTCAGCTATTTTGAGAACTCTTATTTTGCAGATAAGCGAAATAAAAGATACAGAAGAGAATAAACTTGATAAAAAAGAGTTGCTCTACAAATATCTGACAGGCAGTGAATTTAAACTGCATATAGAATCAATAGTCAATTCTTTCCAGGCAATGCATGATGAGCTGCAAAAGGAACGTAAGTATATGACGACAGTCTGGAAGAAGCGTGAAGAAAATATCAAAGCGGTTCTCGGTTCAACCTGCTCAATGTACGGTTCAATCAAGGGGATTGCTGGCGGAGAAGTCCAGAACGTGGAAACTCTGGAAATCCCGCTAATCGAAGACAAATCATAATTGTTGCCCTTTCATGTTACTACATTTCTCAGTCCTGTGCTTTGGCGCAGGACTTGGGAAACTGATAACGATAAACTAAAAACAGAGGTATAGATATGAAAAAAACAGAGAAAATTACAATAATCGAACAGTTCCCGAACGGGAAGAAAAAAATTACAACAATCAAAAGAGAGTCAGATTTTCCTGATCCTCTTGCGGGTATATTTGGTCAGATTCCTGTCAATACGGATAGGATAAATCGGTACGTTGCACAACGCAGAAAAGAACTGATGTCAGAAATACAAGATGAAATCAAGTTTTGCAGATATGAATTTGATGGGAAAATTTATTTGTGCAAAATTGATGAAAACGCACTTACCGTACTGGATAATAAAGGTAAAGAACACTGCGTTTTGACGTATGTGCCTGAAGCCCCAAAACCTAAAAAACGGAAAAGAAATAAAAAGAAACAGGATGAAAAATAATATTTTGCCCTTTTGAGGGTATCATCCGACAGGACAAGTATCTAAGATACTTTTTTGAGAGGGGTATCCTTCTCGGATTCTTTAATATTATTTTTCATCTTTATTGCGAGAAAAACTTGTTCTCCAAGGAATTTAGCACCCTGTCTTTTGTCCTGAACTTGCGGACTTAATTCAGGGTTGTTTATTTTTCTTTTTTCCTTTTTACTGTCTTGTATTCTCTGACATTCGGCCTGAGAAACAGTTAAATATTTGTTTGAAACGTAGTTATCCTGTTTCGCTTTTTCTTCTTCTATTCTGCGTAGTTTCGCTCTGTCAGTTGTTTTATCTCCGGTAGGAGTGCAGCCGTAAGCAAGCAGCCTGTCCATTATTTCCTTTTCTTCAGGATCAATACTTGGCATAGGCGCAAAACTAAAACTATAGCCTGTTGGAGATACTTTTACTGACATATCAAATCTACCAAATACACGTAACATGTTTTATGTTCCACAAACCTGATATTAAATAACAGTGTTCTATGTAAATAATTTTAAAAATAGCGACAGATATGATAAAATATTCCATATTTGTACAAGATTTTCGGAGAGAAAAATGATAGATAAAACAAAGGTAGCTGTGGTATTACTTGCTTACGCGGACTTTGAGGCGCTGGAGATTTCACTTGCTGCAATATCAAAAACCATACATGAGGGGTTCACTCTTTACATACTTCAGAATGGTCGTAATACTTATGATTGCGAAAGAACATATCGTGTTGCAAAAAGATATGAAGGTTTATATCCTGCAAACATTAGAGTTGTTGACTGGATACAGCCGGGTTATGCGTATAATTCAATAAAAACATTGCTTGACGGTCCTGTTATGAAAAACTTCGATTACATCTGCAAAATAGATGATGACGTATTTCCGTTAAGAAATGACTGGCTTGATAAACTAATAACCTGTTATGAAAAATCTCAGGAAAAATACGGCGATAATCTTGGATATGTAACAGGATTGATAAATAACAACCCTTGGGGATTCAAGGAAACACTGGAAGTATGCGGATTAGAAAAAGAATACGTTAAAAATATCGGAAGACTTCATGTAGCAGGTTCAGAACACGATATTAGCGAACCTGAAATATTTTTGGGGAAAGATGAAATATACACAGGCTGCTGCGGTACGATTTGGAGAAATCCTTATATATCACGATGGTTACACGAAAAGACTTCGTTACAACCACAAAAATTTATATCTAAAACCAAAAATCTTGGATACAAAGAGGTTGATGAAACAAAACGATATTCAATAAATGTCATATTTTTCAAAAAAGAACTATGGAACGATATAGATATAGGGTTCAGCGATGATGAACATATGTTCAGAGAGTACTGCAAAAACAATAATAAAAAAATAGTTGCTGATTTATCAGATCCGTTTGTACATCTCTGTTTTTTCACCCAAAGGGAAGAAAATAGAGATTTGATGCCAAAATTCAGAGAAGTGTACGGGAAATGGCTCAAACTTCCTTTCCCGATATCTATATGCCCTGATAAAGAGTACGAAAATGAAAATAGGCTCAGGTTTTTAGAGTGTAAAATAGATATGCTTGCTATGAAAAGATAAAAAAGCTGAGTATTGGTACAAATTTTTGCATCAATAATAAAAACATTCACAAACTCGCCCAAAGTAGCTGAATACATATTCGCTGCTGATAGGGGTAAGGTCAGTACATATTATATAAAAAGAGGGTTTTTATACCCTCTTTTTTTAGTTGAACATATTTAATTTTTTAGATTATCCCTTGAAATGTGTATCGGAAAAATCTGTATAGAGTTTAATTAATTCTGCAATAGCTGCATCATTAGATTGAAGAGCTTCAGTGGTGGAATCATAATGTCTGTTATCACCTGTCAACCAGTTAGCAACATCTTGAGCCAATTCGGCAAGATCTTTCTTTGCCTGTTTGGTTGCAAGATTATATTCAGTACCGTTAATCTTAACTTTTGATATTGATTTATTGTTTATTACATCAACACCATTTATATCACTGTCAATATCTTCTGTTGTGAATGTCATATCAGAATAAGTATAATAGTTATTACCTTTCTTTGAAATGACATTACCGTACTTATCCTTTTTTAATTCAACATCAAAGTATAATTTGAGATCCTTATCAGTGGCCAGGCCTAGAACATTTGCTCCTGAGGTATCTGTAATATAAATATCACCATTGCCATTAAATGTCTTTAGAACTTCATTTGTTTCATCATCTGTAATAGTATAGGTTTCTGATATATTAAAGGTTGTAATTGCATTACCTGTTTTTATCGTATTATAACCATCAACTATATTATATTCATCAGCACCGGCACCAGAGCTGATATGATTATTACCGCCGGCAACAATAAATCCGTCTTTGCCTTTACCTGTTGTAATCTTGTTAGTTCCGCTGTATTCCGTAATATTTGCAGACTCACCCGATTTTGAAGAAGATTTAACTGTATCGTTATATTCAGATCAAATAACGACGTCATTGAGGCATACTTACGCCACGTATTTATTGAGTAACAATATCCCTGTTAAGTATGTTCAGGAACAGTTAGGACATACATCAGCACAAACCACGTTAAACGTATATACACACGTTTTAAAAAGCACAAATCAGCAAGCAATAAACTTGCTTGAAAAATTGAAATATGAGCAAAATGTGAGCAAAGCGGAAAACTTGGCATTAAAAAAGCCCACTAACAGTGAGCTTTTAAATGGTGGAGGTTAGGAGATTGTCTTGACCTGTTCGCGTTAAACGTGTCTACGGTTTTTCTTTTCAGAAACTTCGTTTCTTCCAAAGAAAAAACCTTCACACTCTGCTCACAGGGCGCTCGGACTCCTACGATACTTCGTATCGGGTAGTTCTTATAACCAAAACACTCTCAATAAAAAAGACGATAACAATGTTATCGTCTTTTTTATGGTGGAGGTTAGGAGATTCGAACTCCTGACCCCCTGCGTGCAAAGCAGGTGCTCTACCAGCTGAGCTAAACCCCCACGAGTTCAACAAGAAAATTATAATATGCTGAATTTTTTTTGTAAAGTGTTTTATTAAATTTACTTTATTATCTGGCAAAAAATTTCTTTTTCATGTTTTATATAACCGGTATGAAGATAAGTGTGTATTCGAATAATTTACCCATAACTCAGTCAGCACCTTCATTCGGACGTAAACTCAGAGATGATGAAAAACCTCATTTCGAAAAAACTATGAACGATGCGTTTGAATATCTAGGGATAACTAATCGTGCGCTCATTGTACACGGTTCATCCTTCCCTAGCGACATTGACAAACAAACACCTATATCTTCCGAATACTACTCAACAAGTATTACCTCGAAAAACCCGTATATCGGCTCGCCTTATCTGGCTAAAGGGTTTACCGATTTTGTTAAAATGAACGGGTTTAACGTTATTCAACTAGGCCCGAACGGCAAACTAAACAAGCGTGACAACTCACCTTACCACGCATCCGTTTTCGCAAAAAATGAACTCTTCCTCGATTTCAATGCGCTCAAATCAGATAAATACGCAAATATTATCTCAGAAAAAGACTACAAAGATATTGAAATCATTAAGCATAACAACTACGAAAACTACGATATGGCCGACTTCGACGAGGCAAAAGCAGTTTCTAAAATGGTCACAAAACGTGCCTACAAAAACTTCAAAACTAAACTTGCCAACGGCGACAAGAAAGCAGAGGCTTTGAACAAAGAATTTGATAATTTCAAAAAAGAAAATGATTATTGGTTAGAAAAAGACAGCGTATTCAGACTATTTTCCGATATTCATGGTTCTGATAATTTTGAGAAATGGGATAACGAATTAGACAAAAACATTATTGCAAGAATGAAAGAGGGCGACCCTGCAGCTATTGCAAGGTATAATCAGGTTAAAAACAAACCACGTTCAGCACACAAAATCGATGAATACAAATTTATACAGTTCCTTGTTGATAAACAGGAAAAAGAAGACAAAGCAAACCGTAAAGCCGGCGGAATAAAATATACAGGCGATTTGCTTGTTGGTTTTTCTTATGCTGATGAATGGGCAAACCCTGATGCGTTCCTGAAGGACTGGCGTGTAGGCTGTCCTGACGGTGGAAAAAACGGCGGGCCTCAGCTTTGGAACATTGCCGTTCTGAACCCTAAAACACTTTTCAACAAAGACGGTTCTCTCGGAACTTCCGGACAGTTACTGAAACATAAAATCGAACGTACTCTCGACGGGGTTGAAAATATTCGTGTTGACCACGTTATGGGACTTGTTGACCCTTACATATACAAATCATCAATGGTTAAAGAAGACGGAACAATCGATTTCAGCCACAGAAGTTATATGTCACATCTGAGAACTATCGATCCTGAACATAATTACGCAAAAATTATGCATAAAATTCTCTTACCGACACTCAGAGAACACAACATCGATCCAAGAGATGTTGTATGGGAAGATTTAGGCGCACAAAGCTCAACCTTCCAGGAAGTATTCTACGGCGGAAAATTTGAAGGCGAAGTTTTTGAAGACGAAAAACTTCAGGGAATAATGTATTCAAAAGGGACTAAAATGGAAGGTATCAACGGCCCAAGATACAGCTTTATGGCAACCCACGATAACGAACCATCCGCTCAGTTGCTTAATCAGGACTGGATATACGGAAACGACAGCTGGAACCCTCTCTACCTTGCAGGATACCTGATGCCGCCTTACAACGAAGAACAGGCTAAGAAATCAGCAAAATTCTGTCAGGAAATTGAACAAAACCAGCAGGTAAGACTTAAAGCAAAATACGCTGAACTTCTCAGAGGAACGCCTAACATCCAGGTTTCATTTGCCGATTTCTTCGGGATAGATAAAACCTACAACCAGGGGGGACAGGAAAACAACGATAACTGGAAACTGAGAGTTAACCCTGATTATGAATCAACTTATCACCGCTCTGTTATAACAGGGGAAGAACCTGTTATGAACATGCCTGAGCTCTTGTCTATTGCAGTAAACTCAAAAGCAGGACTCGCTATCGCAAAACACGAAAAATCAGAATACGAAGCAACCAGAGAAATAGCAGACCTTAACGCAAGACTTGAACACTGGAAAAACGTACTCAAAGAGCCTGAATGGTAAGGGATAAAACGCTGGCCATTTGTACAATATAACTGTAAAAACATTTCATATTAATACAGATATAAAGATTAGATAAAGAAATCAGGATTTTGATTTTTTAGCACTATAATAATAATGTGAAAGAATTATTTGGAGTTAATGAGATGCAATCTGTTAAAGAAATATTATCAATGTTAAACGAATCAGATAAAAACGAAATTGAAAACATGTTAGTTGGAATTGGCACCCCGGCAGTTCCTGAATTAGTTGAACAACTTCAGGTTGTCAGAGGTCTGACAAGAGGGGTTGTTGCAATGACGCTTATCAGAATCGGCGATTCTTCTATCGATTACCTGAAGAAAGCTGCTGAAAGCAACAAAGATTTTGAATGGGTTGCAGAATACCTTATTTCTGAAATTAAAGGTTCTAAGGCTGCATAAGTAGCTTATGCAAACAAAAACACAGCACACTTAATTTACAAAAACCGTTTCCAAAAGAGGCGGTTTTTATTTTGGACAAAATCACCCCAAAATTACCCCAATTCTACATATCCGACATAGTCAAGATTTCTGTAAACTCCGTCAAAATCAAGCCCGTATCCGACAAGAAATCTGTCGTCTATATCAAACCCGTACATATCAGGATGAACATCAACTTCACGTCTGCAGCGTTTATCAAGCAAAGATATGAATTTGTAAGATTTAACCCTGAAATTGTTCTTAAAGAACACTGTCAAAAACTGTGCCGTATACCCCGTATCAATAATATCTTCTATAACAATAACGTTTTTGCCGTTCAAATCAGGAAGATTGAAATCAATAGCCTTAACCTGACCGCTTGATTCTGTATCAGAACCATAACTTGATAACCTTATAAACTCCATTTTAACGGGCATCTTTAGGTGTTTGACCAGGTCAGTGGCAAACATTACAGCCCCTTTTAAAACACAGACAATATAAACTTCCTCACTGTACTCTTTATTCAGGCTATCTGCCAGTTCTTTTATTCTGGCCTGTATCATATCAGCCGTGAATATAGGTATTATATCAGTTAATTCAATCGTTTTCATATCAGCCCTCTTAATATTTAATACTTATCTTATTCGTTGGTTTCCCCGTAACCTTAATTTTATCACTAACACCTACACCACCAACCCATAAAATTTCGTTCCCGGATGCAAGCACTATGAGCCCGTCGCGCTTGTGCTGAGGTATCTTCTTTTGGTTAAGGTACTTTTTAAGCTTCATCTTCCCGCCTAACCCCAAAGGATAAATATAATCTCCATCTCTGCGGGTGCGCAAAATGATATTGTCATATCCCGATAAATCTACATAAGCGCTGTACTCATCGGGTGTCTTCTCACGCACATCTGCCTTAGTTATCCCAAACACAGCACCATTTAACGAATATTCACCATCAGATCTAATCGGGATTTCATCTTTTACGACCTCAGATGCTCTTATAAGCTCTATATAATTATCCCCGACAAACAGCCATACATTATTAGACAAAGAACATTTTCCTCTGCTGTTCAGGTAAATCTGTTTCTCTATAAAATCACATACGTTTGATATTTTTGTATAATCGTACTCTATCCCCGCATCATAAAGGGTATGGTATATAATTTTCTTCTTCATGGCAGGCGACAAACCTGAATAATAATTCAGAACAATTTTTTCCCCGTTGAACAGCTTGTCAGCGACAGATGAGATATATTCATCCGCTATATTAAGTTCAGCCTCTGCGACAGCGCCTAAGCTTGTCAGAGTCTTTTTTATCTCAGGATTAATCTTTTCCATCAGCGGTAAAATCTCTTTTCTTATGAGATTACGTTTATATTTGATGTTCTCATTCGAAGAATCTTTGTTTGGCTCGAGCCCATTATCCCTGCAATATTCCTCTATCTCTGCCCGTCTGACATTAATAAGCGGGCGGTAATAAATATCTCTTTTAGGTGCAATACCCTTTAGCCCGACAACTCCCGTTCCCTTTATTATCCTGTAAAGTATGGTTTCTGCGTTGTCATCGTAATTATGAGCAGTAACAACAGCATCTGCATCGTACTTTTCAAAAACCCTCTTCAGAAAATCATATCTCAAATCCCTTGCGACAGCTTCAGTTTTCTTCACATCAGCAGGTGCCGTTTCCGTATAAAATTCAATACCTTTTTTCCGGCAGAACTCTCTGCAATGTTCCTGCTCGCGTTCAGCTTCTTCCCCACGCCAATTATGATTATAATGAGCCGCAATAAGTTTTATATGTTTGATTTCCGAGATATTGTTCAAAATATCCAAAAGACACATTGAATCATATCCGCCGGAAAATGCGACTACAACTGTTTTGTTGTTGAGAGAATAATCGTCTGTAAATTTTAAAACCTTATCAATCAAAACTATTCAATCTCTTTTAATATACCATACTTGATTTCAACAGCATCAACACCAAGCTGCCCCAACACCTTCATAGCAAGCGAAGAATGTTCCGTTGTAATTGCAAGCAGTAAATCTTCTGAATTAATACGCTCTCTTTTAGCATCCTGTGCCAATTTCCACGCTTTTTCCAAAACATTCTTAGCACGTTGTGTGAAGACTATCTCATTATCAAAATATTCGTTACCATACCCGATAAGCTGTTCTACAACCTGTCTTGCATCCTTCAGAGTGATTTCCAAATCGTTAAGAACCTTTGCCCCGACACCTGAGCCTTCCGCAAGAATACCGAGTAAAAACATCTCAGTACCAACAACATTTCTGCCGATTCTTCTTGCCTCTTCTTTTGCAAATTTAAGTATAACAAGCGTTTCTGGCATTTGTTTTTCTATAGGTTTAATTATTTTCTCTGCCAAATCATCAAAATCAACCTTAAATTCTTTCAGTATCTCACTTGCAAGGCCCTTCTTAACATCAAGTATCGCAAGTATAATATGTTCAGGCAAAACAGTTGATGAACCGAGTTCTTTTGCAACCTGCAGCGCCTTATTCATTACCCAAAACGCATTAGGTGTAAAAACTATCTTTCTTGCAGAATATTCCGCATCACGAGATGCAACCTCAGATAACTTGTTATCAAAAGATTCGTGCGTAACACCGTATTCCTCCAACAGTTTTGTTACGGTCGCATCGTGGTTTTCCAGAATAGAAGATACTATCTGCTCTGTTCCCAAAATCTCATAACCGGAGGTGGTAAGCTTTGATATAGCCTTATTAAAGATAGAAGAACGCTCAAAGTTTTTGTATATTTCATCAACTTTTCTGACTTCACTGCTTTCTTCACCTTCGGGGTGACTCATCTTTTTAATCTTCTTCTGAACAAGTCTTGCCAAAATATCTTTTGCTTTAAATACGTCAAATTCATATTTATCAAGTATTTCCTGGATATTTTCATTCTTGGCGTTCAAAAGCGCCAGGAATAAATGTTCATATAGAATGTTTGTGTTTCCCGATTTCTTTGCCAAATCAAGTGTCTGTTTAAGAATAGACTTAAACTCCTTGTTAAACGGAACCACAACATTAGTTTTTGTTGTCGGCGAAACATACATCTTGATTTCTTTTTCCGCTTTCTCTGCGTCAATACCGACATTTCTGAATAATCTCTGAGAGATACCTTTTGCATTGTTCACGATAGCGTAAAACAGGTGCTCTGCATAAACCTCAGAACTTCCCATTTTCAGCGCACAATTCTGCGCATCATATACAGTATCAATTGCAAGTTCGGTAAAACGTTCAAACACTATTCTTCATCCTCAAATGACTCAATATACTCAGAAACCGCCTCAAATTCTTGTTCATCATCAATCGTTTCGAAAGCGTATTCTTCACCGTCAGAAACTAATCTCATCAGCACAATCTCAGGCTCATCTTCGTCTTCTTCATCTAACGGTAACAACATTGCATATTCTTTTCCTTCAAATTCGATTACGTCAAACAATTTGAAAGAAATAGTATTCCCCTCTTCATCAACTGTTTCAATAATATCTGTATTTTCTTCCGGCGCCATAATATTTTCCCTTTATTTTATTTTTGCCTGCTCATATACTGCTGAAGTATAATACACGCACTTTCTATATCTACCAAAGACTTGTCTTTTCTGAAATCTATCTTCCTCTGACGTAAATTTTCCTCAGCCAGATCGGAAGTTAATCTTTCGTCCTCAAATATTATACCATAACCACTGATTTTACCTGCAAAATTTTTGCAATCTTCTGCCTGAGCCCCCTGAGACCCGTCCATATTGACAGGAACACCTACTATGATAGTTTCAACATTGTTTTCTTTTGCTATTTCTTCAATTTTTTGAAGCGCATCCTTTTCCGGTTCCCTCTCAACACAACAATGACCGGATGCTATAACCTGCAAATAATCGCTTAATGCCACACCTATCCGTTTTGTACCTACATCAAGCGCCATCAATTTATGCATCTTGGGTTACCCATTTAGCTTCGATGGTTGAAATAATCATGTCTAACTGCATCAGCTCAAACTCAGATTTTTCCATTTCATGTTTCTGGAACATGTTGGCTGTTTTTGCACTGTTCTTTAGCTGCCATCTCTGAAGTACATAATATTCATAAATACTCTTTCTCAGAATATTTGTTAAGAACGACTTGTTATCCATCAGTGAATAGAATTTCTTTGCCGTATCATTATCACCCTGAAGCTGGTACAGGAACGCAGTCAGGTAATATCTGTTTTTCCAGATTTCGATTTCTTCAGGAGTGTATATTGTATCATATTTATCAGCGATAAATTTATCCAAATCTATATCGAAATTATTGTCCTTATATGCCTTGTTAAGTTCCTGAATAATGTTGTTGAAACTGTCTGATGTATTAACATCATAGAACCAGGACTGAACCTTGTCGTTCAGGCACAACTCATCAATATCAGATTTTGTAAGCTCAATACTCTTGATGAGACATTCAGGTTTAACCGGCTCAATATCAAGCATAGTGTTTTTCCAGCACACATATTCATAAGGAAGCACATCCTTGTTGTAACGTGCCTGCTTTTCTGCTCTGTCAATAAGATATTTTATTACCCCATGACCTACTTCGACACCGCCGTCTGCGCCGTAGAATTTTGCCAAAATCTTGCTTAAGTCATCTTTCGTAATTTCATAGAATCCGAAACAGTCTAATATACCGTACATATCGTTCAGTACCATAGCAACAAACTGCAAGGTTCCATTCTCTCTTATTCTTGAGAACACGACCGCAATGTTTCCATGACCGTCAGGATAACTCATATATGATTTGAATGGCTTTGATGACTTTAATATACTCTTGTAAAAATCAATGGCATTGTCGACACGAACACCAGAGAGTTTTAGTGCCGACAGACCTTTATTCAAAAGCGGAATTAAATCTTCACCAACAAAGTCTTTAGCCTCTTCAAAAGCATGGAATGCCAGCTGAGATTTTGAATTTCCCAAAATCTCTATAATCTCTTTTGCAAGTTCTGCTCTCGGATTATACATAAATATAGGAATTAAGATATTTGCAAGAGCGTCCTCAGTATAATCCTCGTTTAACGCCTTTACAAGCACTGTCTGATCTTCAGGGCTGAGAGCCGAAATAAAGTCTATAAAATCAATTTGTGCCTCAGGATTCATCAGAGCAGAATTGAGCATCTCTTTTGTTTCTTCTTCAACTATCTGCTCAAATTCAGTAAAGTAACCGCTAACCTCGTCATACTGAACTTCATTACCCAAATCCTTCAACAAATTAAATGCAATCATCTTTGCATAATCACTTATTTTTCTGTCACGGATAAACTCACGCAGACTGCTTACAAGAAAATCCTTTTCAAACAACCTAGTTAAAACATAACAAATAACAAAGGCTTTTTGCTCTCTAGCCCTTGCAAGTTCTTTTAAAAGGACATCCATAACCGCCTGTTTATCAGGTTCATTATCAAGAACGGCAAACATATCGTCCGATACTGCCGTTGTCGTCTGCAACTTAGTAATCAGTGTTAAAATCTCTGCTCTAATTTGTATCTTATTCATATTTTTCCTATCATATATTAATTCAAATCTCTCTCAACAGGGAAGGCCTTATCTGCACTTACCCCAAAACGCATCCAATATTGCCTGAACTTCCGCAGAAGGCATTCTGTCCTGCAATATCAAATACTGAACGGCAATCATTGTACATTCAGAACAAATGTTGACCCCGGGGCCTTTTACCATCTTTACGACCTGAGTGTTTGGTCTTCCGCAAAAACTACAGTAGACCGGCTCTTTAGCAGGTGTTTCTTCGTGTTTTACTTCGACTTTTTCCTTCTTAGACTCTTTTTTGTTCTTTGAACGTTTATCGCCTATGCTAACAACTTTTTCCTTAGACATGTACAACTCCTATAATAATATATAACCATTGTACAACAATATTATACATTTGTGAATAACTTCATATTTAAAGGGATAGAAGGGGTTTTTGTAAAGAAATGTAACAAAGGTTTTCAAATCGCTAAAGAATTTCTCACACCTGCCGTCATGCATGAAGAATGATTAGGAAACTACTCATACTGTATGGGTAGTACAAGGAAATAAAGGAGTTACTATGGGTTTATCATCATCACAAGCAAGGTTACTAACCTTGACGGCGAGAATGCACCAGATTGAGTACAAGGCTGCAAAACTCGAAGCAATGAAATTACAAATGGCTAATGAATCAAGAAGAGTTTATGACGAATATCTTGAAGCATTAGACAAGACAAAAGTACAGGTTAAGAAACTTAATTCAGTGGGTGCTGCGACTTACGAAGATATTTCAAGCTACGCAACACTTACCAACGCAGGCTACAAACTGTATCAAATCGGTGAAGACGGCGAATTGACAGCTGTTACATCAGGTACAGGCAGTTTCACTATTGCAGGTCAGAGTGTAAATATCACAACCTTCAATACAGAAGTATTAACAAACCTCTTGAATTCAGGCTGGTTCATCCTTAAGAAGATTGACGTTGCATCAGGCGCTGATTTATATGAAACATCTGTTGCTGTTGATACAGGTTTACAGGAAGTTTCAGATGAAACTCTGTTAAGAAAAGCAGAAGCTAAATACGAAGCTGATATGCGCAAGATCGATGCAAAAGACAGAAAATACGATACAGACTTAGCTGCACTTGATACAGAAAGAAACGCTATCAAGTCTGAAATGGAAACACTCAAGACTGTCGCAAAAGACAACGTTGAACGTACCTTCAAGTTGTTCTCATAGGAGTGGGGGTAAATACGTAAGTTACCCGAATACTCGGAAAGTTAAGTAAGTAATTCAAAGATAATACATTTACCAAAAACCGAAACCTGAGGGGGATACCCCCTCAAGGTAAATCGGGTGGGTCGCCCATGTGGCTATAAAATAAAAAAGATTATGACCGCCTGATGCAAACAAAAAAAAAACAAAACAACAAAACGATACCAGCCAACATAAAGAAAGAAGGGTACAAACAAACCGAATCAGGATAGATACGGCTAAAATTTGACAGCTTTATTATCCAAACAAAGATTTAAAAAGATTCCTAAAATTTCCTAAATTTTCCTATAATTCCTTTTCTTATTCCTAATAAGTGCCACCTGTTAAAGCAAGTGGCTTTTTTTTTTAATGTGGATTTTGGATATGATTATATTTACTCCGGCTAAACTTTAATTTACGTTCCTTTTATTGTATAATTTCGCAGAGGGGGAAACTATGAGTGATGAGAACGCTGTAGCAGAAGAATTATGGGTTCCGAAGAGAAACCCTTGGCTTATATCGGCACCATTGATGCTGGCAATGTTTATGTTCGTTTTGGACGAAACCATATCGAATGTTGCTCTGCCATATATGGCAGGAACCTTTTCCGTTGCTCATAACGAATCTACCTGGGTATTGACAAGTTACCTGATTGCTAGCGGTTTGATTATTCCGTCCGTTGATTTTATGTGTAAAAAGTTCGGAAGAAATAACTACTATCTTTTCAGTGTTGCATTGTTTACCATTGCATCGGTAATGTGCGGGTTATCCCAAACTCTTGGACAAATGATTTTATCAAGATTTTTGCAGGGTATAGGCGGAGGCGCATTGTTACCTTTGTCTCAGTCAATGATGCTGGAATGTTTTCCGAAGGAAGACCGAGGCAGAGCGATGGCTTTGTTCGGTTTTGGTATTGTTATGGGCCCTATTTTAGGCCCTGTTGTCGGCGGCTGGATTACCGATAATTGGTCATGGCCTTTTATATATTTTATTAACTTACCATTCGGTATATTTTGTTTCTTTATTTCAAAGATGTTGTTAGAAGAATCTCCGTTTGGGCGAAAGGTTGAAGGAACAAAACTTGATACCTGGGGTTTTACCTTTCTTGTCTTTTGGATAGTAACTCTTCAGATAGTATTGGATAAAGGGAATGATGCTGACTGGTTTGGCTCTACCTGGATATGCTGGATGACCTTTATTTCTGTTATTTCCTGTATAGCATTTTTTATTTCACAGGTAAAAAACAAAGAAAATTCTCTGATAGATTTGAGTATTATGCGTGACAGAAACTTTCTGTTCGGTACGATTATACAAATTGTTTTGATGGCAGTATTATTGGCATCTGCGGCGATTTTGCCGTCAATGCTTCAGAAACTTATGGGTTATACATCCTTCTTAAGCGGTCTTTCTATGATGCCTCGCGGTGCGGGGTGTCTTACGGGTATTATTGTTACTGCGATTGTTACGAACAGGGTTAGTGAGCGTACAATGGTTATGCTCGGGTTGTTTGTAATCGGCTGTGGCGGACTTTTATTTGGGCAGTTGAATTTACAAATTGCGCTCATAGATATTGCATTTCCGAATTATCTGTTCGGTGTTGGCTTAACTTTCGCAATGGTTCCGATTATTAACCTTTCGATGATAACCCTTAAAAACGCTCAGCTGACAAATGCCGCAGGGGTTCAAAACATGCTTAAAAACATAGGTGGTGCTGTTGGTACATCACTTGTTACGACATTTATATCAAGGTTTTCACAGAAACACCAGATGATGCTTGTGGGATACCTGCGTGATACAAATCAGGCTTTCGTTGACAGACTAAACACTTATGCTCAATACTTTTTGCCGACGACTGTTGATCCGTCTGCTGCTCAGCAAATGGCTGCAGGATTGTTGTACAAACAACTTCAGTTACAATCTACACTCTGGGCCTACATTGATACCTTCAGAATTTTTGCTGTGGCATCATTCGTAATAATACCGCTGTTACTCTTAATGAAATCGGTAAAAACCCTTGAGAAAAAAGGTCTTGTCAAAAACGAGTAATTAGACATTTCTGTCAAATCGTTTCGGAGCTACATTCCCTTCTCTTATATCTACTTGTGTCTGTAAAAAGCCCTGATGCTGTAGCATTCTGCCTACTGCATTCCAATTTCTGCCAGCCTGTTGGAAACCGCTAAAAACGTCATTACTTGTGCTAATATTTGTGAAACGGTCTCTTGTGTATATGCTTCTTGCTTCTGCAAGAGTATCCTGTTTGAGCAAGAAGGTTCTTCCCGCACGTTGTATATTAAAATCAAGATTTGCTAATCTTGGTTTATATTCTTTCATAATTAAAGGAATTTGTGCATTTAGTCTGTCAACTTCTGCTGTATTACCGTCTCTTATAGCTAAATCTATTTTATGCTTAATTTCAGCAATTTTTCTGTCTCTTTCCTGTTCTATTTTTTCTTTTTGTTGTTGAAGAGTCAGTTCGTCGCTGCTTGCTGCATCAAATACGCCTGTTGCGAATTTCATGTCTAGATATGAGCGTTCTGCCGTATCTTCAGCCTTTTGATCCTTTGGTACGAGCACGCCTCGAACAAAGTTTTCGTACCTAGCGGCATAAGCTTTTTGTTTATCTACTTGGCTTGCGTAGGCGTCAACGACACCTTGTGCAGGTGAATTATCAGCTGCCATATAAGAATTCCTTATTCTAATATCCTATGTATATATAAAGTATATATATGTTTAAAAATTGCCTTTTTTATAAAGATTTGTAACAAAAAATGTAAAAATAAAATAAATTAGGCAAAAATAAAAAGCATAATGTGTTTATATAGATGTGTGTAGTAAATAATTTATTTGGAGGTTCGTATGGTAAACGGTGTATCTTTTGGACAAAGAGTCGGAATCTATGACAAAGTTAATGTTGATGCTCCTCAGGCGCATCAAAGACCACAATTCGCGCCACAGGCGCCAGCAGCACCTAAGAAGAAAGGTTCTTTCTTAAAGAAAGCAATCGGTGCAGTTTGTGTAGCAGCAGCAGTAGCTGCAGGTTTAGCATTCGGTGCTAAGAAAGGTGCTTTTGATCCTGCAAAAATTGCAGAATTAACAAAAGGATTTAAAGATGCAAGTTGGATTTCTTGGGCTAAGAAACCGGCTAAGGCAGTTCTCGGATGGGCTCAAAAAGGCGGAGAATATGTCAACAAAGGTGTTGAATATGTTTCTCAGAATGCCGGCAAGTTGTTTGAAACAGTAACAGGTTTCTTCTCTAAGAAAGCTGCATAGTATATAGATAACGAAACAGTTACTATACGAACTCAATTTTAGAAAGGTATCATTTATGATGCCTTTCTTTTTTTGTTTGGTAAATTTTTTCACTATACAGAAACTTTATGCGTGTTTATAAAATATGTTTATGTTAAAATAAGTTTGACTTAAGAGGATTATCACATGTCTATTATAATAATGTTACTTTTATTGAGCTTGTTAATTATTGTGCACGAATTCGGGCATTTAATTGCGGCTTTATCGTTTGGAATCAAGGTAGATAAGTTTGGTTTTGGTTTACCGTTGGGACCTACGTTGTTTGAAAAGAAAGTCGGCGACATTACTATAATGGTTCATGCTCTGTTGTTAGGCGGATATGTCGCATTTGCAGAGGATGATCCGGATTGTGATTTACCGGAAGATTCGGAACAGAGATTTTTGAACAAACCTATATGGCAAAGGTTGATTGTTGTATCAGCAGGTGTTTTTGCCAATGTCGTTTGTGCATTTTTAATAGTATTATTTTCAGCGCTTGTATGGGATTATCTTCCGTCGGGCGAATTTGACGTAAAAGTTGCTCAGATAGTTGCGCCGAAGGATGCTTCGGTTTGGCAGTCAGGTATGCGTGCAGGTGACAGACTTGTTACTCTTAACGACACGAAGGTAACAAGTGCATCAATTATTTTGTCTGTTGTTCAGCTGAGCAAGGGGCAGGATTCACTGGTTGATCCTGATGATGTTCAGACAAATCTTGCAAGATTAAAACGGTTAAACCCAGGGCTGATTAAGGATGAAATTATTCCGCTTGATGTTGTTGTAAGATTACCAGAGTTTATATCCGAAAAACCGGTAAAAATAGAGAAAACAGTTGCTCTTGGTTTAAAACCTTATAAAGACAGACAATACAAGATTAGTCCGACTATTGTGAAAATAAGGGATGAAATCGGTGATTTACAAAAAAATTCTTATTACGTTTCAACCGGGCAATATACGATAAATCAGATTGCTGAGGCAATGTCTGATAACGTAAGGCCATTGAATTTTGTAGTTGAGCGTGACGGCAAATATATCAAGCTTAAGCCGATATATCCAACCAAAACCGGTTCTGTTGGTATTCAGCTTGAATCAAAAGAGAAACTGAAACATACAAAATCATTGTGGTCTGCTATAAAAGGCAGTGTTCACTATTTGTATGAAAACACTTATATGATGCTTTTAGGCTTAAAGCAGGTATTTTTAGGTGAAGTTCCGTTGGGTGATTTGCACGGTATTGTTGCGATAACCAAAGTTGGCGGGGATATTATTGCACACAACGGTATTTTCTATGGTTTATTGTTGACTGCTATAATTTCAATGGACTTAGCAATAGTTAACTTCTTACCGATACCAGCTTTGGATGGTGGACACGTATTATTCCTGATTATAGAGAAGATTAGAGGCAAAAGAGTATCTGACAAAGTAATAGAAAAGATTGCTAACATAAGTTTTCTGCTTTTAATCGCTTTGATGGTAATTGTAATATTCAACGATATATATGCTTTAGTTATGCAAAAATTGTAGGGGTACGTATGATAGGCAAAGTTTTAGGATTATCTCAGGATCAGGTAAATGCGGCAAAATATGCAATAAAAATGCGAAGACAAGGTTACCATCTGCTCAGAAATCCAAAAGGAACTCCAAATACAGAGGTTAATCTTATAGAAGTCAGACAAGGAATTACCTTGGATGATTATCATGATAGCAGAACGTTTATTGACAGAATAAGAGCGACTTTTTCTAATGGTGAAAAGCATGAGGATTCAAGAATTTTAACGTCTATGCGTTTTAGAGATCCCGAAACAAAGGAGTTGGGCACGAAAAGAAATGTTGAATATTATCGTTTTGATGAGGCAACAGACAAAGGAACTGAAAAGTGCAGATTTGACATATCTGAAGCAGATTTAAAAAAACGTAAAAAACCAAATTGGCAAAAAGGGTTCATGTATGACGAATACTATGCTGACTATTTCAACAAAGAAACCCTTCAAAATCCTGCAAGAGCCCCGTATTTTACTAAGCCGGGAGAAAAAGTTATTGTGCCGATATTGACTTTCGGGTTAATTAGACCAAAAGGTCCTACGCGTCCTAACTTTTTCAGAGTGTTATGGGATAACCTTCATAATAAAGGGTAGCTGTGTAGGAATTTATACAACTTTACAAATACTCGACAATTGGTTATGTTTCAGTTATCATAGTCACACATGAGAATATAAATAGCAAAAGGAGAATATAAAATGCAAGTTATATTGAAGAAGGACGTTCAAAACCTTGGTGAAACAGGTGACGTCGTAAACGTAAAAGACGGTTATGCAAGAAACTTTTTAGTACCAAAGAACTTAGCTGAAGTTGCTACTGAAGGTGCTTTGAAGAACAGAGAAAAGAATCTTGAAAGAATCAGAGTAAAACAAGAAAAATTACATCAGGAAGCTATGGAAAAGGCTGAATTGATTTCTAAAATCGGTACTCTGGAATTATCTGCAAAAGCAGGTGAAAGCGGTAAATTGTTTGGTACAATTACTACTAAGAAACTTTGTGAAGAAATCAAAGACAAACACGATATCGAAATCGATAAGAAAACAGTTTCTCTTAATCACCCAATCAACAGAATTGGTGATTATGTAATGTTAATCAAGTTAACTTCTAAGGTTAAAACTGAATTAAACGTTACAGTTACAGCTTCAGAAGTTGTTAAAGAATCTATCGAAGAAGAAGTTGTTGAAACTGAAGAAACAAAGACAGAAGAATAATCAAGAAAATAATTATAAAAAAGACCTGATTTATATCAGGTCTTTTTTTATTGTTATTGTAATTCTTTAAATCCCGGTGATGTCAACGGTAGTCCCTGATAACCTTTGTTTTGATATACCGATTTTTTGATATATTTAGGGCTGTTATTTCCTTTTTCGAAGAGTTTCTTCAGGGTGTTTTCACGTTTGACCAAAGCGTTGCTTTCAACATTGCATTCAGGATAAACCTCAACTAAATCTATCCATACAACGGCTTCCATTGTCCAGGCGAAGGTTTCTTCACTCAAAGAGTTATATTCGTCCTGATGCAAAGCTTCGTGAGCCAGTAGTGCTGCAATAGCAGCAGGAGGTGCAGTTTCGTGCTTCGGGTTTATATAGATGAATAATTTCTTTCTCTTTTTCCAGCCGACAGCATCAAAGTTTGCGTAGTCTTTGTTCAGGCTGGACAGATTTTTAAATTCTATTTTTATAGGATACCCTGTGAGGTTATATCCTAATATCGCTTTTCTTGAGAAATCTCCATCCGTTCCTTTTAGCATATCAAGAGCGATCATTATAAGTTCTTCTTTCGTAATTTTACCGTATTCGTAATGAAGGTTCTCAATATATTCAGCAGTATATTTTGCGGGAAGTTTTATGTTAGGTGCAGGCGGATAATATTTTTTTGCAAATGAGGGTAAGCCGACTAACATAAAGCATATTGCCAATAATAAAAACTTCTTCATAAAAACTCCATTTATCTTCTTATAATATTATAACAATATTTCAGATAAAGACAAAAAATATTTTTTATCGGATAATATGTATATGGATAAAAAAGTGAGCTTAGCGGATATATTTATCACCTTTCTCAAGTCAGGTTTAATATTGCTTGGCGGGGGGTATATTATTCTTCCGATTTTGCAGTCTGAAATTGTTGATAAACGCGGCTGGCTAACCTCCGAAGAACTTACTGATTATTATGCTGTCAGTCAGTCTTTGCCGGGGCTTATTGCGATAAATATTTCAATACTTGTTGGTCACAGGCTGAGAGGAAAACGCGGGGCTTTCGTCGGAGTTTTGGGGATAACGTTTTTTGCGTTTTGGGCTATAGTGCTTCTGTCTTCAATATTGACAAAATTTGCATCAAATTCCTATGTTCAGGGTGCGTTTCTTGGTATAGGTGTTGCGGTTGTGGTATTGATAATATCAGCCGTAAGAGAGATGTGGGATAAAGCCGTAAAGGGGATAGATTCGATAATACTTTTTATACTTGCTTTTTCGGTAATGTATTTTAAGGAAGTGTCTCCTGCGGTAGTTATATTATCCGCAATTCCTGTGGGGATATTATGGAATCTTTTAAAATGTAAGCGGGGTGCACAATGAGTACACTCTCGCTATATTTTTACTTATTCAAAGAGTTCCTGCAGATAGGATTGTTTTCCTTTGGTGGGGGGTATGCGACCTTACCGTTTTTGTATGAGATAACTAAACACTACTCTTGGTATACTCCTCAGGAACTCACTCAGATGATAGCGGTTGCAACAATTACGCCGGGGCCTGTGGGGATTAATGTTGCGACTTATGCAGGCATGAATGCAGGTGGGGTTATTGCCGCATTGTTTGCAACCACGTCGGAGGTTTTACCGGCACTGATTTTGGGGATAATGGTTTCAAAACTGCTCAAGAAATTTAGTGATAATTTTTATATTCAGTCGGCATTGTGGGCGCTTAAGTCTGTAAGTTGTGCTTTACTTGCGTTTGTTGCGGTTAATTTATTCAAGCAGAATATTGTTCACTGCCATAATATTGCCTTCGGCTGGAGTCTGTTTTCAATGCTTTTACTTATGAGTTTCTTAAGAAAGAAAGATCCTCTGTGGTATATTTCTGTATCTGCTCTGGCGGGTATTTTACTTGTTCTAATAGTATAGAACAAATATTCTTTATCCCTGGCTTTTAGGGTCGAGGATATCTCTTACGGTATCGCCTATCAGGTTAAAGCAGAGTACAGCTATGAAGATTAGTGCACCCGGGGTAAGGAGCCATGGTCTGTATAATATGTTTATGTATTCCTGAGCCTCTTTTAGCATATTACCCCAGCTCGCATCCGGCTGTTGAATACCGAGCCCGAGGAAGCTCAGGCCTGATTCTGATAATATGTAAGAAGGCACGCTCAGTGTCATTGCTATAATTACATAACTTGTTGTTTGAGGCAGAATGTGCTTTATTATTACTCTCAGTTTAGATGCACCTATGGTTTCTGCAGCTTGCACAAATTCTTCGTTCTTTATGGACAGAACCATACCTCTAACTACACGTGCAAATCCTGCCCAGCCGATAAGGGCAAGTATTACGACAATGAGGGTAAACCTCTGAATACTTGTCATATTTGCAGGAAGTATGGAGGCGAGAATTATCAAAAGATAAAAACTCGGAATAGCCATAACGGCTTCAGCAAACCTCATCATTATAATATCTATCCATCCGCCGAAGTATCCTGATATACCGCCGTATAGAAGTCCTATCGGGAAAAGTATAAACAGAGCAAGGAAACCTATGGTAAGTGAAATTCTTCCGCCAAAAAGCAGTCTTGAAAAAACGTCACGCCCGTTTATGTCAGTTCCTAACAGATAAAACCTTCCGCCCTCATCTGTTCCGAATAGGTGAATAGGGCATGGAACAAGTCCTAATATTTTGTATTTTTCCCCTTTTACAAAAAGTTTCAGGTAGTGTTTTTGACTTCGATCAAGCTGATATACGTTTTGATACAGCTTAGGTTCAAACACTCTTATATAGTTGTAGGTATAAGGGAGTGAAAGTTTTCCGTCCTCTGTAATTGTATATACCGGTGACGGCGGTGCATAAGCCTGATTTCTGTCGGAAAAATCTTTTGAGTAAGGTGCGATAAAGTTTGCGCAGGCAATACAGATATACATCACCAAAAGTATGATGAGTGCTGTTCCTGCAAATTTATCTTTTAAGATTTCCTTAAACAATTTTATTTTCCTTTATGTCCTAACCCTAGGATCGGTTATTATAAGCAAGATATCAGCTATCAGATTCCCGAGAACGAGCATAATTGAACCTATCATCAGGGATGCCATAACGAGATTGATATCTGATTTCATAACGGCTTCCAATATAAGACGGCCTAACCCCGGATATTGGAAAACGTATTCTGTCAGCGCCGCACCGCTTAAAAGCCCCGCAAATTCAAACCCTAAAAGTGTTATCATAGGGTTTATTGCATTTCTGAGTGCGTGCTTAAATATTATTTTTGTTTCGCTTAAGCCTTTGGCTCTCGCGAATTTTATGTAGTCACTGTCGAGGACATCAAGCATATTTGCTCTCATTTGTCTTTGCAAACCTGCAAGCGAAAGGGTGAATAATACGGTTACAGGTAAGATAAGGTGCTTTGACACGTCGGCAATTTTGCCGAAGAAATTCAGGTCTGAGAAGTTGTAGCTTGTAAGCCCGCCAACAGGGAACCATCCCGATTTTACCGCAAAGATTAAGAGCAGTATCGCAAAGAAGAACGAAGGTATTGCCATCCCGATACTGGACAGAATGGTCAGCAGTCTGTCTAATTTGCTTTTGTTATATATTGCACCGAGAATTCCCAGTGGTACTCCGACCGACCATGTCATAAAAATTACAATAAGCGTTAATATTAGAGTGTTCGGTATTCTTTCTCCGAGTTTTACCGACACTTTTTCCCCGCTTGAGGTTACACCCAAATCACCTCTTACGAAGGAGGATGCCCAAAGCCCGTATTGAACGATTATCGGTTTATCTAACCCCAGTCGTTTTTGTTCCTTCTGCAGTGTTTCCTGTGAAATTGAAGGGTTTAATCTCAACTCTGCAAGCGGGTCAACCGGTGATAACCTTATTATAAAAAAGCTTATCAAAGATACGATTACCAATAACGGTATTGTCTGGAGGATACGTTTAAAAATGAATTTCCAAATTTTCATTATTTCTTCCCTCCGTCAATGTACAACTCTTCTATATTATACGTTAAACCCGACAAGGTTGACGGGTGCAGATTTTTAACTTTACGTCTTATTGCATAAATTCTTATTGGCGAATACAGATAAACTATCGGAGCCTGATCGTAGATAATCTGCTGATATTCATCATAATATTTTTTTCTGTCACTGAATTTGAGTTTCAGGGCTGCCTGCTCAAAAATGTTATCAAGCTGTCTTTCCCAGGGGTAAATATCATTGGGGTAAACGCCGTTGCCGGTATCGTTCGGTTTTCTTTGATTAAATAAGTGTAAAGGCCCGTTTGAATTCCATACATTCTTACCGTTGTGTGGCTCAACAGGAGAACCTGTCAGACCTAATATAACCAAATCCCAGTCAAATGAGTTTGTGATTTTGTTGACAAGCGAGTTAAATTCTATCGGTTTAAAGTTCACTTTTATACCGATATCGTCAAGGTCTTGTTTGACCATTACACCGAGAGCTTCACGTTCTGTATTGCCGGCATTTGTTGATAAATTGATTTCAACTCTGTTTCCGTATTTATCATACAGTTTATTATTTTTATAGTAAAATCCACTTTGTTTTAAAAGTGATTTTGATTTATTTATATCCCTCGGGTGTCCTTTTAGTTTTTCATTATAATATATGCCGTTAGGACTTTCCGCAGTATAAAGCGGTGTTGCCATTCCGTTTGCTATGTTTTGAACCATACCTTTTCTGTCTATTGCATAATCAATTGCTTTTCTGAAGTTTACATCGCCGAACCATCTTTGTTTTTTAGGTTCAACGTAATATTTTCCGCTTGATTTGTCTTTTCGGTTATTCATATTTATTGCAATAAACATAGTTCCGTTATCGGCACCGAGGTTGTAGATTACATAGTTTGATTTGTATTCTTTTGCTTTGTATCTTGCGACATCTCCCCCTTTTAATGAGATTTCGTCAAGCTCGTTTGCCTCAAATTTCAGAATTTGGTTGTTTATGTCCCCAACTATAAGGTAAATAATTTTGTCTATATAAGGCAATTTTTCGTTTTTCTTGTTTATCATATAGTAGTTTTTATTTTTAACAAAAACAACTCTCTGCGCCGGAATATATTCTTTTAGTCTGTAAGCTCCGCTTGTTACGATTGTTTCAGGTTTTGTGTTTGTTGCAAGAAATCTGTCAAAATTTTTCTGCCAGTTTTTATCCTGAGTAAAATAATGTTTTGGTGCAATAGATGCACTCAACATTCTCAGGAAAGGCGCAAATTGACGTTTTATAGTAAATTCAACCGTATAGTTATCAAGTTTTTTCAGTTTTGGCAGTTCGCCTTCTATCATCATGGCATCACGGGTTGAAGTGTTGCCGAGCCCAGCAAATATAATATCTTTCCAGGTGAAAATAACGTCATCGGCAGTGATGGGTTTACCGTCAGACCATTTTATCCCTTTTCTTAAATGAATAATATATCTGTTTCCTTTTATTTCAACTGATTTTGCGAGTTTTGGAGTAACTTCACCCGTCATTGGGTTAGATGTAAAAAGCCCGTCATACATCATATCAGCCATAGCAGATGAGGTCGCATCAGTAGAAGTGAACGGGTTAAAGGTTTTAGGGCCTTCCCCTATTGTGGAAGAAATAAGTTCACCTCCGAATTTTCCCACAGGCAGTTGTGACTGAAGATAATCAACCCCGTCAATTGTCTTTGTTCTCGGTACAGGGTAGGCTGAATCAATCGAAACAGCATCCGGATTCGGTTTTATAGAATCACTGTTTAAGGTGAAATTAGATATCCCCGTATCCTTATTAAGACACAATACTATTACCAGAACTGTGATAATTATTGTTGTGATAATTTTAAATGCTCTCTTCATAGTTATAGAATAGCATAAATTTGAACAATTTAATAATATACAACGCGGTAATATTTATATTTGAAAACAATTTTAACCTTTGACGGTAACAGCCGAATACTGCGGATCAACAGCAAGCCACTTGAAGGTTTGTTCAGAGGTTTCAGGCATGTCGATTACATAGGTTCCACCGTATCTCCCGCGGGTAAATCTCAGAATACCGTCTTTTGCAAGATTGTTCAGCGCCTTTCTTATAATGTTCGGGCTGACATCGAGTATTCTCGAAAATTCGTTGATAGACGGTAATTTTGAACCGATATCATAGTTTTCAGTGATTATGTTTTTAATCTTGTTTTGTATCTTTTGATAATGATAAAATGCGGTTTCTTTTGCAGGTGCAAAAATAGACATTTCACGTCTTGGTTCAAAGGCTGAATTTACAGAAGTGTTTATGACGGTTGTTCCGTAGGAGCCTCGTCTTGGCAATAACATATTTTCTTTGACCAAAAGGCTTACCGCATTGTGAATGGTTTTCATGCTTACATTAAACAGTTTTGATAACTCTTCGTGAGAAGACAATTTATCTCCGATTTTGAAGTTTTCACAGATATATTTCTTTAAATCTTCTTTTATCTTTATTACAAGTGTTTCTTCATCAGAGGCTTCAATATTAAAATTAACAGTTTTTACAATAAGCGCTTTTTTGCTGTCATAGCCTAATATCCCTTCTGTTATAAGAGAGGATACAGCACTTCTTACCGTGTTGAGAGTCATGTCGATTTCACGGCCTAACTGTCTTGATACTGGAAGTTTGTCACCTGCTTTAAGTTTGTTTGATTTTATATAGTGTTTAATTTTTTCTTCTGCAATATCTTTTTTTGAAGTCTGCTTTCTTATTTTTGAAACAGAGTCGTTACGGTCTTTTATAACAGAGCCGATACATTGCTTTGAATAGATATACCCGTTATCCTCAAGCATTCTCAATACATTCTGGACGGTACCTAAACTAACCCCGAGTGCGTATGCAAGTTCAGCTTTTGCAGGAAGAAGATATCCTGCTGCAATTTTGTTGTTACTGATTCCTTCATCTATCATCTTCATTAGCCATTCTGCAACGGTCTGAGTCTTGTTAACATTTTTCAGATTTGGTAATGATACTTTTAAACTGTCTATATTGATACGAACAAGGTCGTTCTTCTTGTAATTTATATATGTCATTTCGCTAACCTCAAAATAAAATTTCGCTCTTGTTATTTATAGTGTACCATATATAAAAAAACAAACATACTTTGTAAAGATGATTTTTACAGAAATTAACATTAAGGGGTAAATATTTTAATCCCAAACTGATAGAAGGATGGCAACACATTAAAATGCTAACAGATTAAATTTTATTCTAGCTGAATAACTTGAAGGTTCTTTCTACGTTGTCTTTAGCGACGGTTTTTAGTGTTTCCATTTCTGATTTAATTGCGTTACGTTCTGCATCCAATGCCGCTAAATCTGTGTCATATTTTCTGTCCTTAGCATCAATCTTACGCATATCTGCTTCGTATTTAGCTTCAGCTTTTCTGAGCAGAGATTCGTCTGATACTTCCTGAAGACCTGTGTCAATTGCAACTGATGTTTCAGAATTATCTTTAAGTTTAACGATAGTAACTTCGCCAGAATTGATTAGGTTTGTTATTAAATTTTCAAATTCACTTCCTCGTGGTACTTCATCAATACCGAATTTATTGTGTAACAAATCTCCCAATGTTAAACATGTAAATCCGGGAAGATTGTTGGCAATATACTTATTACCACAAGTGAAAGCATAGAAATAATCGGTGGCTCCGCTTACACTATTAATATAGCCTTGACTTTCAAACCAAGTAATATTTTCCGGTGTGTTTTTATAACGTTCCGCATCAGTTAATAAATCAAGTCCATCATACAGTGTTCCGTTATAGACTACTCCATCACATTGTATTGCATATCCTGCATTGATAAAATCCTGATAACTGTTTATATCTTTATAACTTGCAGAACCGTCAGTGTTTAGTGTCTTAACCTGAACTTTTGTTTGTTCAAGTGCATCAAGATACTCGTCATAAACCCGACGTGATTCATTCGCCATCTGGAGCTTTTGTGCTTCCAGTTTGGCAGCTTTATATTCAATCTGGTGCATTCTTGCAGTCAGATTCAACAATCTTGCCTGTGATGACGATAAACCCATTATACTATTCCATTCTGTAATCAAATAAGTTGTTGGCCAAAATAATAAAGCTTATTTGTTACACTATGTATTACGGTATTTTTTAGACAAACTTTAAAAATCGGATATATTTATTGCAGAAAATTTACAATAAATAAAAACGGCAGATACATTTTGTATCTGTCGTTTCATATATATATTTGAGGGTATATATATTTATAATTATATTTACCCTTTACCCCTCTTTATCTTTTAAGAAGGATTCATAGTTTTTAGCCAAAAGGTGTGTTCTGACCTGATTGATTAAGTCGAGAGCAACACCGACCATGATGATTAGAGATGTTGCACCGATACCCTGAACAGTTGTTATTTTTGTTAAATAACTTGTGAACGAAGGTACTAGAGCGATTATACCAAGAGCGAATGCACCGATAAAGGTAACTCTTGACAAGATCTTATCCAATGCATCAGCTGTCGGTTTACCCGGTTTAATACCAGGTATTGATGAACCGTATTTTTTAAGATTGTTAGCAATCTCTTTCGGTTGCATATTTGGCATAATTGATGCATAGAAGAATGTCAGTAACACAATCATTGTGAAGTAAATTATGTAATACCAAGCACCTGACGGGCTGAAAATCTTATTCATTGCAAGAACAAATGTACCAAGTGAACCCGGTAAATTTGCCTGTCCCAACACACTAAGAATAGTTGATGGGAATAACAGAATTGCAATAGCAAAGATGATCGGCATAACCCCGCCCGGGTTAAGCTTGAACGGTATGTAAGTGTTTACTCCGCCGTATACTTTGTTACCGACTTGTCTTTTTGGATTAACAATGATAACTTTTCTCATTGCTTCCTGCATGATTACGATAAGAACCATTGTTGCAAAGAAGATTGCAAGTAATGCAAACAGACCGAACTGCAACGAAGGATCTTGTGTAACTAATTCTGATGTTCTTTGTGAATAAAGCGGAATACCTGAAATGATACCGACAAAGATGATTAAAGAACCGCCGTTACCGATACCGTGTTCAGTGATAAGTTCTGATATCCACATAACAAGAACTGAACCTGCAGTAAGCGCAGATATTGAGCTTATGAAAAACATTGTGTGGCTAATGCCCGGCAAAATTGCCGCAGGCAATTTTGACATAAATATCATGAAGATTACTGACTGGAACAATGCCAGAACTACAGTAAAGATTCTTGTATATTGGGCAAGTTTCCTCCTGCCGGCTTCACCTTCTTCCTTCTGAAGTTTTTCCAGAGAAGGAATAACAACAGATACGAGCTGAACGATGATTTGTGCCGTGATGTAAGGCCCGATACCTAATGCGAACATTGATACCTTACCTAATGCACCACCTGAGAACAAATCAAGGAACCCGATGATGTTGTTACCGGCTGCAATGTTTTGGAATATTGTATTGTTAATACCATATATAGGAATTTGCGCACCAAAACGGAAAGCAACAACCATTAAAAGAGTAAAAATAATTTTATCTTTTAATCCTGAAGCCTGCCACATTGCAGCTAAATCTGCAGTGCTTGGTGGTTTTATATTGTTTAAAGCCATATGATATTTACCTCTTTACCTTATACTAATTCAACCTTTCCGCCTGCAGCTTCGATTTTTGCTTTAGCTGATGGAGAAACATATACAGCCTTAACTGTCAAAGCTGACTTAAGTTCGCCATTACCTAAAACTCTCAAGCCATCGCTGGATGGATGAACTTTTTTAAGTTCTAAAAGAGTTTCCAAAGATACTTCTTTAAGTTTCAAAGCATCTAATCTGCCAACGTTGATTTCAGCCCAATTACGTTTGTTGATAATTTGGAAACCTTTCAACTTAGGTAATTGTCTGTAACTTGGCATCTGTCCGCCTTCAAAACCTCTCTTAGAAGAACGGCCTGAACGTTGACCTTCACCGTTGTGACCGCGAGTAGAAGTCTTACCCATACCTGAAGCACGGCCGCGACCTACTCTTTTACCTGTAGAAGTAGAACCTTCAGCAGGTTTTAAATCTGTTAATTTTATTGTTTCTTTTGCTTTTGCCATTTTATTATCCTTTTCTTTTAATTATTACTCAACAATTGATACTAAGTGATTAACTTTGTTAACCATACCCATAATAGTATCGCTGTCATAATGTTCTACAACTTGATCTTTCTTCTTTAAGCCTAATGCAGCAACTACTTTTCTCTGAGCAGGAGATGCACCGATAATGCTTCTGACAAGTTTGATTTTTATTTGTTTATTTTTTGCCATTTTTATTTCCTCTATTATTTCATTATTTATCTAATACCAAAATAGCCGATTAGTTTAATAATTCAGCCATTGTTAAACCACGTTTTTTAGCAACATCGCTAAAGTTTCTTAATGATTTAAGAGCGTTTAAAGTAGCGTTAGCTGCGTTAAGCGGTGATTTAGAACCTTGAGATTTTGAAAGAATGTTTTCAATACCTGCAAGTTCAAGAACAGGACGAACAGCGCCGCCGGCGATGATACCTGTACCTTGAGAAGCCGGTCTTAACATTACCTTACCGGCACCGCTTCTGCCAGTGATAGGGTGAGGAATAGTTGTCTTGAAGATAGGAACCGTAATAAGGTTCTTTCTACCGTCAGCAATAGCTTTTTGGATAGCAATAATAACTTCTGCAGCTTTTGCACAACCAACACCAACTTGTCCTTTTTTGTTACCTACAACAACGATTGCACGGAAGCTTAATTTTTTACCACCCTTTACAACCTTTGTTACACGGCTGATTTGAACAACTTGTTCGCCCCATTCTGATTGAGGTTTTTCTTCTTTAGTTTCTATTTTTTTCTTTCTGCCTCTGCTTTTCTTAACAGGTTTTTCTTCCATTTCATCAGCAACTTCAGCAGTGATATCTTCTTCTACTTCGGTTACTTCTTCTGTTGCTTCAGCAACTTCTTCAGCTGCAGTTTCTTCTACAGTTGTTTCTTCTGTTGCAGCAACTTCTAATTCTTTGTTTTCTTCAGTCATTTTATACCTTTCCGATTTAATAAAGTGTACTACTGTTTAGCCTATATATTTTTACTAAATACTCTCAGATGTTTTGATACACAAAACTGCCATGGGCATAACCCAATGAGAAATATATTTAGTTGTAACTTTTCTGACAAGGGTTAATGTATCACGAATAAAGTTTAATTGCAAGTGTTGTGTTACGTTTGGTAAAGGGGTTAGGTAAATGTAAAAGAATGTAAATTTTAATACTTATTTTATAAAGTTTTTGATAGAAATGCCGATAAGGAAAATGTAGCATATTTTGCTGCGTTAACATGTAATCGATTAGGAATAGAAGGCAGTGTCAGAAAATTTAACTTTGATTAATCAAGTATATGTTGCATTAGCACCAAAAGGTGTCAGCCGTGATGCTGTCGCAAAATTAGATGACACAACACTGCAAGAGATTTTGGGGAAAATTACTACCGGAGAAGAGCTTGAGGATATTATCGGGTATGTGATTGAAAAAGCTCCCGATTTGGCGGAACCGGAAACACTGCAAAAGAATCGTGAGATAAGGGAGGAAAACGGTGATACTATCATTGATGAAAAAAATGGTGATGAGCTTGCTCAAAGGACTATAATTCATCAAGACGGAGATAATATCATCGAGACTGTAATAGTTTACCAAAACGGAAAACCGTCTTCCAAAACTGTTAAGAAAAACGGGAATACTCAGGAAACTCATACCTATGAGGAAGTTTCATCAGAATACCTTACAGATGAGGAAATAGACGAAGGTAAAACCATGGTAAAAATTTCGACTGACAGAAGCAAATCTGACGGTTCCAAAGTTACAACTTATGCCATGAGTGTTGATGAAAACGGAAATTATTCTGATGAAGACTTCAGAGAAAGAGTAACCACAACATTATCAGGAAAAATTGAAAAAGTTTTCATATCAAAAGATGGCAATCTGTCAAAAATAGAGTATGACAACAATTCAAGAACAACTACAAAATATAACAGTGCTAATATTTCTGAGTTTGATAATGGAACAATTGAAGAAGTTTCTCATCATACAGCCGATAGAAAACAAGATCCGAGATATAAAACAAATAATCCTGATGAGCAGGTGTTTATAACAGTTGATAAACTAAAGGAATCTCTGCCTCAGGTGTTGCCAAAAACGTTTTTACGTGAGAAAAATCACAGAGATATCTATGAAATGTTTGCTCAGGGTACTTCCAACGGGCAATTGGATGAACCGGAAATGGCTCAACTGTTGAAATATATTGAAAACGTTGTAGATACAGGTCGCGATGGTAATATTACTGAAAGAGATTTGCAGGCTATATCAGTATCTTTACAAAAACAGGGTATTAAAGATGCGGACTTTAAAGGATTTTTAGATGCAGTTTTAAATATTGATTTTAGCACAATGAAAACAATGCTGACTCCGGATGGACATATTGAGAGTAGTTATGTAGAAGACTATGATGGAAACTATATGCACACATATTTTTATCCTGATGGAGAAGTTCAGGCAATCAGATATTCTGAATTGCATACAAAACATACTCAAAATCCGGGTTTCATGAATTTTAAGTTTAATAAACATGTCGTCATTCCTACATTGAGAGAGGCTATTGTTACAAATGACGGCAGAAATTTAAGAAAAAATGTTGACGTAATGCCATTTGATGTAAAATACGCACGGTCTTACAGATATTGCTTGGAATCTCAAGATGCTGCTGCACTTCACTATTATCAGGTACACAATAATGTATTGGATGTGACGGCAAATCATACTTTGAATGTATGGGAATGCTTTGGTAATATGGCTGTTGAAGCGTGCAGTGCACTATCCGGAACAGAATCAATAAACGATATGCACAATACATCTGTTGATGGTGTACGTAGTGCCAATGAATTGATGGCATCCGGAAACGGTATTATGGAAACATCTATTTATGAAGCAGGCAGAAGTGCATATACCGGTTATACAGATACACAAAAAGAATTGAGAATTAATGCATTTGATGCACTTTTTAATAAAAAATTTAATAAAGATTTTAAGTATGATAGTGCAGATTCAATGATTAGAATATATGATGCATATAATTCTGTAGTGTCTCTTAACGATAAAATTGGTGATATTTCTGATTTGTTATCAATAGACAAAAAAACAGACAAAGATGTGGGCGACTGGTTTAAATTTGTAAAAGAAGACGATATTAAAAGACTGCAGAGCTTTGGTGTTGACATAAAGACTTGCGAACAAATTGATATTCCTACCTACGCATCAAACAGATGTCACGCAATTTATTACAATAAAAGATCTACAAATATAAAACGTAACGATAATCTGAAAGCCAGATATATGTTGATGGCGTGTGATATATTAGGTCAAGGTCATCCTTTATTGGAAGAAATCATTAGCAAACATCAATATAATGATGAAAATTGGTGGAAACAATTTTTAACTAATCTGAAAAATAACCTGCAGTCTCAGGTTTCTGAAATTATGGCTCAGTATTCATATAAAAATACAACATATACGGAAGACCGAGCAAAAACGTTCGAAACACAAATGTATGATTTGTATAAATCAAGATTTGTTGAGGTTTATGGCGAAAATCCTCCGGATATGACTCATTTAAACAATATGCTGATAGGTAGAAGTATTATTAGCGAAACAGCAGAGATGGCTGTTGTAATTGCAGTAACAAGAGGTATCGGCGGCGGAATAAGCTCATCTATGGCTGAAGGAATAACGGCTGCGAACGAAGGACGTAATGCATCAGGTGCTGCAAGAATGTATCAATATGTGGCTGAAAAATATGGACCAAAGGCTGCGCAAAGGCTTGCTAATAACATAACAAAAATTTCAGGCACAGCGGCAATGCCTGTTGTAAGTTATGTGTCAGCTGCAACTGATAAAGAACGACAGGCAATAATAGACAATGCTCCAACTACAATGGCGTTTGGTTTGTTTGGTAGTTACGTATCAGGTCCGTTTGGAGATGGCGTAAAGGATATTATTTCTAAAAAAGGAACAGGATATGCTGCTAATTTCCTTAATGCATCGTTGAGCAAGGGCGCAGGATTTACTGCTGAAATAAGTTTAGATACAGTTTTCCAGGCTATGACAGGTGATGATATTATTAGTGCGTTAATGGAAAATGGTCAGGGTGAAGCAATTGCTAGATTTATGAATATGATTGCAGGCGGTCGTGTGAACGCAAGTGCAAAACAACTCAGACAACAAAATAAAGCACTGATGAACCAGTTTAAAAATATGAAATTTTCTGTCCAAATAGAAACAGAAGGCGGAGTTAAGAAATACAAAGTTATTGAAAACGGCGAAGAGATATATTCAACAACAAATCCTGAAGAAATTGTCCAAGGTATGATGGCAAAAGGTTTGACTGAAGTCATGAGAGAACAGGTTGCCGCTACATCAAGAGATTTACGTGCGGCAGACGATTTATCTGCAAGAGTACTGACGGAAAAAGATATTAAACACCTACGTAAACAGCACGATTCACTTGTTATTCGTGATGATGGTTCCGTAACAATTTGGGATAGTGAAAAAGGTTCTGTTTGCATCGGAAAAGTAGATCCGGATACTGCGACAAAAATCAACAATCCTACCATCGAAGTGTTCATGGAAAAAGCTCAACACGATAGATCTAATCACACTATTATAACTGATGCTGAGGGTAACAGACTTGTTGTGACTACAGATGATTCAGGACAAAAATATAACATAATCGTCTATGACAAAAATGGTAAATTTGTCGAATCAAAACAAAATCTTTCAGAAACAGATTTAAAATCTCAATATGAAAACTTCTACAAAGACGGTGTACAAACTGAAATAATCAAAGATGGGGAAAAAGTTCAATCGGCTTTGGAAACATCAGAAGATGTAGATGTTAAAAAACGAATTGATACTTTAATAAGTAATTTGACTAATGACGGGAAAATGAGTCAGCTCGAGTTAAAACTTATTGGTAAAGAATTGAACGACAAAAATATTTCATTTGCGGAAAAAATATATAAAGATTTCCCAAAAGAGACGAATTTACTATTATTCACTCTACTACGATGTAATAGTGAAGAAAAAATACTTTTAGCTGAGGCTTTGTATGATATGCCTCATATTAATAAATTTGGTATACATAACTACTTACATTCTTTAAAAGATATATGTACTAAAGAAAATCTCGATACAATTCAAAATATTTGTGCTAATGCGGATATTTCAAGGGAAAATCTCGGGTATATTATAGAAAGTCTGAATAAACATAACTTATCATTTGCAGAAAAACTATGTGCAGATAAAGATTTCCCTAAAGAGTTTGCGGCAAGTGTTCTTAGTCGCGTAAATGAGGAAAATATGTCACTAGCAGAACAACTATGCGCAGATAAAAATTTCCCAAAAAATACAATATTTCAGATATTGGAAAATACAAACAAAGTGAATCTGTCATTTGCAGAAAAACTATGTGCGGATAAAGATTTCCCTAGAGAAGTAATTTGGGCAATATTAAAAACTACAAATGAAGAAAACCTTGCGTTTGCAGAAAAACTATGTGCGGATAAAGATTTCTCTAGGAATTATATTCCAAGTATTCTTGCGAGTACGAATAACCAAAACAGGATGCTGGCGGAAAAACTATGTGCAGACAAAGATTTCCCAACTAGAGACATATCTGCAATATTACGAGTATTAAATGAAGAAAATATGGCATTCGCAGAAAAACTCTGTGCAGACGAAGATTTCCCAAAGATAGACATCCCTGAAATATTACGAGTATTGAATAAAGAAAATATGGCATTCGCAGAAAAACTATGTGCAGACAAAGATTTTCCAAAGGACGACATACCTGGAATATTACAAGTATTGAATAAAGAAAATATGGCATTCGCAGAAAAACTCTGTGCAGACAAAGATTTCCCGAAAGAATATGTTTCCATGATTATAGGGCAGGTAGGTGAACGTAATATTGCAGTGGCAGAGAAGCTATGTTACTCAAAAGATATAGATAAATCTAAAATTTATAATTTATTATGCTTCTATAATAAATACGACAGGTTAAATATATCATCATTATCTTTAGCTGAAAAAATAAATCATTTGGATATACTTAGCCGTATCGATGAGAAGACAAAAAATATATTGAAAACCTGTGATATCGATATTGATTATTTTATTTCTCAATTTAAGACACAATTGGGCGCACACCGTCCACACATAACTGTATCAAAAGATCAGCAGCAAAAATTTGGTACTTTTTTAGCAAATAATAATTCAAAAGCTGAAGAAGTTTTCAGAACTTTTGATTTCTCACAATATGGAACAAAAGGGTTGCCGCTTAAATATTCAAGAGAAGATTTTAATATAAAAGTAAATGATTTATTAAAAGATTTACCTGAAAATGAAAGAAGAGTAATACTAAATCATTTCGGATTAGTGCCCGGAACTGTAATTGGTAACAACAACTATGGCTTTGAAGGTTTGCCAAATAATAAACCATTTGAGAATACAGAAGTATCAGAAACTGCAAGACAAATTGCAGAAAGAGTTCGTGAAGAAATTGAAATTTTTACTTCTAAAAATGAAGTGATGACAGGCAATGCAGAGGTTGACGCTGTCTTGACAGACTTAATACAGGGGTTGCCTGAGTTTACCTCTATTATTCAAAAGGAACAGCACGGTACTCATGCAGGAAGCGTTGATATTCACACATTAAATGTACTTCAAAGTGCGATGAATCATCCTTTGTATCAAACGCTGTCAGATAAAGATAAAACTATCCTGAAAATATCAGCACTTGTTCATGATCTTGGTAAAAAAGCAGGTGTTACTGATCCTGGGCACCAATCTCTAAGTAGTGAATACGCAGTAGCCATACTTGATAAATTCCCATTTCCTCAGGAAATGAAAGATAGAATAATTGATATTGTAGAAAATCATCATTGGTTTGAACAATATAATAAGGGTAAAATCTCAGCTGAAGATGTCGCTGTAAGATGCAGACGACCTGAAGATTTAAAAATATATGAAATATTATCAAAAGCTGATTTTGAAAATGTAAACCCAACCTTCCATTATCAATATTCTGAAGGTGCAAGAACTCCTGAAGAATTTGATGCGTTTATGACCCGAAAAATGCAGGCGATAGAACATGCCGTAACTAAAATATATGAGCGTTCTAATCTTGTATTTGATACGAAGTTTGTAAGAAATGGTGAGTTTTTCCCAAGAAAAACAGTTATGATTGGGGGTACTGCATCAGAACTGAAGGTTTTAGACTTCAATGAGATAACTGCTGATCAAACAGTTGAAATTGAAAGAAATAATAGAAGAATTACGGTTCCTATACTTGAAGCTTACGGTTTTGCTCCGGGGACTACAAAAGACAATGCCAGATTTATTATTCATATGACCGATATGAATGGCCTGGCGAATGTTAAATCACTAACTCAAAATAGTTTAAATCAATCTGCGTGGTCAACAACTTTAACATTGGCTTCAGGTGGCAAAACATATGGTGGACGTGATTTCGGTTTTGTATTTGATGTCGATCAAGCTAATATTTCTGAAGCGTATCACTCAAATACAGCGTCCGGCTATCAAAAAGGCTTAGAAAGATTTGAAGCAATACTGTTCAATAAGGTATATGATAATTATTCAAATAATATGTTTGCAGATGGTGTTTCTCGTTTGAGAGATGACGGAATAAATCTTTCTGATTCTGAGATTGCTCAATTAAGAGGGATAATAGAGGGTAATTATTTAACAAGATTAGAAGAAAATATAACAGTCGGGGATAGAACATTTACTCCGCAACAACTTGAAAATTATTTTGGAAGAGATACCAGACTTTATGTGAGAAATCAAATACTCACTCATTTACAAGAAAAAGGATATGAATTGAGTGAAAGTGATTACGCAGAACTAAGCCGACAACTTGTAACCAAGAAATATACAACACAAATCAGACAAGATATAACAATTAATGGAAAAACAATAAAAGCTCAAGATTTAGTTGATGTACTTGAACAATCTCGTGATGATTTAGTGTTTACTTATCAGGATAATCATAGTGAAATTGTTCCGATAAATCCACGCATTATGGGCCTCGTCGCAAAAGTTAACTCTATTGACGAATGTCCGGCAGAGTTTTTAAAATTTGCAAGAGATAATGATTATCCAATCATCATTCTTGGTGGGAGATAGGTTATTTTACAATCAAAAATGACTTGAGTCTTCTGCCGGTGTCGTCGGTTCTGATGCCGACAGAGGTTACGTGCAATTCGTTTTTGAAATCAACAGAGGTTGAACTCCCACCGTCAAAAGCCATTGCTTTTTCAAGTCCGTATGATTTGCACAAATCTCTTGCTTCAGCAATAGTCATAGGGTGTTCTGTTGTTACGATGAATATATGAACATCTTTGCCTTTTAGTCCGATAAGAGTTCTTGCTGTTTTATGAAGTACAGATGCAGATTCTCTTGTTACTCTGCCTTCTTCGTTTCTTACAACAAAGAATTCTTCTTCCAACCTTAAATCAGGTAACAACATAGGTCCTGCTTGAGCCGATGCAATAAGTTTACCTTGATAAGGTGCATTATGAGGCACTATGTCATAATTTAGAACGCCGTTGTGTTCGGTTATTCTGAATTCAGTCCTGTTTCCTACCTTATCCCAGTTTTCCATAATTGTTTCATTAAAAACTAAATTTTCATTTTCTATTGGACTTTCTAATAATAACCCGTCATTGTACACGAAAGAGATTGTTTTTTGGTTCTTCGGATCAAAAAAGCCTGCATTAACCGTAAGAGTTGCCCCTGTTTGTTTGTGAACTTCTGCGTTTGTGGTTAATTTTTCGGTTGATACAAACTCAATCTTTTTCCCGGCAGGAATTACTATATGATAAATTCCGTCAGCGTAGTCATAAAATATTTCACTTGCACGAGCTGATACACTACAAAACATAACGAACACCAATAAATAAATAATTCTTTTTAACATTACAGATCCTTTGATTTATAAAACGCTACTATACAACCGAAGAATGCCAGAGGCGGAACCATTGCGGTTATAAGCGGAGGTAATACCCCTTTTTCTGCCAACAGGTCAAAGAACGGAAGAGTTATATAATACAAGAATATTGCGCCGATTGCAATACCGAATCCGAACATTCTCTGTTCTCTTGGTCTGCTGAAGCCTAATAAACACCCCATTACCGCCATCAACATACAGATAAACGGATGGAAAAATCTTTGAAAATACTTGTTCAGCATCAAATGATAGGTTTCTTCATCACGGCTTACGTTTTTCAGAAGCCCTATATATTTCCACAGATTTTTATTCGTTATTTCGCGTTCTTTTTTGGTTGAATAATTCATTATTGTGTAGATATCACTTGCCAAATGTCCTTCAAGGATATTCATCTGATTCAGGTGATCAATATCGTTAAAGATTCCCTCGGAAGATATTCTGTATCTTGTAATATCGTACAATTCCCATCTGTTATTAAAGAATTTCCCGTTTTTTGCAATACAAATTGTTGATATACCGTGTAAATCGGTATAGTTAGAATGTGCAAAGTCTAACACAAGCACGCTATGCATTTCTTTTCTGTTGTATTTTGACACGACAACGGCAAGTGTTGGCTTTCCTGTATCTGTTTTTTGTGTGTAAATATACTGCGAAACAGGATTCTTATCTTTTATTCTTGCGACAACTTCAGACGATTTCGGGACAAGAATATCTATTGTCATAAAGCACATAACCGCAACGATAACACTGAGTGCAAGTACAGGTCTTACAATTCTCCAAAACGGCATCCCGACTGCTCTGAAAATCGTAAGTTCTGAATCTTTACACAGTTTATCAAACGTAAACAGTGAACCTAAAAGCAAACCGACAGGGAAAGCCTTACTGAGAATCAAAGGCAATTGTGCAATTAGAAATGCGACCCCTGTTCTAGCGGTCATTTCGCCTTCTAATACCTTTTTAATGGTGTTCAGAAGCATTTCAGGCGCAATCCAGACAACGGTAAAGAGCAATATCGCAACAAACGTTGTTATTGCCACCTGTTTGAATATGTACCTGTCGAATATGGTGATTTTCATTAGAGTTGAAAATCCTTTCCTAGATAAAATTCTTTTGCGACAGGGTCATTCGCTACATCTGCGCTTCTGCCCTGAATCTTAATCTTACCGTCAAAAATTACGTATGCTCTGTCTGTGATAGATAATGTTGCCTTAGGGTTGTGGTCTGTAATCAATACCCCAAGTCCTTTTTCGGCGGATATCTTTCTGATGTTATCTTTAATTTCTCCAATCGCGATAGGGTCAATCCCTGCAAACGGTTCGTCAAGCAGCATGAAATCAGGACTTGCAGCCAATGCTCTTGCGATTTCTACACGTCTTCTTTCACCGCCTGATAAAGCTACCGCAGGTGCTTTTCTGAGTTTTAATACCCCAAATTCGCTTAACAGCTCTTCAAGTTTCTTTGATTTTTCATACTCTGTAAGCTTATCATTCATTTCAAGAACAAGTTTAATGTTGTCTTCAACATTGAGGTTTCTGAAAATAGAATTTTCTTGCGGAAGATAACCGATACCAGCTCTTGCACGTTCGTTCATCGGCCATGTCGTAATATCCTGACCGTCAATGAAAACGTTACCTCCGTTCGGCTTAATCAAACCGACTACCATATAAAAGGTTGTTGTCTTCCCTGCCCCGTTTGGACCTAAAAGACAGACTACCTCGCCCTTGTCCATATAAAAAGATATATCGTTTACAACACTTCTGTCCCCGTATATCTTTATCAAATTATTTGCATCTATTCTCATATAAGCTTCCTCTTGAAATATTAATACAATTATAAATGCTAAAGGGGTAAAAACAATAGTTTTAAAGAAATGTTTTATACAAAAAGCGGGGAATTACCCCCGCTTTTTATTTATATGTTATGGCATATTCTTATAATTGGAAATCAGGTTCTGCCGGTAATAAGATAGGAATCTTATTAATCCAACCTTTGACTTCAGGATTTGCGTGATTCCAGTTAACTGAGAGCAAACCGCGTTGTACCCAAATAAGCTCTTTAAAGAATTCATATTGGGAATTAAGAGCATCAAGTTTTGCTTTGTGGTACAAGTTTTGAGCATCAGCCAACTGTGTCACAGAAGCTTGTCCTACGAGATATCTGTCTTTAACCATTTGATAGTTCTCAGCTTCAGCAAACATAGCTTTGTATGATTTTTCAATCATAAAGTATTTTGCGATTGCTCTGTTTACAACTGAACGAACCTGCATTTCTATCTCTGTGTTAACTTCTTCTAAATATGCTTTTAATTCGTTCAATTCAGCCTTACATCTTGCAATTTCTGCAATCTTATGACCACCTTCAATTGGTTTCCATTGAGCACCGATAAAGAATCTGAAAGAATCTTTATCCAAGCCAAGGTATGGAGTGTTAAAGTAATAATTTTGGAAAGCCTGAGCACCTGCTTGAACAGCATTTCCCGGAGCAGCAGCCATTATATCTGCGGCATTAGCCGGATCCGCAGCAGCTTGTGCAGCAGATGTAGCATATGATTTTGCTTGAGCACCGGTACTTTGTGCAGATGCAGTAGCACCCCTCAATTGGTTATGTGCAGAACTTTCGTAAGGTAAGTGTCTGTCAAATACTCTTGTCCATTCCAAAGACATTTTAGCATTTGGCATGAAAAACTTTTGAGCATAATTACTCATTTCTGCCTTTTTCATACCTATAGCTGCTTTCAGCTTTGTGGTTTCAGGTGACAAGTAAATAACCTGTTTAATTAAATTTTCTGTAAACAATTCTAATCTCTTAGGATTTCTTACGTGGTCAATGATATTCAAATCAGATGTAAAGAATGCAGGATCTTTTGCTGTCAATGGCGCAAATGCAAAATCTGTTTTTTGGTCTTTGAACAAAAGTTTGTTGATATGGATTTTCGCATTCTTGTATTCAGCCTGCATGCTTAACAGTTTCTTTTCTGATTCAGATACATCACCTGCCCAGCGAAGGACTTCTTCATAACCGCATTTGCCGGTTTTTTGTCTTACACGTGCAATTGCAAGGTTTTCTCTTGATTCTTGAACCAGCTCTTGCTGAACCTTAATCATATTCTCAAGCATTAGTGTATCAATATACAGGTTACCTGTCTGATATTCCATATTTGCTTTTGTAAGTACAGCCTCTGCCTTATCAAATTTCAATTTTTTATGTTTAACAATGATATTAGTTACCAAATCAGGAGAGTAGAGAATTTGGTCAATCCCGAAAGTGAAAGCCCCTGCTCTTGTTGGTACACCTGCGTATGATTCGGCATAAGAACTGTTGTATGTTTGGTAACCTAAATCAAGTCTTACTGTAGGAAGATATCTGAGATATGCACTTGCAACAGATCTTCTTGCGGCATTAACAAGAAATTTCTTTCTTGCCATATCCAAGTTGCTTTCATCTAAAGTATCGAGTAATTTACCCAAGTCATACTTTGGTAATTCTTTATGAGTAATAATAATACAGTTATTTAACAGTCTTAATGGTGCAACGTAGCCAACAGATTCTGCTGTATCAGAGTTGAAGAAAATTACCTTGTCATCGAAGAAAGGTATTTTTTCATTCTTCACGGCATTACCTTTTAATACACCATAAATATTGAACGAAGTTGATTCCGCCAACTTCTTATCAACGTCAGCAGCTGATGTACCTAACATAGCTCCTATATCAACATCTTCCTGGCCGACAGCTGAGAATGAAGGTAACTTTCTATTATTAATATACTGGTAAACTTCTTTTCTCTGAGCTTTTGTAATATTAAATAACGGTGTTACAAAAACAGAATCTACATCATTAGGTATTTTTGATAATGATGCTTGAATGTTATTGTTAACCGGAATAACAACAAAGTTTAAATCGCAATTTTTTTCTTTTAATCTCTTAGCGATAATTGCATTCCAGTTTTTGTTATTCATATTGTAATAGTTTACGTTCATCAAAATAGCAGTCTTTTTCATTGTAGGTACTAATTTTTTGAACGTAGTCAAGTCGATTACGTTTTGAGCAATCGGGTTGAATGTTTTTGGCCCGAAGTCTCTTAAACCGTATTGATCGATTGTCATAACAAATTTGTTTTTATTTTTCTTTTCTGTGTAATATTCACTTGACAGATATCCTAAAGAAACAACCATTCTTGCTCTTGAAGCTAAAGCTTTTTCAGCAACATTTCTTGCCCCTTTTTCTGTCCAGTCCCCGGTAAATACCAAGTCTTTTGGGAACACAGCCTTAAAATCAGGTAACAATGATCGTGTAATTGTCTTTTGGAACAATTGTAAAACTTCTGCGTTTTTATCTGATGGCCCGTCAAAAACAAAAGCAAGTTCAATTGTTTTTGCGTTTGGCGCTGCTTGTAATCTTGCTTGTCCTGTCATCATTTCGTTAGCAGCAAGTGCGTAACCGCCACCATTCATTAACATGATTACACATGCCAAAAAGGCACATAAAATCTTCTTCATCTCTTATACTCCTCTGTTAAAACACACATTTTGCAATATTTCTAGTCAATGATAACAACAACATACTTAATTTGCAATATAAACTTAATTTTGTGTTACAATTTCTACAATGATTAAAGACGGTTACACAGAAAAATTAACAATAAAATATTCGGAGACAGAGCAAAATTTGGCTATGAAACCTTATGCACTTCTGAATTTTTTGCAGGATATTGCAAGTAAAAATGCGGAAGATAAAGGTTTTGGTTATTCAACAATTTATCCGATGAATTATGCGTGGTTTCTGATTAAATATCGTATGGAGTTTGAAGAATATCCGTTTGATATTCAGGAATTAGAACTTACAACAGAGCCGAGAGGGTATAATAAACTGTTTGCATTCCGTGATTTTGAACTGTCAAAAAACGGTAAAGTGATAGCCAGAATGGCAAGCCAATGGGCAATAGTCGATATTGCTACCCGTTCAATGGTGCCTATTACCAATGCTATCGGCGATATACCGGGCATGCCTCCGAATGAAAAACGTGAAGATGATTTGAAATATAATAAGATAACCCCGATAACTGACGTTCAGCTTGAAAAAGTCTTTGAAGTCAGATACAACGACCTTGATGTTAACGGGCATGCAAACAATGGTAACTACATTGTCTGGGCATTTGAACCGCTAAGTTTTGATTTTAGAAATAATTGCAAGATAAAAACAATTGATATGATGTTCAAAAAAGAAACACGCTACGGCGAAACGCTTATTTCACAGGTACAATTCAAAGATGACAAGACAACTCTTCATAAGTTGACTAACAATGAAGGAGAAGATCTGTTCCTTGCTGAATGTGTATGGACTAATATATAAATATCTGTTTGCAATGAATTATCTAATTTGTTAAAATGCTTATATGGATAAGATTATTGAGAGTTTAAAAGATTTAGGGTTCAACACATACGAGGCAAGGGTTTATGTTGCTCTTTTAAAGCACTATCCTGCCACAGGTTACGAGGTCAGCAAACTGGCAGACGTGCCGCAGTCAAGAACTTATGATACTCTGAAGGCTCTTACCCAAAAACAGGTGGTTACATCTACTCAGGATAAACCTGTTACGTATTCTCCGATTAAGCCGTCAGAACTGACAAAACGGTATAAAAGGAAGATGGTAAGTAATATTGATTTCCTCGAAAAACATCTGCCTGAGGTAAAAGAGGATTATTTAGATCCGATACTGTCTATCAGCGGGGATAATAAGACTCTGGAAAAAATTGTTGAAATAATAAAAAATGCTAAAAAAGAGATATATCTTGAAATATGGTCACAAGATTTCAAAAAGATTGAGCAAGAATTATTGCTTGCATATAACAGAAATGTCGAAATCAGAATAGTAGGATATGACAGGCTTCAGAGCAGATTTGGTCTTGTTTTTGAACACCCGTTTGCAAAGAAACTTGAGAACTATTTTAAAGGCAGAGTTGTTGTGCTTGCAGTTGATGACAAAGAGGCATTCTATGGCAAAATTCCTACAAACCCTTCCGATTCATCAGGCGGGATATGGACTCAAAACAAGGATATCGTTTTCCTAATCAAAGAGCTAATGATACATGATATGCTTCTTTTGGATATTCAGCATAATATGACAGAAGAACTAATGTATAAGTACGGGAACGGGTTCAAACGTCTGTATGATAAGGTTCTTGGTGTAAACAACATATACAGATCTAACTAGTATGCCCTTTTATCTCTCATTTTTATAGTTTTTTATGTTTATTGTAAAATTGTCATATAAGAAGTTAAGGGGGATAAGATGTTCGAAATAAAAGCGCAAATGTATTTTTCTGCAGCACACCATTTACTGAATTATGAAGGAGAATGTGAAAACCAACACGGTCATAACTGGCTTGTTGAGGCTTATGTGCGCGGTACCGAGCTTGATGCCAGTAATATTCTGATTGACTACAAAGTGCTTAAAAGACATCTAAAATCTGTTTTGGAGTTGTTAGACCATAAAGATATAAATGAACTGCCTGATTTTAAAGGAATTAGTCCAAGTAGTGAAACACTTGCAAAGTACATATATGATAAAATGAAAGAACAAGTCCCGCAAATCAGTAAAATATCAATATGGGAAACCCCAACCTCTTGCGCAAGCTACTTCGAAGAGTAAGGGGAAAGGGGTAAATGTGTAGGTTTATCCGTTTCAGAAATAGGAGAGAAAAATGTTAGGTTTGATAAAAGTTATAGTTATGGGTATAGTTCAGGGCTTAAGCGAATTTTTGCCTATTTCAAGTTCGGGTCATCTGGTGTTTACCTCTCATTTGATTCAACTTATCTCCGGAAACCCTATTCCGGAAGAATCAAGCTATGATACCGTGTTGAGTATGATGCTCCATATCGGAACACTCGTTGCCGTGTTTGTTTTCTTTTGGAAAGAGGTTGTTGAGATATGGAATGCGCTTATTAACGGGATAAAAACCAAAGATTATACCGACTATAATGCAAAACTCGGTTTATATATTGTTTTGGGCACGGTCATTACAGTATTTGTAGCCCTTATCTTTACTGATTCGGCAGAAAGACTAATGGACTCTCCTGCAGTCGTTGGTGTGCTTCTTATGGTTACTGGCGGTGTGCTTTGGGGATCGGAAAAGTTTTCAGATACAGTAAAGGATAAGTCAGATAAAGTTTCACTCAAAACTGCAATAATTATGTCGATAGCACAGGGACTGGCTGCCCTGCCGGGGTTTTCACGTTCAGGCTGGACTATTGCATCAGGTTTGTTCTCTAAAACGGAACGTATTGCCTGCGCAAGATACTCTTTTCTTTTGAGTATCCCTATTATATTGGGCGCATCGGTTGTTTATCCGCTCAAAGAGGTTAATATGTCAGAATTGTTGTCATATAATTGGCTCTATATATTAATAGGTACGGTAGTTTCTGCCGTTGTCGGATATATTTGTATAAAGTATTTCCTTGAGTTTTTGGCAAAGTATTCTCTGCGTGTTTTCGGTTACTACTGCATAATCGTAGGGTTTATAGCATCGTTGTTTTTTACATTTGTATAGCTTAGTAAATAATTGTTCACTCGGGCTATACAACTAATGGTTCGATATTGTATAATGCATAGTGTTTAGGAAGAAAGGAGAATTTTATGGCAGTTTACGTTTGTACAGTTTGTAATTGGGAATATGACGAAGAAAAAGGATATCCTGAAGCAGGTATAGCTCCCGGAACAAAGTTTGAAGATTTACCGGACGACTTTGAATGCCCGCTTTGCCACGTGAGCAAAGATATGTTCCAGGGGTAAAGAGGTAAAGGGGTAGATGTATGAGTTAACCTCTTTATAACAGAAAAGCAGAACCATTTGGTTCTGCTTTTCTGTTATAAAGAGGGGAGCCCACCTTGAATATCAAAAAAGACACAAACAACAGTTTGTGTCTTAAAATTCGGAGAAGGTGGGATTGTCTTGCTCGTTCGCGTTGAACGGCAATTCCGCATTTTGTCTTCAGCGATTTTATCGCTTTCAAACAAAAGTGCTTCAGCCTCCGCTCACTCGCGCTCGAACCAAACAAAGCTTCGCTTTGTGGTTCTCATCCGTTCAAAGATTATGTCAAACAAAAAACAGGGTACAAGTCCCTGTTTTCGTTTGAAAAATTCGGAGAAGGTGGGATTCGAACCCACGGTAGAGAATTATCCCTACAACACCTTAGCAGGGTGATTTATACGTATTTTCAGGATTTGCACAGTTTTCACATGTTGCTAAAATCAAGTAATATCAAGCTTTTTTATTTTTCAGCATTTTCACGGTTTGCACATTTTTTTATTTTTCGTGAGCATTTTGTGAGCATGTGAGCAAATAAAAAAAAGTCCTGCAAAATTGTAGGACTTTCTAGTAACAAATAAAAAAGAAGAAAAATAAATAAGACTACTTGTTTTGTGAATACCACCTAACTTTGTTTCGGATAAAATCTCCGACCTTGCTCCGCAATACTTCGGGGAATGGTGGTAAATAAACAATATCAATTTTATTTGCTGATGTCGTTTTTGGGTTCTTTTGTCCAAATTCATAATGCGTCATAACATTTGACGAAGTGATCGCAATGTTGTATTTTTTGCATAATTCCGCTACAAACTTGAACATCTTCTCGCATTGAACCCTTGTTAGTGGGTATTGGCCGACATTGTTAACACCTTTGAAACCCAACATACCACACAATGCTACACCTATCGAACCTGTGTTACCGCCACCTGTGTGTTGAGCATACTTACCGTCATTACAATTTTCGTTATCTTCTGGTTTAAATTTACCATTATGTATATTGCCCTCTGCATCAATTATATAATGATAATGTTCTAACTCTGTTGCGTTCGGTTTACTTGTCCCGGCCGTCCAATGTATTATAATTCGCTTCATATTCCCCCTAATTTTCAAATATCTTGATTTTTACACACGTCAGAATGCCCATAAGGGTACTTAAAAAACTTTTTAGGATATATAGATACCCCCAAAATTATGACAAATAGGGGTTTTATCCAATGTTATTTAATTCTCCAATAGTATTCTGTAAGATAACTTCCGGCATCAAAAATATGTCCCATAAACTTCTTGTCCCTATCCTTTTTAAGCGTGTGAATTGTTGGCGCATCTATTATTGATGTTCCCTCTTTATATTTAAGGTTATAGATATTTTTCAAGAAGTATTTACATCTTTTATCTACAAAAAGTCGTCTCTCTCCCTTTGAGTTCTTAACCCTTGCATTAAAGCTTGCAATTCTGTTCAAAATAGGTGGGTTGTAATCTCTTAGTTTAAATTTTACCTGTTTTTTATCGTAACCATGGTTGTATAACTCACGTCTGATAATTGCATAGTTTGTATATTCGCTTTGCGTTGAACGATTATCCCCGGAAGCGTCTCCATTGATAATAATATCTGCCTTGTGATTTGGATATCGTCTTATAAATTCTTTTATGCATTGTTCGGTTGTCGTGTTTTCAATAACAATTTCGTCAAAATAATAAGCGCTCTCATCATCTTTATGAGCCACTAACCACATCATTGGATCTACGTTGAAATCGCAAGTCAGATGAACAGGTAAATCAGGGCAATAGTTGATTTTCTTAATATTTTCATCACTAAAACCTTTTACAACAAGGCCACTGTTATAGTTCCCAAATTCTCCGAGTACATTTATTTTATAATATTCTTCGTCAAAGTTGTCTCTTAATGACTGAATGAAATGTTCAGGAAGATAAATATTGTTAGTTGTTGGCGCAATAATAAGCCTGAAATTTTCTTTCGGGTTCTCCACAAAACGCTCATATATCCACCCTTTATCTGCTTGTGGGTTAGTATGCCCGAATAGCCTAAATCTGAAATCAACCCAATCTTTGCCACGGTAGGTATTTCTCAAACGCCCTAACAGTTGTTTGAATGATGAGTCGTCAATTTGAGAAGCTTCTTCTATTTCTGCCCAATGCAAGTTTAAAGACTTAAATTTTTCTTGATCGTCAAGTGAAGAAAATAAGATTTCTGAACCATTTTTAAATTTAATAATTTTTTCATTCTTATTATATTTATAATGAATACCCTCTTTGTATCCGAGCGCTTCAAGGTGTTCGAGATATGTTACAAGTGTTGTTTTTCTGACGAGTTCGTATTCTTTTGCTCCAACTAAACCCCTAGATTTGGGATATTTCTTTGCAAGTATAATACCAAGCAAAGCTCCGCACCAAGTTTTTCCCGAACCGTAACCCCCTTGATATATTGCTACATCAAGAGGGTTATCGTGTGGGATCTCCATAAATTCGGTTTGCTTGTCTAATAAATTATATTCAGACATTTATTAACCTTCTGTAACCTCTGCTATCGTTGTTGTATCTGCTTTTATTTGTCCGAAAGTTGAACCACTTGCGACATTAACTGTAACAGGTAAATATGTTCTTTTTGCTTTTATCCACAACTTCTCTCCGTTATGAACGTATTGAAAAGGCTCTTCTCCCATTTCAAAACCGCCTTCAGTTGGTTTGTTAGTTGCTTCGCAAACAAAAGCCGGGTTTTTGATTTGTATTTGATAAACTGTATTATCAGTAAATGAAATACTCAGTTCTGTTTCAATATCAACGTAATCGTCCGTGGTTGATAATGTACCGTAACCTAAATTTGACATACTTTATACACCCCCCTTAATTCATACTAGCTTTAAATTCGTCATATATTTTTTGGCATTCTTTTTCTACAAGAATTGCAACATCACTAGAAGCTTCTTTGAAACCAATTGCATCACATACGTTTGATACCAAACAAGCCATTTTCTTTGCGCCTGTTCCTGCCGGGAATATTGCATCAAAAATTGTAATCATTAACCTGATCTGACTCTTATGTTCTTGAACAAATTTTTGAATGTTTAATTCAACTGTCGCAACTGTTTCTTTTGCTTTTTTGAAAAATGATAAAATCTTTTTGAAAAATTCCATACCTAACCCCTTTCATAGTTAATCTCTATATTTTCTACTTCTTCAATACTCTCTGCATTCTCTATCTGTTCTTTGATATACGCATTATTATTCCAACAGAAAGAATGTAATTCTGTAATCAAACCACCTATCGCCAATAAATCAGCCTTAGTACAGAGTAAACCTTTGTTATCCATACCGTACCAAACAACTGTATCTGTATTAGACATCATATTTACTATTGCTAATAGATTTACTTTTTGGTCTGTATCGCTATCAAATAACACGTTGTTATACGTTACACCGCCTAATAAAGCGGTATCTCTCAATTTGTCGTTTTCTTCTATACGTGCTTTTTTACGCTCTGTAAGATATATCTTATCCCATTCAGGGTTAAGAATAAGTTTATCATTATGAACGATATATTTACCTGGCTCAAAATCGATAGGTAATTCTTTAATTTCTTCATTAGGATATATACTATGCAAAGCACCTCTATTATCTGCCGTATAAAAATTGTCATTAATAATTACATAAAACATATTTTAGTCCCCCACATTTGCATATATTGGTACAAAATAAATACCTTGAGAAGAATATGTAGTAGTTGCGATATACCCATTCTCAAAGTTTACTATCTTCCCCTTTTCAACAGGATACATACCATTCAAAGATGTCATATAACTACTTGTACTTGTTCTATTAGAAACTCTTGTACCACCTATTAATAACGACATTGTTTTATTATAACTTGTAAAATCAACACATATATATCCTTTTGCTGGTGTTGTATATGAACCTGATGTTGCACTTGACGGGTTAATATTAATTCTATAAAGATAGTTTGGCAAACCAAAACCAAATATTGTATTCTTGACCGAATTGCTGAATGTAGCATTACTCAAATCAACGTCTGCCTTACCATTAAGGTCTGTTGCGATTTCGTCTATATCGACTTCGATTTCTGTTTTTGTTGAATTTGCAATTACAATGTAGTAAAGGACCTTAACAGATTGTGGTTGTACAGTGTTCACCGTATCTTTATATATAGGATTATATTGCCCTGCATCAAAGTTAAGGATTGCGTGACTAGAATAACTTCCGCTACCACTACCACCTGATGTACTAGGTATAGTCCCCCAAGTAAATGCACCAAATGTTTGGTCTTGATATGAATGGTTTGCTCTAAAACCATCAGGCGAACCCTTAATATTCGGCAACCCTGCTTCTGTTAAATCACCAAGAACAGATACACCACTTGCACCCTCTACAAACCCTGTTATCTTTGGTAATCTTACAGTATTGTTTACGCTGTCATACACAAACTTACCGCATACACCATAATTAGTTACTGATGTTTGCCAAGTATCTTCTGAACAGAAGCATCCAATACTTTCGTTTTTTGATGCGTTATAATTTAATTGTGTATAAGATGCTAATCCACCATTTGTATGTCGCCAAATTATATATGTTCCATCTGAACTAATTCTATATAAATCCATACTTGCACTATTGTCTGATAATGTTCCAATAGAGTTACCGCTTGCATCATATAAAGTCATTCCAACGCTTAATGTTGTCGTTTTGGTATATACCGTATTACCGCCATAATATGCGTATAGAAGTTCAGTATTTGAATATACATCAGCAATATAATCAACAAAATCTGCATAACTACCACTACCACTAATCAATGAACCGTCTAACAAATGTAGTCCTGCATCAGAAAGAGGTATAGTTGATGTTACTATTTCGCCGATATTACGTTCTCGGTAAACACTTTCTACGTCATTCATAGTCGCAATCTTGTTACTGCTTGCATTATAAGCCGAGTTTGTGATAATATTTGCAACATTATTAGAAGTTATAGACGTACCGTTAATCTGCACGTCTGTTGCCGTACCACCACCTGAAATACTTATATTACCACTACCTAAAATACTTTCATTGTTGATAGTTTTAATATTTGTTCCGCTAACAAGCGTATCCTGTTTATTTCCTAATTCGTCAATAACCTCATTTGTCTTTTGTTGAAGCGTATGTACGTCAGTTGAATTTAATAATTTGTTTACCATGACATTATCCTGTTATTACCGCTTTTAAATCTCCTGCCGATTTGTTACTTGAAGATAACAATGTTACTGTAATTGTGCTTGATGTTACTTCAATAGCAGGATATATCTTTTTATTTGAAGAAGTATCAACTTCATAAATATCAACACCAACATCTTCCGAATTGAATGGATTTGTCATAGACCAAGTTACAACACCGTTTGAAGAGGTTAATGCTGAATTAGTCACAGAAATTTTCTTCGCAGGTGTATAACCTAACGCAGTTATTACATCACTTGATGTGATGCCTGTTATGAAATCTTTGATTGCTTTTGCAATAGCCTTTTCGGAAGCCAATGCACTATCACTTGCACTCGCAACTCCTCTTAATGTGGTTTGTAACACACCTGATTTAAGGTTTGAAGTTGTTAAATCTGTAATTGTGTTATCATCTGCATCTATTGTTTTATTTGTCAATGTTTGAGTAGCATTCAATCTCAATATATCGCTTGCTTCTGTATTATCGATTTTATCAACATCAGAAGATGTAATTGAACCACTACTAGCAATATCTTTGTTAATAACAAGATAATCGCCAGAGTTCCATTCAACACCACCAATCGTTGCAGAACCACTAACAGGGTACATATAACCTTTTTTAACAGGTAACGTAATGCTAGAGTAATCAGTTTGATTTGTTGCTGTCCATGTTGTTTGATACAATAATGCGCCTGCTTGTGCTAATGCAATAGCATCTGATACATAAGTTTTTGTTGCATAATTAGAACTATCTATTAATTCTGCAACAGTTGTAGGTATATTTGCGCTTCTTGCAATATTAGAACTCAACCTTGCATCAGGTATAAGACCTGTTGTACCGTCTAATAATGTGTATTCGAGTGCTTGATTGTTTGCATCTTTACCAAAACCTATTGCTAAAGTCTTCTCTGAATTATTTGTTCCACTTCCTATCTGGTAAGTGTAGGATAGTCCTACATCTGTTTTTGCGTTACAACCAACTGCAATACAATAAGAACCATGTGGGTCTGCGCCATTACCGATTGACACACCGTTGCTATACGATTTTGCATTGTTACCAATCGCAACACATCCATTTTCTGCGGTTGAGCCATAACCTATATTGACACTATAACTTTGTGTAGCCGAATTATCCCCAACAGAAATACTGTTAGTTGCATTAGTAATATTCTTTAATAACTTATCATAATCATCAACACTTATTGCATTGCCATTACTTACAGTTATACCTGTTCCGCCTGTGTATATTCTGCCAAATTCGCATTCGTCTGTGCCATTATGATATTTAGGTATATGATTTACGCTATCGTACCAATAGTCTGCTTCTGTTGCGTTTGACTTAGATGTAAGACTTTGTAATTTAGCGTTTTGAACCTCTCCGCCAGAAAGGTTAATATTGCCTGGTAAATTTATTGTTGGTGAACCTGTCATTTTAAATCTCCTTATTCTACGTATGCTGTTCCTGTTATTTGACCTATCAGACGAACGATACAATTATTATTGTCAACATATTTGACGTATGGATACCAAACCTCTCCCTGACTATCTATAACAGTAACTCTAGGACAATATTTGTTTAGGTCGTGTTGTATTTCCCATGTGTCGCTCGGTATTGCCTGATTATAAACAAAGTGTTTCAGATAACGTGCATCTGATTGTTCTTTGGTATAATAGTTATTTAAACTATTTCTGATTTCTTCTGCAATTTGCCACGCATCACTGTCGGCAAACTTGATTGTTGTATCAACTTCGTCAGAAGATTTCAGATCAATTTTAAATGTTGTGTCGTCTCCATATAAATTGACCGAAACGCTTGAATTATCCTCGTCACTAAATACTATATCGTAAACGCTAGGATAATTTTCTAGTTGTATTATATTTTCTTCGCTTTCGACTTGTATTTGAATACTATTCGTCATCAGATGTTTCTTCCTCTTGTTCATCTATTGCAGTACCGCCCTCAGTACGTTTTGCATAAACTGTAAAAATATTTGGTTCGTCAATTTTGTGGTTTGATAATACACAAGTCGATTCAATGCGGTTATTTGAACTATCAAAATACACAACCTTAATACTGTAATAATATTCGGCACTATCCTCATTTTTTGGTATTGTTAAAATGTCGGTAAATTCTGCCGGGATAAACATATTCAATGTTCCACTCTCTACGGTCAAACATTCAATTTCATTCAAAATTTTATATTTATCGTCATAAATAGAGAAAAATACACTACTTGGATAAGGTAACCCCGATAAATAAAATTTACCGCTATCCCCAATAAAAGAAGTTATTTCCCCTGTGTCTTTATTAAGTCTCATCATATCTAAAACCCCTTATAAATATTTGTAATAAATTCTTGCCGTTTCGCCTACTGCAACCACTTTGTCGTTACTTGTACTGATTTTTGTTTGATTATATCCGGATAATTCGTTTACAATGTTGTTGTTTTGTATATGGTATTCTGTGTATCCATAACTTACTAACCCATACCCGCCCTGTGAACGTCGCCACCTTGTCATTACAATTATCGTATTGTCTTTGCAATGAAGCGCACGTATCGTATATTCGAGTTCGACAGAATTCCACTCGCTGAAATTCTTTGATAAATCATCAGTTGTGTAAATAGTATTAGCAATAGTGAACACATAATTTCCATTACACACATCAACATTGTCTATAACCATATTTGCAACCGCCAAATTAGGACTATACCAAGAAAATTGGTCTCGATTATTATAATAAGATGTTGTTATATATGTGCCACTATTTTGTTTTGCGCTTATTAAAACAAATCTATCGCCGTCAAAACAAACACCATAATGCAGTAATCCTGTTACTGATAGAGTGCAAGATGTAAAACCATTAAAATCACTTGTGCTTAATAATTCGCCATTATACCCTGCAACTACTAAGGTTCTATCATTACAAGCCATGTATTTTAGGTTATAACTCGAATCAACCGTAATATCAGACCAATTTATTAAATCTTCAGAATATTTAACTTGATTACCACCGCAAATTACATATTTCCCCTTAAAATAACAAATATTTGCCCAATTTGCAGAACCGACAGTTGTTTCAGTATATGTAATGCCGTCATTAGAATAAGCGATACTGCCACTATCTCCGACTGCAATATATTTATTATTAAGATACTTGATATTATTATAACTTCCGGTTGTGTTTAATGTTACCCAAGTATTTTTTTTCTTCAACAAACTTTTCCAAAAAATTCTCATTATGAAGCCGTTCCTATATATGTTACCCCTACTGACCACTTTTCTGCGATACTGTTATATTCATAAACAATGTCGTAATAACCTGCGTTTATAAATGTTGGTTTTACACCATTTGCATATATAACATCAGAACCGAGTGAGTCGCCTGTTACATATCCTGTTGCCGTTGCATCTGCCAAGTACATTTGCACAAGCATCTGATGAAATTTTGTATTATCAGATATAGTTGGCAACGTAAATGTTACGCTTCCTGTTGGCGTTATACTGTTTGTGAAATTGTCAGTAAGCGTTATTGTTCCCGACGTTTCGAGGACGTTTACATCTTGATATATAGATAAGGTTGTGCGCAAAGTATCGTTGATATAATTTGTTAATGTTGATTGCAAATTTACAACTGTGCCATTAATCGTAGAAATTCTGCCATTTAAATATGTAAAATTCTCATTAACCTTTTCGGCATCTGCAAGCGTGCCGTTTTCTAATACATTCAGTCCCGACATTATATTAACCCCTTCTATTTATTATTACGTCATACATTTTGTCAATTTTGACTTGCATATTATCAATAGTCTTTTTTAGATCGTTATATTGTTCTTTTAGAACATATCTTTCAGATACTTCTTTCAAGATAATTCTATGTTGTTCTTCTACATGTTGCGTTGTCGCAAATAAATTCCACTGAATAATTAAGCCCACAACAATTATCGCAACAGGTGCGTATTTCTCAAGTGTTTCCTTATCCATTTCTAACCTCTATTTAACTGACTTTCTATATTCTTTTAATGCAGATTTATAAACTTTTACCCTAATATTTGCAGGGACATTATCTTTTTCAAGTTTATCTGCAACTTTGTTGATTTTTGTTTGGTTTTGTTCTTTTAGTGCGTTTACGTACTGTGAAGAATATTCATTTATTAAATTTTGCGTATATTCGTCTTTTGCTTTATTTTGCGCCGATTTCAGTTTTCTATAACTCATACCGTCTTGTATTCCCCTTTGGGTAATCTTCGCAATATCTTTAGTATTATTGCCATGTTCGTAAGCGTACAAGTATTGATTTTTAGCCTTTGTGTACCCCATGCCATTTGAAGTTTGTGCGAACATATCCCACGCACTCATATTATGCTTGTCATTTGTCGCATTATTCACAATAAATGGCGCAACGCTTTTTACTGCCGTTTTGACTCTGCCTTTTGCTAAGTCTGAACCCTGTTTTTTCTTTGCAAACTTGCCGTATCCGTTCCATATTTCTTGATTATAATAGACTTCGTTATCTTTGCCCGCAAGTTTTTTAGGAATGTCGCCAATGCTATAACCCAAACCGACATTTGCAAGCGCACTTGGTACGGTTGCAGACTTCATTGATAACTTAGAAACTGGCTCGGATATCATTTCCGGAACTTCTCTAAATTGTTTCCCAAGTCTTAAATATCTTGCAGAACCGTCTTTATTTCTACCAATAAAGATATATGGCATAATCTTTGTTGATGCTTTATCAGCAGGTAGTGCATTATCCCAAATAGTGTAACTCATAAGCGAATTATCTGAATAATATTCAGGGTGTTCTTTTCTATCTTTTGCTCTAAACATTGCATTTATAAGGTTATAGAATAGAACTGAAAAGACCATAGCGGTCGCCCAAAATCTTCTTGCGCTTTTACCACGAACCCCAACAGTATCGCCAACATCTGAAACACCTGATAATTTTGCAAACTTTCTAAGACCTTTTATGTTGCTATTTTCTAGCCATTTGCTCATTGGAACATTTTCAGCCATACCCATAAACTGACGAGTTGTCGATATCAACCAATCGGGAGATAATAACAATCTTGACATACCTTTTACGGTAGAATTTTTAACCCCTAGAAGTTCCCACGCTTGACCGCCGAAACTGTCATTTACCCATTGAGCAATGCTTCTTTTTTGTTCGTCGGTTATATCTTTGCCAACTTCTTCGCATTTTATTTTATATGCTTCAATCTTGAAAGAATTATGTAAACAATCCCATAATATTTTGTTGTTTACTTCAGTCAATTTGCCAATAAACGGAATGTTACTTAAAAACTTTTCTACATTGCTTCTATTCAAATCGCTAGGTGTACCGAGTCTTAAACCATGTTCAATACCGTCTTTTGCAACTTTTTCTTGTTTAAAGATATCATAATTACCGTTTTTTATGGCATCTACAAACTTTTTAGGGTTAAGATGTTTTAGAGTATCTTTTAAATACGAATTACCTATTGCCGACTCGGTTAATGCATATCCATGGAAACCGCTAAAACCTAATTGAATTTGTTTTAATGTTCCATTTACATTGTCATAGATTTTCCAACCGAGATTATCTGCTTTTTGTACTTCAAACACCGGGGCAATTATTTCTGCAACGGCAGGGTGTACTTTTACACTTCGTCTCGATAATATAATACCATTATCGGTACTTCCTGAATAAACCGCTTTATTTAATGCAGGGTGGTCAATTTCTACCCAATCAGCAGGTGCTTTTCCACTTGGTTGAATAAGTATCTCTTTATTAAATCTCATTTTTTTGAGAGTTTCTGCAAGAATACTGTCATTTGCTGATTTAATAAGTGAGTCTGATTGTATTTTAAGTATTTCGCCTATATCAAGTGTTCTAGGTTCAAAACCTTGTTCAATACCTTTTACAAGTGTTTCTATTGTACGAGGTTTTGCAAATCTTGAATTTGTATTGAAATAATTTGTTAATATACCTTTTTGCTTCTTGCCCACATTCCACAAGTGTGAAATGTGGTTTTCGATATCTTCATCAGATATAATGCCTTTGGCATCTTTGTAATTTTGCCAATATTTATCAAACTTTGCACATACATCATCTGCAAGTTTTGTTAATCTTGTAATATCTGCTTGTGATAATTTATTATAAAATTCGGTAAGGTCTTTTCTGCCTAATGCTTCAGGAACTTCCGTACGTTCTCTTAAAAATGGTAATATCTCACGTACCATTTTATCAGATACTTTAAGACCTGTTTTATTGCTGAAATCTTTTGCGGTTGCTTTTGTAATTTTGTTGAAATGGTTTAAATCTTTATCAACATCATAACGTGCTTTTTCAACTTCGCCGTACCATTTGTATAGACTATCTCTAGTTGCTTTTTCAATTTTTGCTTCGTCTTGACGAGTCTGCGCCCCTTTTGTTTCGGACTGTTCAATGCTTATTTCTTCGCTTGCATCTCCGTATTCGTCTTGTCCTCGTCCTCGTCCTCTAGAGAATAACCTGCCAAGTGTTCCCATATTCCGTTGTCTAATGACTCCAACCAAAGATTTATTGCTTCTTGGGATACTCCGAGATTCGTTTTTGAAGTCTTTTGCATAAAATTCTCCTATATTTCTTGCGCCTACTTCTTTAAACAAGTTCCAATATTTATCGAAATATTTTATATCCTTTAATATTATATCACGTTCTTTAAGATTTTTCATATTTGCAATATAATTGCTTCTTGCTTCGCTTGACATTCCTTTGGTTATTTTTCTGAACTTCTTAATAACCTTTTTAGTGTTTGGTGATTTTCTAAATTTTTGTATAACCCTGTTTAATCTATCGCTCTTGCGAAATGCTCTCATATAATCGAGTTCGTCTTTTGTTAGAGTTTCCCCTCTGCCCTGTTTTCTTAAAAGTTCTTTATAATATCTTAATTGAATTGCGTGTTCTACTTCGTGCATAAATGTTTCAACAAATTTATGAGGGTTGTTGCCAACTGCATTAAGATTTATTTTTATAGTTTCAATTCTACCAACATGTAAACCATGTTCGTTTTCACTTGCATTTGGCATATCAACAACTTTATAAGATTTTAAACTATCAATTTTTTGGCGCAATTCATCAGGTAGAATTGTTGATAATTCTTCTATCGTTGTTCCTCTTGCGATAAACCTATTTATCGTTTCTAAGTTCAGATCTCTGCTTCCTGATGTCGTTGGCGCAACGTCCATAAACCAAGGAATTTCGGCAGATGAACCCTCTTGATTATCCCCATATAGTTCTTTTGTATCGTTCTCAAAATCTTTTATATGGTCGTCAATAGTTTTACTTGTTGCACGTTCTTTTTCGTAGTCTTTTTGATATTCAATTAGTTTCTTTTCTGCTAATTTTTCAACATCTTCAATTTCTTGTTGTTTTGCCTTAATTAGTTCTTCGATTGCTTCCGGTGCATCTTTACCCTCGAAATCTAATTCTAATTGAGATATTCTCTTTTCTATTCGTGTAAGTTTTGCTTCTGCTTCTTTTAACTCTTTTTTGTAATATTTTACATTATTGCTATATCTCTCATAAGAACTATTTTCTTTATCAAGTCCTTTGAGCATATCCTGATATTCATTAACGTGTCTTTTATTACTTTCAATATCACGTTTAATGTTGTTTAAATTATTTTGGTAAGTTCTTACTGTATCTAATCTGCCCTCAAGTGCGCTTTTTTCTGCTTCAAGTTTTTGCTTTTCAACTCTTGTAAACATTCTCGCTTTCTTTTGTGGATCAGAAATCATATTTAATTTTTCTTCTGCGGTATTCAGTTCATTAGTGTCAATATAATCTTTATCGCCGTCCATTACGTTATTGATACGGTCGGTTTTTTCACTAAGTTTTTGGAACATAAAACTATCAGAAGAATTTTTTAACAATGGGACAACAACTCTGACCTTTTTATAAGCATTGCCCTGTCTCCATATTCTGCCGACAACTTGAACAAAATCGGTAGGATTCCAATCGAGATATGGCACATATAAGGTGGCTGAATTTTTGTTTAGATTCATACCCTCTTTTATTTTACCTGTGCCGATTATTAGTTTAATATCTCCGTCGGGATCATTGAAAGATGAAGTTATACTATCTAGTTTATCGTCCTTTATACCACCTTTTATAATGGCTATTTCGTTTTTCTTGAATACACCTTTATTGACAAGATAATCAACAATTTTAGGCAGATAATCAACACCCTGCGGAATGTATAATATTTGTGATGCTTTACTATCGCTTTTATGCAAGTTCGCTATTGCTTCACAACAGTAATCGAGTTTTGGAGAGTTTTTTATAAAATCTTCAGGAGATACATCAATATTATTTGTTGCAATATCCGGAGATAATGTCGCAAGTTTTGACTTTGTTAATGCTTTGAGAACCGCACCATCATTTTTACCACCCTTTAATGCTTCTTCTTCTGCTTCTGCAATAAGTTCTAATTGTTTTTGACTTGGCTCTAAAACCACTCTTTTCGTGTATTTTTCAGGTCGTTTTATTCCCGCATCTTCTGCGCTTCTTATCATCATTGCAGACTTTATAACTTCTCTAAGTGATTGTGCGTTTTTAAACCCTGTTACAATTTGTTTTTCAACTACTTCGTTTTTACTATCAACAACCCAATCAGAAGTGATTTCTGCATAGTTTTCCATAAATTGATATACATTGTATAACCCCATTTTATCAAGTTTATCTTTTGCTATGAATGACAACATATTAAATACTTCTAGCGGACTATTATTAAATGGTGTTGCCGTAAGCATAAACACATTTCTATTGCCGTTATTCTTTAGTATTTGTTGGGTTAATAAGAATAATCTTGATGCTCTTGCTGACTCTGCCCCGCCTGTAATATTTACGTATGTATTGCCGTCTTTTCCGTCTGCTTGCGCTTGCCCAAACAAGTTTTTAAAATTGTGCGCTTCATCAACTGTGATATGGTCAAAACCTAAATCTTCTAAAAGATGTAATTTTTTATTACCCTTTTCTGCGTTACCTAGCATTTTTTCAGCACGTTCTTTTACGGTTTCTTGACCTCTCTTAGTGCTTTCTCGGTTTAAGTTCTGCCCTGTTTGATATAAGTCATTTATAAGTCTATTTGCAACACCCTCATCATACCAAATGTTTCCAAGTGCTTCATACGTAGCAACTGTCAGGGTGTTATCGCCAATTTCTCCGTTGAATTTGCTCATATTCCCAACGTCATTAACTTTGATATTAGGGAATGTTTCGTTTATTTCTTTTATCCAATTGTCTTTAACTTGATTAGGTACTAATATAAGAGGTCTTTTACATCTGCCCATTTGCATATTCTGAACAGTTGAAATAATACCGGATAATGTTTTACCAACACCGACTTCAAACCCTAAAAGACCAACCCCTTTATTAGTCAGGAAGTTTATCCCCTCAACCTGAACATCATACAAATTCAATTTTTTATCATAAAAAGTATCTTTGAGACCTTTTACCAACATTGGCATTTGTTTATAATCAGGCGTATAAGAATAATTGAAGTTTCTATTCCATGCTTCTGCAAGTTTTTTTTGTTGTTCTGCCGATAATTCATTCTTAACAAAATCGTTGAATGTCTTATCAACCGCTTTTTTGATTTTTGCTAACTCTCTACCACGTTGAGCAAGTCTCTCTTTTTTCTTTTCTGCTTCCGATAAAGTATATTTAGAGTATTTATAATCTAGTCTAATCTCTTTACCGTCTACAAATTCTTTCATTCTATAAACAGGAACATTATCACGTTCTTGTGCTGATAGATTATCAAGATAGTCTTTATATAATTTATCTAGAGTTTGTTCTTTTGATACCTTTTTAGAACCCCAACGTCCGTCGTACCAACCCCATTCTTCTACATCTTTTACAATGTTAGTTTTATATTCTCTAATAAAATCAGATGTAGGGTTGAATGATATATCACTTACTGTTTTAGGTGTCGGCAATACCTTTTCAAGTTTTTTACGTTGTATTTCTTTTTGTTTTTCGGAAATATCCTCATTCTTCAGCGCATCTAACTTCTCATAAATATCGCCCTGCAAATAGTTAATATCATTATATAATTCGCCATTATATTGGTTTACTTTCTCATTTGGACTATATTTATCTTTTGGCAGTGTTCCGTCTACTTGTGTATCAGTATAATACGGCAAATCTTCTTCTGAAACAGGGTTTTTATGTTTATATTCGTTATATTCAACCTTACCCTTAACTGTATTTTCTGCGGTTTTCTTTGCAGATTTTCTTGTTGCTTGTTGCTTTTTAGGTGCTTTAGGGTGTTCCTCGATTACGGTTTCAGTTTCTTTAATATCCTTTTTAGATGTATCAATATTATCAACTGCGTTTTTATCGCCTTTTACAAAAATTTCTTCTTTGCCATATTTATTTTTTCTTGTTTCAACAGTACCTAATATTTTCTCAGGGTGCTTCTTAAACCATTCTTTACTGATAAAGTTTAAGTCTTGTCCCTGTCCTGTGCGTTTTCTCATTACGATAATATCAGTACCAATAGAAGTTGTATCAAACGTATTTTCAGGCAATCTATATGCATCTAATATTTCAGCCTTATTACTGATTTCCATTTTGTCGCTGATATTATCTAAGAATGAACTAGGTACAATAAACGTCATTACGCCATTTTCTTTTAATGTATCAAGTCCACGATTTATAAAATATGCTTGTAATGTTTTATATTTTTTACCCTCTCCAAGTCCTTTAAATCTTCCTGAATATTCGCCGTATGGTGGGTTGCCGATAATAATATCGTATTCAGGTTTTACATCTTTTATAGGTACGTTTTTGTTATTATCAATAAATCGTTCTTGGAATTGTCCGACTCTTACATTTGCTTCCGGATATAAAAGTTCGGTAATTTTTGCACTAACAGGGTTCATTTCAACAACATCAAAAGATGTTCCCTTTGGTGCGTGTTCTAAAAATCTGCCAATACCAACGGACGGCTCTAAAACTTTAGAACCGTCTGCTTTTATATATTGAGAAGTTAATTCCCACATCTTTTTGACAATATTATCAGGGGTATAATATTCGGATAATAAGCCTTTACCCTCTGCGCCCTGTTTTTCAAGTCCACCTGCGCCCGCATATCTTTTTAAATATGCTTTGATTTCATCAGGTAAATTGCCATTATATACTTCATACTCTTTATTGTTTATGAAGTCCTCAATATCTTGATTTGATTCGTGTTGATTTTTAAAATTTTTCTGAATGCGTGCTTGATGTTCTTTAGTTATTCCTCGTTCAGATAATACCCTAGAGTCGTTCTCTCGTCTGACGCTAACATCATTTCCTGACGTTCTTTCTCCTCTTTCGTCAGTTCTTGCTTCGGTTTGTCTTTGTTTTTCGCTTCGTTCTTGAATGCCATTAGGTCGAACATCTTCTTTACCCCCATTTGTAGGTTCTATATCTTCATTATTCACTATTTTTTCAGATTTTTCAAGTGGTTTGGCTTGTTTTTTTGTATCTTTTTTAAGGAATGGTTTTACATCTTTAATATCAGGATTTTTCACATCCATAGGCATAATCAAGCCGATATATTCCCCATTTTTAGTAATTTTTAATGGAGTAAACGGATTTTCTTTTGATGATGTAAATAATTCTATACCTTTTCCGTCTAATAAGTATTTTTTATCAACATAAACAGTCAATTTTTCACCGTCATTATCTAATTCAAACACCCTTCCGGTAATTTTATCTTTTTTAAACTCTTTCCCTACATCTGTTAATAAATACTCGCTATCTTCTGTTTTTTTTAAATAATCTTCTATGACTTTTTGAACTTGCATATTAGAGTCAGTTTTTATAACATTACTTTCCGGATGTTTAGAGTAATCTGCATTTACATAATCACTTCTATATACTGCTCTACCGTCAGTAAAGTGTGTTATATTGCCATCTTTATCAGTCAATAAGTATATTTTGTTATAATATAAATCACCTTTATTTTTAGAATTATATGAAAACTTCATTGTAGGTTTATCATTGTCAAATGTTTGTTTTTTATAAGCATCTAAACTTTCGCCATTTGCCCACTTATCTACAACTTCTTTTTTTCCTTTTATTGTAGTTGGCAGTTCGATGCCAGTATATTTAGCAAACATCTTTTTAGAATTATCATTAAATCCTTTTCCGTGCCCAATTAAGTCTTTAATAAATTCTGCATCTTTATTTACAAGTGCTTTTGCATATTTTTTATGAAAATCGCTAACTTCGTTATGCCCAAGCATTGTGGCATATTCTTTTGCAACTCTATCGATTTCAGTTTCTGTGTTACCTGAAGTATCCATAACTTCTTTTGTGTTACCTTTTTCAGTATTTTCTACACGCTGATTAAATGTTCCATTCTTTATTGCTTCTTCATTATCGTGGAACTCTTTTAATGCTTGCCCTGAAATATTTTCGTATTTTTCTCTGTTTGCTTCGGTTGGGTTCTTGACATATTCATTATATGCATCTACGACCTCTTGTTTTGAGTACATATAATTTATTTGATTTCTGCTTTTTTCTTTTTCGTCATATTTGAATTCTTCAACCTCAATTAAATCATCAGTGTTATGTTCGTATTTTTCAAAATGAGCATTATTATCTGCGTTTATTGTAAATATTTCATTAGTATCTACATCTCTTAAATGTCCGATACCTCGTTTATCAGGATCTATAACCTCATATACATTCCCTCTATAAATATCTCTTATAATATCCCCTTTATTAAAGTCTTTTGTATGATGTCCTCTCTTTTCTGTTTGTTTTTGTGCTTCTTTTAATTCTTCTTTGACCTTTTGTTCTGCCATGGTATTAGGCGCAAGTTCTTCCATTTTTTCTTGTCTTGCTTCTTCTTTTGCTTCCGCTTTTGCTTGTTGTTTAGCGAACACGCTCGGCGCAACTCGTTCTATTGTGAAATTAGGCGTGTATTGAACATTTGTAGATACGCCATATTTCTTTTTGCTTGGTCTTACCGGTGTTTTTAACTCTCCGCTTTCTCCCATGGTAAAATCAGTTCTAGTACCTGAAATACGCTCTTTACCTAATGCATCTTTCATATTATAAGTATTGCGTTTAGGTTTGTATTCATATCTAACTTCAGGTTCATAAACAGTTCTTTGAGATAACCCTGTGCCTTTTTTGACAGGCTTAGAATTTATAACTTGCTCGTAATTTTCAGGGTTTATTCTATCAACAATTTCGGCAGACACATTTTTAACACCTTTAGCAATTTTTGGTGCGGTTTTTATCCCTGCGTGCAGAGTTCCACCAAATGCCCCACCACCAAGAGTGCCAACAGTTCTATCTTCAACACTTCCTGGAGTTGTTGCAAGTCCCCACTTTGCCCCTGTCTTTATAGAGTCTGCTATACCTTTAGTCTTAGCAACTTTTGCTATATTTGAAGCAGGTAACATAAATGCGCCCACTGTTTGCGCTATTGGCAACTGATTTAATTTTTCTCTTTCTTGCGCAATTTGTTGTAATCTTTGTTGGTGTAATTCCTGATTTCTTCTCTTTTGTTCTTCATTTAAAAATATGTTTAGCAAATTTGTTGCCATATTTTCTGCAAATTCGTCAGAGTTTGGAACATTTACTTGTCTTTCAAAAGGTCTATTATTATAACTTGAAGCAATAGTTTCAGGCAAATCAACCACTGCCTGCGCAACATCAAAAGGCAAGTCTTTTAGACCTGTCATAATTGCGCTTGGAACATCTTTTAACAATGCAGGGTTATGAACAATATTCTTACCTGTTTCAACAGTATCTCTGCCAAGTTGTTTTGCAAATTCTAGTGGTGCGTGTACGAATTTATTTACACCCGAACCAATATCGTGCGCAATATTCCCAACGCCCTGCAATGGTGTAACACCATATTGATTAGGTTGAAATACGTTTGTTTCAATTCCACCTTTAAGTGTTTGCAGTGCATCTTCATAAGGGTTTGATGTACCCATATTTGGAATGGCATTTTTGAATTTACCACCAAACCCTCTTATATTATCCATAAAAGACGGCTCTTGTGGTGCGTTTTCAACCTCTGCTTTTATATCGTCAAAAAGACCAACTCCGGAACTTGTCGGAGTATTACTTTCTTGTCCCTCAACTTCTAATTTTATATCGTCATATAATCCCATTAATTAGTCCTTAATATGTTTATCCGGATCTTCACCATATTTACTCATAAATCGTGCCTTAATTTGTGGCATTTTTGTTGCGTATTTTGGATTGTTTATTAATGTGTAATATTCTGCCAAATCTTTATTCCAATCAGGGTGTTGTTGTGGTTTTGTAGCACCACCTTTTTTGCCACCTTTACCGCCACCCTGACCGACTTTATCTGCTCTTGTTTGACTTGCTTGTGCAGATATTCTCTTAGAGTCTGCGTTTTGTTGTGCAATTTTATCTTGAACTTCTTTATGGCGGTCGTTATTTTCAGCAATAATTCTTCTCAAATCTCTATCTAAATCATATCTATGCATCATAGCATCATGGTATGCTCTTGACTCTGCAAGTCTGCCGATAGTTCCCATATCTTGATTTGTTATATTGCCAAATGTACCGGTGTCAGGAACATTTACGCCATTTTGTTTTAATACATCTCTATATGCATCAGACATAGCACGCTGATTAGCGAATTTATAACCTAACCCAAGACCATAAAGAGGGTTACCTGTTAATGCAGTTCCCAAACCACCCGCAACAATGCCCTGGAAAGTAGGGTTTTGTAACGCTCTTGCAAGTGTACCCATACCCTCGCCAAATCTAGCCATTTTACTCTTTTCTTTGCCTGTGTATGTGGTTTGAGTGTTTGCAACAGGTTTTAATGCTTCAGGGTTAGCCTTTATCCATTCAGCAATGTCTTTATTCCCGCTATTTTTACCCTGCGCAACTGCATTTATAATATTTTCATCAATTCCCTTATCTCTAAGACTGTTTTGATAATCTACTAACTGCTGACTAGGTGTGTTTGTTGTTGTAGTCTCTGCAAAACGGTCTTGATTGAAGTTTTCAGGACTAAAACCAGTGTTTCTATTTTCTTGATATCCCTGCGCAAAATCACTAATACCGTTCATAAACTTGCTAAGAATACCATTTTTTACATTTTCGGTATTTGATACCTGACCTGTTTGAATATTATTATCAACAGGCGCATTATAAATATCATTTGTAGAAATAGCGTTACTTATATTTGGTGTCATAACACTTCCAAGTGCTGAATTATTTGCTTGTGGTTGTGCATCTAATATAGAACCCTGATTAACATTGTCAGGTTCTTCAACAGGACTTGCCCCGCCAGTTGCAACGCCTTTACTGATATTATTTTGTGATTGTTGTATCATTTTGTTAGCGAAATCTTGATTTGTTGTATCATTTTCTATTGTGTCAGCCATTTTATTGGTTTGGTTCATCAGATTTTCGCCACTTTGTTTTGCTCTTTTTCTGTTTGCACCGTTGATTGCCATAGCACCTAATGCAACTAATGCACCAACCGGTGTACTTGCCAAAGCACCGCTTGCACCCCCTGCACCCGCCGAAGCACCACCTGCTATACCGCCTGCGGTTGCCCCTGCACTTTCTGCACCAATTGTGCTACCAACACCCGCAAGACTACTACCTGCGGTATCCGCAACTGCGTTACCAACTGCGCCCATGCCAGTGTTCATTGCAGAGTTACCGAGTGCGCTAGATAAAGCACTTTCGATAGCAGGGTTTGCAGGTTGTGCAAAACCATTAAATACATTTTGTGGCATACTCTTTACGGCAGAAACACCACCCTGCAATGTGTTCCCAAGTTTTGACATACCCTGACTTACGCTACTAGCAAATTTATTATTTACGCCCGATAAATAATCTCCGGCGGTTTGCAAATTATTTCCCCACCCATTTATTTTATTAAGGGCATTATTTAAACTGTTTTGTCGGTTATTTTGTTGTTGTTGTTGAATTAAATATTCTATATATTCCTGAGTATTCATTTTTGACTCCTATAAACCATATGAAATACTTGAACTGCTTCCCTTACTGTTGGTTGTTGCGTTACCACTACTTGTATTAAGTGATTGTGCTTGGTTGCCTGAAACAACATTGTAACCCTGCAATGCCATATTCATAAGGTTATTTATTATATTACCTGTGTTGTTTTGGCTATCTGAAAGCAGTGTAGAAGTGTAATCAGATATTGCCTTTTGGTTCTGATTGGCAAGATTATTATATAAATCAGTAGCCTGAGAAGAACGTATCATATTTCTCTCTGCTAACGGACTTATGATATTGTTTTCTAGGTTTCTACGTGTTTCATCTTCTAGGTTTCTTCTGAATATATCCATTTTTGCCTGATTTGTTGTGTTATCAACGCTAGGGTTCAAATATTCGTCAAGTAACCTGTCCATGTTGGTGTTTGTAAAATTATAAACACTACTTAACGCCGTATTCGGTTGAAGCGTTGTAGTAGTACCCTTATTATTAGTTGTTGATGTTACATAAGGGTTTGTAGTAGTAGTTTTCTTGTATGTTTTTGATGTAGTTGAATTAGAACTTGAACTAGATCCACCGCCCATAATTATCTCCTATAAATAAATAAATCTTCGTTAATTCTTTTAAAACCGCACTTATATAGGCAAAAAATAGCCGTTTTGTGTGTTGTTTCAGCGTAAATATCACAATTAAACCATTCAAGACTTAGTTTTAAACAAGTTATATTTTGTATGTGATGATGTCTGCCCGCATAAGCATTTACATACATTTTGTCGTCTTTTTCGTAATAATAGATGCAACCAAGAAAATTATCATCATCAAAAAACGAATAAAAAAACGTATTTTTAACAATATTCTTGAATTCGTTGTTGTCATTTATTTTGTTGCGATATTTTTTAAAAAGTTTTTTACATTGTTTATAATTAAAATCACTATCACTAGGAATTTTAACAATAATCATACTTGTTTTACCTTTATCTTACTAAATTCAATTTTTCTTATTGAAAAATCTTGCGTATTATCATCAGTGTAGATAGATATTTCAAGTATTTTAAAGTTTGCATTCGGGAATTTGCCAATTGAATTAGTGTTTTTGCTTCTCCAATATGCTTCGCCCCACTTACCTAAACCCCACACGAGGAAGTTTTTATATTTTGTTTTGATAAGTTTAACTTTTGGTTTCTTTTGAGTGTCAAAATTTTTGACATATTTAACCTTAAACTTGTTATTATATGGTAAATCAAGCGATACTCTTGGTTGTAACCCCAATATTTTTAGAGTATTATCTGCGCCTAGGTTTAATGGGGAACAATTATAATAATGCGGGATATATTCGCCATTAAATGTATTTGTTTGATATTCTCTTAATATTGTACCGTCGTCTCCGGCAGAATAAAGAATATCGTCAATAACTCTTACGGAATTTATTTTTTGTGATTTTCTTTTTACCCATTCCCCTTTTATGTAGTCATATATAAGAACTTTTGAATACTCACTATCAACTGTTGGTACTATCCACCAAATCTCATTGCGTTCTGATAAAACAACTGATAATGTCTTAATTTTGTCTAAACTTGATGAGTCAATATTTATCAATTCTTCTTGAATATCAACTGCAAGATTATCACTTAATGTTTTATCGCCGTTTACTACTTGTTTAAATGCAAACACACCCTTTTTGGTGTCATCATAGAAATATAAATCAGTTCCATGGAAAACAAGAGAATTATAATTCGCACACCCGCCCGGACTATCTTCTCCGAGAGAAAAATCTCCGTTTGATACCGTTAATAATTGAGAACTATTTTTATAAAATACCGCCAACGAACCTAAATACTCGTGAATAGCGGTAATATTTTTTGTTGTTTCTATGTACCCTGCTGATGTTTTCCTTTCATCACCGTATGTTGCAAAATCATATATATTAGCGGTTACTGAATACCAAAGTACATTTTTATCAAATATAAATAACCTATTATTGAATAATGTTGCGCCCAAACCTAATACCGCATTGCCATTACGGTCAGTTGGGCTCATATTTCTAATAATTGTATCAGTTATTATATCGCTTGATGACGTATAAGTGGCACTATTTGAGTTATATTTAACAGTTCCGTTGTCAATTGCCCAATCAATTCCAGTATAAGTTTCGCCCGAAGATGTGTAAAGAGTTGTCGGGGTTGTTGCACTATCTGCATATATTGTATGTGTGTCATAAACATAAGCATATAGTGTTTGAGTTATTCCTGTTTCATAGGTAAACATACATTTACCATTTGTGAAAAAGAATAAATCTGAATATCCCTGCGCAACATCAAAACCATTACAAACACCTGATTTTTCGATATTGTCCTTTTTTAGTATAAGAGTATCAGTATTGATGTCGTATAAGTAGAATTTGCCTTTTATATTTGCTTCATTGTCGCTAATAGTTTCAGTATATACGAAAAATATTGTTTCACTCTTTTGAACACTTTGGAAAATATCGATAATTCGTTCACTATCTTTTAATGAATCGTTTGCGGATACATTCCCTTTCATAGTTCTAATACCAATACCTGAATTTATACCGGTATAGTACAATTCAACATTTTGAATATCGGAAGCGGTTATGAGTTCATCACTAAATGACGAATTACGGTGTCTAATACCACCAAATCTATTACATAATAGTTGTGTAACTGTACTCATTCACTACCACCCGATAACTCTTTCTGCTTTTGTTGGTGTAGTACATTTTTTCAGTTTCTTCAATGCGCTTTCGTATTGCCACTTATAAGCGGAATAATTTTCGTCAGTTTCAGAAGCAATTAAATACATCATTGCTAATGGCAATAACGTATTTCTGAATAAATCTTCGTACTGTTCGTCAATATTGATAACGTCGTCTACATCTACTAGGTTTGATTTTTCTTCTTCATCAACATTACGTGCGGGCATTGTTGATAAATAAGCAACTTCAACAGTGTAAACATCATCAGGAATAGGATATAAAACTATTTTATTGTTTTTGATATAAAAATATTCAGGTTCTCCCTCTTTTTCTTCCAAACCTTTTGGTGTTGATAGATAACCCAAATTTTCATCATTATAAACAACATTATTCTTATAAATTTGCCCGCTAGGTAAAGAATAATCTTGCTTGTTTACCTTTGTTTTAATATTATAAGTTCTTTTTCTGAACTCAAATTCATATTCATACCACAAATGAGCCAATGCTTTTTGAATAGAAGTAACAACTGATGCTTCAAAATCGTCTTTTGCTTCCACTTCGCTATCAAACATTGACCACGCTTGACTTGTTATATCATTGTATAAATCAATAAATTTAAGTGTCATTATTTTTTCTTAGCCTTTTTCTTCGGTTTTGGTTGTTCTTTTACTTCTTCTTTTTCTTCTTCTTGAACAACCTTATTAAAAATACTTTTTTCTTCGGTTTTAATTGTTGGTTCTTCATCAACAAAATCTTTGTCTAAAATTTCATAATTACCACGATCGTTGCGCAATATATCAACTGCAACGTCTTTAGGTAATACAAATATATTTCCTGTTGGCTTAAATCTTAATCTATATTGTTCCATGGATATCTCCTATTCATTAAAAAAGAGGGGTTTCCCCCTCTTTACACCTATGATGCCGGTACAAGACCTGCTCTTTTTGCAACTGCCCAAATATTTCCGGTGAAACCTGATGCGAAGTTTAAGGCAATATTGCCGTCCTCATCTTCAAATCTTGAAATATCGTCAATAACAATAACAGTAATTGCAGATTTTTCAACTGTAACGGCTAAATCACCCAACATAGAATTTGGGTAATGTCCACCCGCTTTGATAGTTACAACACTATCAGCAGGGGTAGAACCTGCGCCGGTTGTGTTTTCAACGCTAATTTGCAATGAATTATTTTTATTAACAAAAGCCTTTTTCAGCAAAATGCCATTTGCTTGTGTTACGGCTTGCTTTGTTACTTTAGCAACTTCTACTGATTGAGAGTTATCTAAAACAGGAAGTTGAACCGTTATTTCATCTCTTGCCATTTTTAAAATCCTTTCTTTTAAATAAAGGGCGATTGGTCGAAAATCGCCCGAGAGTGCTTTTCCAAATTGCTGTAAGTTTAATTTCTAGTTGATAATTGTAATGGTGCTGATACCTTAACAGTACCTAAGAAGTCTGCTCTAGGTGCGCTTACACCATACAAACCATATCCTTTATAACAAGTATTAAACTTCTTATCAGGAATATAAGTCATTGTATTTAATTCAGAAGATACACCACCTGCAAGTGTTTTCCCTCTATAACCAAATAAAGGATAGAAAACACCGCTTTCAGGTTGTGCAATGTTGTTAGATACAAGAATATCCCAACCGCATAATCTTCCGATAAAACCTTTTTCGGTTTTTCTTTGACCTGATTCAGTATATTTAAGTTCATCAAGTTTGCCTAAATAGAACTGATATTCAGGTGGAACAATAGCAACCATTTGACCGTCTACCCAATTTGTATGACCTTTGCCGTCTCCACGTTGGAATTCAGCCTGCATATACGCCAAGATTTCTTTAGCATAATCTGCATCAAGAGTGATTGCAGAACCGCTATTATCTAGGTAATGACCTGCTCTAGTATAAAGATTACCGTAAGCACCGTCGATACCTGCTGAGAATTGTTTAGTTGCATCTTTTGCGTATTCAGTTGCTAGTCTTAATTTTTCGTCGTTATTTTTAGCATTTTCAATTTGCTTTTTAACAACTTCATCAACTTCAAAGTGGAATGATTTACCTTTGTTGATTTTAACTTTAGTGATAGAAGTTGTAGCCATTTCCGGATCTGCCAAATCTGAACCGTCATAATCTGACAAAGTTACCATAGCCGGCATAATAACATCAACTTCGTCCCCTCTTTTCACACCTGATTTAAAATCAGTATGTGCAAGTTTACCGATTACTAATTCTTCATAGATATACTTACGAAAATGTGTATCTATGGTTGTTTTTATAAATTGTTCTACTGACATTTTAAGTATCCTTTCTAAATTTTACTAAGTATTTCCCTACGCATTTCAGCATCAGACATTGATAAAATATCTCTTTCTGAAGCGTTTTGGGTATTTCTACCTGCGTTGGTAAGACCTGCGATTTCATCAGTTGCATTGATGTTATCGTTGGCAATACCTTTGTTAAGACCTGCCGATTTAATAATGAAGTTTTCGTAAGAGTCCATGAGATTAACAAATTTATCAGTATCAAGTCTGACACCGTACGCTCTAAATGCTTCTCCATATAATTCGGCAAATGCAGGGTTATTAAACCTATCTGCATATTTATTGACACTATTGTTTAAATATTCACTTGCTGATGCCTTAACCTCATCATACACACGTTGTTGAAGTTCATTTTCTTTTTCTTTGGAAGCAAGTGCGATATTTTCAACAGTATCAACATCAAATTCATTCTTAATTGTTTTAAGAATTTCTTTATTCGGAGTTATACGGTATTGGTCGATTAAGTTTTTGACTTCTTCAGGATAAGAACATTCTGCAATATTCTTTTCAAATTCGTCAGCAACAAAATTAACAAGTTCGGTATGGTTTTCATATTCAACAACTGAATTAAAACCATTATTTTGAGCGTTTTGTAGTGCTTCCGCTTGTTTTTGTTCCTTTTCTGCGTTGTATTCATCACGCATTTTTCTTAATTCGCCCAATTCTGCTGATTGTTCCCCAAGTTTCTTTTCAAGGTCGGCGTATGCTTTGTTTGCTTGGTCGAGTGTCTTGTATTTTCCCTCGGTAACTTCTTCAACAGGTTCTTCGACATTTTGCGTTTCAGCAGGTTCACTGTCGTTTACTACATCATTGTTAGAGGTGTCTACATCAGTGGTAGGCTCTTGTTGTGTTTCAACTTCCATTGAAGTATCTGCGTTCGTTTCGATAGTTTCAGTCATCATCTTTTCTCCTCATTCTTTTTGATTTCTAATTTCTTCTTATAATCTTTTTTCCAACCGCCTGTTTTAGCGATTAGTTTAGCCATACCTTTGAACTCTTTTTCGTCTATATTGGTAGTGGCATATTCTAGTAACATTTCAATTTGTTGTTCTTTTATAAGTTCATACACTTCTGAATTAGCAAGATCATCACGATATCTTGCCTGATAAAATTCAATATCTTTCATTCACTACTCCATTGGTTGTGCTTCGGGTATACTTGCATCAGAATTAAATTGTTGTGGTTCTTGTGATGCTTCATTCTCTTTTTGCATTTCAATTGCTTGCGCAAGTTGTTGATATTCAGGACGTTGCATTAAGGCATCTTGCATTTCAACCGGCATTAAGTTTTGGTTTTGCAAAAATCTTTCAGGATTTTCAACGTCTTTTTGTTCCATGTACCACGTAAACAACTCTTGACCGTTTAACGGTATGAATTGTGCAAATTCTTTGCAAGCATTAACAACAATATCAGCCTTATTGCTTCTTTCGGTTGTAGCCGTTCTATCAGAATAAGTATATCTATATTCTGCTTGTCTAACTTTGTCATCAACTTGTATAATTTCCTTATCTGAACCTTTATCAATCAATATGTTTTCAGTACCACTTTTGAAATCAGCACATAATTTGGCAACTTTTTTAACAACCGGAATTACAAAGTCTTGATTTATAATATCAATCAACATTGATAATCTAGTCAATTGCCCCTGTGCTTTTGTTGATATTTCGGTTGCAGTTTTTGCTCTGCTCTCATCTGCGCCCGCCATATTCGGGAATATGCCCGATATTTCAGCCATTAAATCAGAAATATAAGTGATATCATTCAAGAATACTGTATTGTTAAATTCAACTTGTTTGAATGCATTTGTTGAACTTAAATTATCTTCGTATTCTATAATCTTACCCGGATAAAGTTTGATTTCTTCCTCATCAAAGAACCCCTCAGGTGCTAAAAGCGGTGGGTTTTCTGATAATGACTGCATATCAACAGTTCGGTTCATTAAATCTTCTTGCGTATGCGCTAAGTCTAATACGCAATAAAGCGGACTTATCCCTCGTTTTGTTTCCGGATCTACAACAAATGCCCCATAACTAAATGGGTTTAAGATACGATTATTTTTAGCAAAACGGACTAAGAACTTTTTGCCGACAACTACAATGTGCCAATTCTTTAAAACAGTTCCGTCCTGAAGCGTAAAATTGCCCCAATGTTCTAAAACTTCAACAGTTCTGCCATTTACATCTTCTTTTTGCAAACTTTCATCACGTTGCGACTCACTTTGTTCTGATTGTTTTACCAAATCACGAATAGCCTGTCTATCTTCTTTTTTGATGTTATAAAACTTGTTATTTATAATGTCATTTGGTGTTTTCCAACTTCTATATATTTTAGGGCATTCTTCCCAATTATCTTTTTGTGTTACGTCATAAACAAAATTGGCAGGATTGACAGGATATACATAAGGGTTATCGTATATCGGTTTTTCAGTTGTCCAATAAAAATGACCTTTTAAACGCTCTGCCAATACATCTTGGTTCAAAAGGTCGGTAAATTTAATTGGTCTCCTGACTTCTTCTGACTGCTTTTTCCAAGCAGACATTGAAATCATTTCACCATAGAGAATAGCATTATCAATAACTTTATCACAAGTTTTTTGAAATTCCATTTTTTCGAGGATATCAACAAGCATTGCTTTTTGCTTGTTACTATCGTTGTTTGCTTCTAGGTTTTCTCCGGAAACATCAAACATACTATTAACATTTGCATATACATTCTTCCAAATAAACGCTTTCAATACCTGATAAAACATATAAGTTTTACACATTTTTATTTTAGATTTCCAACGCTCATTTTTATCGGTTGATGCTTTGGGTTTGTTTTTGAAGAAAACTTCGTTAATTACTTCTTGCGCTTGTGCCGTATTAACACTTCGATTACGGTCGAACTGCTCAAAATCATCAACAACTCTTTTGATGCAATAATCTTCTTGGTCTTTATTAAGTTTTTTAGTTTGTTTATCTACAATATATTCAAAACTCAATTTATTTACCTCTAAATCTTGTCTACGTCTAAACCCTTAATACAAAAAACTTCAGGTTCTTTGTTGGTTTCTAACTCTCCACTGTCATCAATTCTTAATGATAATCTCTGACCTTTTTGTGCGTTAGCAATTGCTTTCATAACAAAATCTAAATTGTAAGCATTTGCCTTTTTGGTTTTTTTGCCTGATTTCAATTCTTCTAAATATGTATTCAGGAGAAGTTCTGCAACTTCTAAACCTTTATTATATAATTCAGTGTGTTTTTCGTTCGCTCTTACTTTTTTATCAATTTCTTGATTTATTACTCTTTCTGCTACTTTTTTATCAATTTCCTGTTTTTTTGCGTTCTTTTGCTCAACCCATTTTTCAAGTCTACAATGCTTATTTACTGCGCTTGTCGATACTTTGTATTTTTTCGATAATTCTTCTAATGAAATCTCGTGAGCGAGATAATAGTTTTTTATCTTTATCCAATCTTTTCTCATTCTTTTTCATTCTTTTTGTAAACCTGTTTATAACATTGAAGCAAATAGTGCTTCAGGACTTGCCGTCTGATATCTTCTTTTCTCTCATTTGCCTGTTTTGTGCAAATAAATTCAAACCCTACTATTTCTTTTCTCTCAAGAACTATATAAATAATTGCATCTAATAAAATCTGCGGGAGTAATAAAAGGTATCTGAATATTGCTCTGAACAAAATAAAAAACCCCTATATGCATACCCCAAAAATTAAAATATAGGGGTTCTCAAATCTAACACATAATTTGAAGAATAGTGTAAAGGAAGTATAAGTCTAAAATAAAAGTGGGGTTATAGTTTTGGATAGTGAGTCCCCACTTTGTTTGAAGTAAATTTCTGACATCTTATGCTTGATATTTTATTTATTTAATCTTTTCTCTTGTACCGTTGAAATCAACCGAATACACATTATAACCATTTTTTATTGGGACTGTTACCCCATATTTCCAAGCCATGTTAGATTTGTTTCCCTGTTTAATCTTTTTTGGCGTGGCTGATTTATTTATTTCTGATTCATACCGGTTATACAATTTGAGTGCTTTAGACTTTGTTGCCCTCGTTATAAATCTTTTTCCGTCGTATCTTTGTTCTATGAGTTCTACTATCCAAGCGTTGCACTTCGGACATATTCCGTGCTGAAGTATCCGGTCTTTAAACTCTCGTGTAGGATATAAAATGAAGCGTTCATTTGGTCTAAATAATACCTGACAACATTCCATACACTACCCTCACATTTTAGGACATAGAACTACCGCCCTGACGACTAACTAGCGTTTTCACTCTAAAAGTTACTCAACTCGTACTTCGTACCACAATTCTATTATAGAATATTGCCCACACAATATGAAGTGTTTTGGGGTATCTTTTTACATCTTTAACACTAATAAAAATAACCATAGGTTATTTTAATAAGACAACTAAAAAAAACCTAATGTAAATGATAATGTAAATGTTAATGTATTATGACAATGAAAATGATAATGAGAATGAAAAGTTAATTATTTTCTTTTTCTACTTCTCTATCCAATATTTCATAAATAGTTTTACGATATTTAGAAAACTCTTTTGAATCGTTATACCAAATAAACGTAAAATAAAGTAAGAACGGTAAAAATATTACTGTTAGTTCCCCTATGCATTCAAACGCACTAGGTTTAAAAAAACTCAACGCAACAAATGGAAATACAAAACAAAATCCCATATAAAACTTTTCGAATAGAAATTTTTTCTCTGATTTGTCAATATTTGTATAGTCATAACCACAATGTGGGCATCTCTTTGTGCCAAACGGAAGAAACTTCCCACACGAACACTCAAATAAATTATGATAGTCTTTCATTACCCCATTCTCCGGAAAAGTCCTACAATTTTGCCTATTATTTGGAAATCTTCTAAATCTGGACCTTTAATTATAACCGGTTCATACATTGTATTATCAGACTTTATAACGACTTGATTAATATTTAAAACTAAACGTTTTATAAAGAACTTGTCGCCGATCCGAAACACATAAACTCTGTTATCTTTTATTTGTTCGTTGTCGTAGTGTTCAACAATAAGTTCATCCTTGTCTTGGATGTATGGCATCATACTATCACCGTATGCGTTTATAACAGAATACTGTTTTATTGGACTAAAGTTTTCAATTTGTCGCTTCGGGACTAAAATTTTTTCTTTTTGTTCTGATAAAACAAATGTTCCGTTTCCGCAGCTACCGAAAACATCCGGGAAATAATCAACTTCTATGCTATCACTAGACATTTGCTTATTTGTATAGTCCGCAGCAAGAGCTGCTGCAAGAGAATTAACATATTCATCTTTATTAAAACTTAAAATCTTACAATCAAAACATTCTTCAAGTTTTTTTATTTCATCAATTGAATAATTACTGTTTCGTGCAGCACGCGCAGAAATAGTGCCTAAATTATAACCTAAAGCATCCGCCAACTCCTGTTGAGTAGGTTTATGTTTAATAGATGATTGTATAGTTGATAAAATTTCTGAATGTTGCATTATTACACTTTTCTTACACTATTATTACAGATTGTAAATATTTTTATTACATACACTTGCATTATTCTTACAAATGTATTACAATAATAATACAGTATGAACTCAAACAAGCGAAAGGACAGTTGATGAGTGCAATGTATCAAATAAGACTTAGTCAAGATTTACAGGAAATAGTTCGCTATCTTAAAGAAGATTGTAAACTTGACCTGAATACAAGAGTTCGGTCTTTATTTATGCAGTTGTACGCAGAGGAGAAAACTAAGCGACAAATCGCATAGTTTCACGGAAATGAGTTAAAACTCCTACTCCGTGAGCTTCCTTTACACAAAAATAATACTACAAACACGCTTAAATATGCGTGAGCGTGGCTTGCAAATTTACAAAAGTACACAAGAAAAGAAAGGACAACACAAAATGGCACTGACTTACGATTTCTCAAAGGTTGAGAACTACAAAAAGAAAACAAGAAGTAAAAGAAACAAAGCTGTTGCGTATGCATTACCATTCGCAACAATGGCAGTAGGTATGAATGACATCACAGAAAAGAATTATAAAATCTTTTATTCAAGACTCTGTGCTTTTGAACATTTATTCGGGCCTTACTATTACACGGCCGGGAAAACTACGAAACCTGCATACATTACCCTTGAAGAAGTAAAAATGTTTATTGGTTTACACACCAACGCGTGTAGATTATCGGCATCAGAATTTGAGAGATTTCAAGGAAAGGTGGAAGCAAAATGAAAATATTAGATTTTAAACGAAAACTAAAACAAAAACAACAAATCGGTATAGCGACAAAAATGGACTTGCTTATAAGAAAAGCAACACAGTTTTTAATCGACCACGATTTTGCAACAGGTAATTTAGACTCTCTCCAAGGTATTCAAGACAGGGTTAACAAGATGCTAGACAACCGCATAAAGTCAGTTGCAGACATTGACAGGCTTTATATGTTGGCTACTCAACCAGAGGGGGGATCAAAATGCAAGATATAATCATTCAGTTAATTGGCGCTCAATTGTTAACAGTATCACTAATTTTACTTGTAGTTGCAACAATTGCAGAGTTTATCAAACTCAGAAAGGAGCAATAAAATGTCAAGTTGGGAAAGCAATCAAGAAACAGAATGGCTAACACACCCGGACAATCTCCCTGTCAGTAAATCGGCAGAAGAACTAGAGGAAGAAGAAGAACTCCGTCAAGAGTGGATATATGAAAACTATATCGCTTGGACTTGGGGTAAGTAATTAAGAAAGGACAACAAAATGGCAACACAAACAGTATCACACAATGACGTAGTAACAAACCGCAATTCATATATAGGCGGTTCAGAAATAGCAAAAGTAATGGGTTTATCTCGTTGGGGTACACCATTACAAGTATGGGCGCAAAAAACAGGGAAGATCCCTGCGCCCGATTTATCAGATAACGAAGCTGTTAGAATGGGTACACGTTTAGAACAATTTGTCGCGGATCTGTTCACAGAAGAAACAGGTAAAGCGGTAAGAAAAGCTCCTAAAATGTATCAGCACCCATTATATCCGTATATGGTTGCGCATATTGACCGCATTGTAACCGGGACAGACGAACTTTTGGAATGCAAAACCGCTTCTGTATATAAAAAGGAAGAATGGGAAGCTGACGAAATACCGCAAGAATATATTTTACAAGTTATGTGGTATTTAGGCATAACAGGACGTAAAGTAGGGCATATTGCAGTTCTTATTGGCGGTCAATCATTCAAAACAAAACCTATTGAATTTGATGCAGACTTGTTTAATTCAATGGTTGAGACCGCAAAAGACTTCTGGGAAAATTATGTTCTAACCGATACACCGCCTAAAGTCTCTGTTAATGATGATGAAACACTTGCAGAAATGTTCCCACAAGATAGCGATATAATGATTGAGCTTTACCCTGCTGACGACAGAAGTGAAGTCGCTATTAATGATTTTGAAGCAAAGGTTGCTCTCGTTAAAGAACTAGAAGCTCAAAAGAAAGATATTGAAGCTGAAATCTCGCAACATAAAAACGATATTAAAATGGTTATTGGAGATAACCTCGGCATTAAAACCCCTAAATATCTGATCACAAACAAACTTCAAAGCAGAAGTGATATTGACAAAGCAAGACTTAAAGCGGAACGCCCTGAAATCGCAGACGAATATAAAACAGTATCAGAGTTCAAAGTTTTAAGAATTGGCAAAAATAAAGAATATGAGGTGGCATAATGGCAAATCTAGCAACTGTAAAAGCGCAGGTTAAAGCGCAAGAAAACAAACCTAAATTAACTATATACCAAGCAATCAATAAGTCGGTCGATGAACTTGGCAAAGCATTACCAAAATTCATGGACGCTGAACGCTTATGCAGAATTGCACTGACAACAATACGGAATAACCCGAAACTTGCAGAATGTACTCAAGCGAGTATCTTAGGCGCAATATTTCAATCTGCACAACTCGGACTCGAACCTAATATCGAGGGGCAAGCGTATATTATCCCATACACCAACTCTAAAAAGGTTAAAAATGAGGACGGCAAAACTGTATGGGTAAAGAAAACCGAAGCGCAATTCCAAATTGGATATAAAGGATATATTGAACTATTCTACCGACACGGAAGTGCTATCTCAATAGATATGCATACAGTTTATGAAAATGACGTATTCGAATATAACTACGGTACAAATAGATACTTGAACCATTGTCCGAAATTAGGCGACAGGGGTAAAGCAATTGGCTATTATGCAATAGCAACTTTATCAAACGGCGGTAATGTATTTAAGGTTATGAGTCGTAAAGAATGTATCGAACACGGCAAAAAACATTCAAAGACTTATATAACAAACAAATACAACGAAACAACAAAACGCTATGAAAAGTGCGAACCGCACTTTGATGAAAATAGTCCATGGGTAACTGATACCGATTCAATGTGTAAGAAAACTGTTCTTATTCAGTTGGCTAAACTTCTGCCAAAATCGGTAGAACTACAAAAAGCGTTAGCCATGGATAATACAACAAAATCTCAAATATCAGAGGATATGTTTAATATCCCTGATGAGACAAATTGGAAAGACGACAATATAAGTTAGTTATATATGCCAATGTGTTGTCTAAACACAATAGCAGAGGGGTTGTGTACCCCCTCTGCTTTCCCTAAAACTTCAGGGGTGGCGAAGCAAAAAGAAAGGAGAACTTATGACAATCATAGGTAGTGGGTGGACAAAAAAGAACGACGAGGGCAAATTAAAAAGTATTTCAATCGCATTGAATGAGGATATTCAAGAATTATGCCCTAATTTAAAAGGGGTTAAATTCTCAATAAGTCCGATACCAAAAGAGCAAAGGTCTGACAAAGAAAATGCGCCAACTTGGAGAGTTTCAATGTTTAAACCGCAAAAACAAACTGAAACAACACAAAAAGAGCAAACAACAACTGATGAAGTTGATTTAAGTGATGAGGAAATACCGTTTTAATGAGTATTTTATTTCGTCAACCGGAAGGAAACATAAGAAGGTGGAACAAAACGGCAATAGACTGTTATAACAGACATTGCGTATGTGAGGGGTGTGAGTACCAAAAGTATTTCAGCGACAAGCACCAAATATGCCAAATGAAAAGTGCAGTCCTTGCCCTTGTTCGCACCGTGGGAATACCAAAAGGATAAAAAAAACAATGACAAGAGATAGTTTTATTTTTTATAGAAGTTTTTTTGAAGCAATAGACGAGTTGAGCCAAAAGGAACAAGCAAAAACATATAGAGCAATTATGAATCTTGCTTTAAACGAAGAAGAAGAAACTGATCTAACCGGAATGCCTAAAATGATATATTCATTAGCAAGACCGTTAATTCAGGCGAACAATAAAAAATATAAAGACGGTAAAAAGGGTGGGCGACCAAAAGATGATGATAGTCCACGCAAAGAAATTACCGGCATAGAGTTTGTTAATCTTACCGAAAAACAATATGACAAACTTATTGAAAAATTCGGAGATGCAGTAACGCACAAAGCAATTGAACTTTTAGACAATTGGCTTGCAAAAGGAAGTCCAACCGCAAAAGGTTATATTGGCAAAAATCATTATGCCCATTTCAGGGCAGACAATTGGTGTATAAAACAAGCACAAGAACAAGTAAAAGCACACCAACCTAATTGGGGTGTACCTGACGATATCGAATGGAGACCGTTCTAATGGAATATCAAGACAAATTAAAAAAACTTGGAATAACATTAACTAAGTCAGGTAAACAAACTTGCCCATGGTGTTCTGCTGATCGTAAAAATAAAGACGACAAATGTTTATCGGTTACTTATACTGATACCGCAGTATTATATAACTGTCATCATTGCGGTAAGAATGGGGTTGTTTATTATCGTAGTAAATACGAGAAGAAACGTAATTATAAAAAACCGGAAGAACCAAAAAGGGCAGAAAACACAAACCCGCTTATTAAGTATTTTGAAAAACGTGGTATATCAGAAAAAACCCTGATTGAGTACAAAATAGGTATAAACGACAAAAAAGAAATCATATTCCCTTATTATAAAAATGGGGAACTAACAAATGTAAAATACCGCACCAATTTAGGCAATGGCAAAAAGACATTTAGGCAAGAAAAAGATGCCGAAAGCACATTGTTTGGTATGGATAATGTAAAAGATACCGACACCCTGATATGGGTTGAGGGAGAAGTTGATGTATTATCTTTAGCGGAAGTTGGTATCAATGCGGTTAGCGTTCCACAGGGCGCACAAGAAAAGAAACTTGAATGTATTGAAAATTGCTATGAGTTTGTAGACAGGTTCAAAGAACACGTAATTGCAGTTGATAATGATGCAAATGGAGATATTTTAAAACAAACATTGCTAGACCGATTAGGAAAATTGAATTGCAAAATTGTTAATTGGAAGCAGTACAAAGATGCAAATGATGTATTGGTTGCAGGAGATAACTTAACTGAATTCATAGAGAATGCAGAAACATTATCTCCAAAAGGGATAATTTCTTATTATGACCAATTGGATGAAATATGCAATTACGTATATGGCAAAGACGAGAATTTTTATTCTACCGGTTGGGCAAATTTAGACAATCTAATTAAATTACGCACCGGTTATATGATGATAGTAACAGGTTACCCAAGCAGAGGTAAATCAACATTTGTTGATAATTTACTAATAAATTTATCAAAACAGTATGGTTTAAGACATTTGGTTGCATCTTTTGAAAGTACAATTGCCACAAGATATATTACACTTTTGGAAATGTACACACAGAAACCATTTTATAAATTAAAACAAGATGATGAAATATTGGGGGATAATTACGATTTTATCAATGACCATTTTTACAGTTTTGATATTGATAGATTATGGACAGTTGATGAAATTTGCGAAGAAACCGAACTTGCAATTAAAAGATATGGTATAAAAACACTGGTTATAGATCCATACAACCGATTAAATAACAAATTCACTAATAATCGTGAAGATTTATATATCGGTCAAATGTTGGCTAAATTATCCATGTTGGCTAAAAAGTTGGATATTTTAATAATCTTTGTTGCGCACCCTCGTAAACCTGACGGAGAAAAAAGTCCGAGTTTATATTCTATTTCAGGTTCAGGAGATTGGTACAATATGGCGGATTATGGAATAATAGTCCACCGTTCTAGGGAGACTAACGGAAAGTTGAGCAACTACCCGTTCGTGTTTGTTGAGAAAGTTAAAAATTTCTTTCTCGGCAAACCGTCGGGTGGGGAAATAAGTTTACATTATGACATAACAAAGAGGGTATTGGAATGTGGTTGGAATATGAACGGTGGAAAAGATTGCTAAGAGCGCTAAATTTAACACCTGAAGAATACGAAAAGATAATAAATGAATATTGGAGACGACAAGATGAAGCAATGGGAAAAACTTCTAAGACTATTACGACTTAAACCATTATCAACAATGGAGATTGTGAGAGAATATATCCCTGCACCGCAAAAAGTAATAGAAACATTACGTAAAAAGGGGTATGACATAGAAACTAGACCTGTTGAGGGGGAAAAATATTGTGTCTATGTATTACACGAACATTCAGAACAATTAGGGTTGTTAGATGAAGCGCAATAAGGATATGGCAAAAGAACTCAAAAAGTGGAACGATTCAGTTTATGCGCTACGCAAAAACGGACGGCTAGATAAGATTAGACTGAAAAGTTTGCTCGATTATGACCATGGGGAATATGACCTACACCACTATATACAATACCAAGCGTATGTTAAAAATCCAAAATGGTACAAAGACCATGGCATAGAACAAAAACTTATTTTAATGAGTATAAAGTGCCACGAACAAGTGGAACTCAGGGCAATAAAAACCTTACGGACGAAGAATTTGAGAATAAATATAAAATTTCACGTTGGAAACTAATTTTTAATAGGAAACATTCAGAATATGACTAAAACACAAATACAAGAAAAATTTAAAGATTTATCAATAGACAGGTTGAGGTTGTATATTTGTGCATTAACCGAATTATTACATTCTAAGGTTATTGCAGAAAAATATCCGATAATACAAAGACCTGATCCAAGACAAATAACAATAGAAGAAGCATTAGAGGGGTTACAATAATGGGAAATATCGAATTTGCAAGAAATGTTAGGGCGCAGATTGCGGGGTTATTTAATTTTTATATTCACAATTCAAAATACCGCCCTACAAATATGGAGAAATCTGAATATTACAAGAAAAGAACCTAACTTTAATAGTAGATATGAGAAAGAAAGCAAGAGGTAGATAATGGATAAAGTAATAGAAACAAAATCACAGATGATAATGCGTATAGCAGAATTATCAGAAGCAAACGAACGATTACAGGCAGAAAATTTTGAACTTAAAGAGAGCCTAAAAGTATTTCAAAGACCTGATATAACTAAAATTTTAACACTTTATAAAGTTGGAGATATTGAACTATTAGAGCAAAAATGCGATAAATTACAGGCAGAAAACGAACAACTGAAAGCACGATTAAGACCATTAGAAGATAGTTATTTCAAAGGTTTATCAAGCATACAAATAGCAGAACTTGCAAAGAAAAGTATAAGAATAACGGCTGAAAACAGAAAATTAGAAGATGCCCTGCAAGAGATAAGGGAACTAATTAAAAAGTTAGATTTAAGTTTGGGTTGTGCTTATGGCGATTATGATTGTGATAATTGTTCAGATATAAACGAAGAAACTGTTTGTGAAATAAAACTTCAAAATATTATTTTAACCAAAATCAACGAAGTTATAGGAGCAGAGTAGATGAGAACAGAAAAGGATATAAAAAAAGAATATAAGCAAGCAGAATATTTACGAAAAATAGAAAGTGGTAGTCGTTCTGTTGCAAGATGTTATTGGAACGCAGGCTATTGTGAAGCATTAAAATTTGTATTAGAAAAACGAGAAAGCGATACTTTGTCAAAAATAAAAGACTTGACAGATTATGAGAACTTAAAAAAACTTGTAACCGAAATTGAAGGAGCAGAAGAATGAACAATTATGAGCGAATAAAAAATATGAAGATAAAAGATATGGTGAATGTAATGTTAATGTTCAAATGCAGCCATTGTTTAACCAGTTTAGAGCAATGCAAAAAAGAAAGACCTATTTGCAAAGAAGTTATCAGACAATGGCTTGAATCAGAAAGCGAGGAGTAGGATGAAAGATAGATTTAAGTTTAGGGTTTGGTATATGCCTGAATACGATAAGTCGAGAATGATATATGGAGCAGAAAACACTTATGATTGTATGTATGGTGAACCTGAAATTATTTATGCGGATTGTTTTGGCAGTCTTTTAGACAGTAAAGAGTACATACTTATGCAGTCCACAGGCTTAAAAGACAAGAACGGAACTCTTATTTATGAGGGGGATATATGCGAATATGAATTTGAGGATATTGGAAAACAAAAAGCAATTATTTATTTTAACAACAAATATGCTTCTTTTCTGAAAAAACCATTAAATGATTTTCAATATGCCGAAATTAATGATTGTAAAGTAATCGGCAATATATACGAGAACAAAGAACTATTGGAGGATACAGAATGTCAGAAGTAGCAAAACAAATATTCACATTAAACTTATCTAATATGGTGTTTTATTCTATTGGTTTTTTAATAGGTTATTTTGCAAGAGCAATGAAAGGATAAAAGAATGACAACAATAAGTGTAGATTTAAGTAATTATGAAGATGATATAAAAGAATATTATTGTAATGGTAATTGTCTTAACAATTATGCAAGTAAAG
>JAILHQ010000143.1 GCA_024695725.1 Cyanobacteria bacterium RUI128 | reverse complement strand
AAGAATTTAAGCAGATTAGTAAATGGGCAGAAAATGTTTATAATATAGCCGTTATAGTTGATTATTTTGTTAGCAATCAACCTGAAATAGAAGAATGTTATAACCTCACACCTGTAATTAAAAACTTAAAACAAAATGCAGATTTGCTAAATGCGTTTTTTATTGATAATGAAAAACAATAAATTTTGACTTCCGACCTTTTGCAAAAAATTTCCGACCAAGAAAAATTTGAACTTAAAAAACAATAAAATTTTAATACAACAAAACCAACGAATAGTACTTTCAAGCGTACAAAATACCGAAAAGGTGCAAAAACGCTAAAACCCTTTTAAGGACAGAATTAGGACGCAATTTCTCACTAATCAGACTCGTTGGTTCAAAATATGGACTTTCAGGACTGTTCTATGTTACTATTCGTTGGTTACTTCCAACCGCCAAGCCCTTTAACAACAGCCGATTTGTGGCAAAATAGTACTATTAACCGTACAGATACACTGTCCTGAAAAAATACATCAAAATATACAATATTTATTAAATCACAGAATGGAGCAAATAGAGGAAGCGACCGTAGGTCGTGAGTTCGAGTTTGGAACACTAAAAAAGAGATATCTTTCGATATCTCTTTTAAATGGCGGGAACGACGAGGCTCGAACTCGCGACCTCATGCGTGACAGGCATGCGCTCTAACCAAACTGAGCTACGCTCCCATCGGCTGTAAACCTATTCTAACCTAAGCATAATTATTTTGCAAGCATTTTATTTTAACTTTTTTTATTTTATACTGATATTATTAAGAATTGCAAAACATTAGCAATAAATAGTCAAATTAAGCATACATACTACGTTTATAAATATGTGTGTAAAATGGTTGGAGATACAATATGAAACCAATGGGTTTAGAAGCCACTTCTGAAGTGTACAAAACAGTCTACCGAGCTGCAGTTGCTGCAGGGAAGTCAAGAACAAAAGCTTGCAAAAGAGAACTTGTCAAGCTGGGACAAATTGGGACAGAAAAGCCAATGGAAACCCAAATGGTAATGAGACGTGCAAAGAAAGATTATTTGCACGACCTTTCTCAGGTTGAAGACAATCCGATAAACCGAATTTCACAAAGACTTAATTATTACAAATCAATGTTGGAAGTTCATTTGAGCAAAGGTTTCAGGGAAGCAAAAAAAGCTATTACAGACTCAGCAAAAGAACTTTACCCGAGAACATATAAACAAAGAGCGAAACTCATATCTCAAGGCAAAGTCTCTATTGAGAACCCAACTGACACAGCAACCAGACTGAACAACATGAACATCAAACCTGAAACCCTATTGGCAGAATAAAAATAATAATTGATAACATAAAAACAGGGTGTCGTTTTATCGGCACCCTGTTTCATTTATAAAACTAAACCTTACTCACCGGCTGAAATATAGCAGCCTTTTCTCTTGTCGGAATAAGTTGTATGTAACAACTCATGAGCCTTGTGAGAATTTGGTTTTTCAAGGTGTTTAGCATAAATATCAACGATATCAGGGTTTTCGTGAGATTTTCTCCATTGACCCGTAGCATCGTCGGTATAAAGACCTTGAGCACGTTCTTCCTTGATATTAGAATCATTGTGGCTCAATGGTTGACCACCACCGTTGATACAACCGCCAGGGCAAGCCATTACTTCAAGCATTTGATAATCAGCGTTACCTTCTTTGATTTCTCTCATGCATTTTTCAGCTTCCTTGAGAGTATTAACGATTTTGACCTTAACTTTAGTACCCTTAAGATCAAGCTCAACGGTTTTAACTCTGTGAGTACCACGCATTTCGTTTATAACAACATCTTTAAGCTCATCGCCTGTTGCCATTTGATATGCTGTTCTTACTGCTGCTTCAGCAACACCGCCTGATACGCCGAAGATTGTACCTGCACCTGTGTATTTGCCGAACGGTGAATCAGCAGGCTGACCTTCAAGGTTTTTGAAATCAATACCTGCAGACTTAATCATCTTACCAAGCTCTTGAGTTGTAAGAACGTAGTCAATTTCCTGACCGCCGTTTGCCATCTTGAACTGTTCTCTGTTTGCTTCGTACTTCTTAGCTGTACAAGGCATAATAGAAACGCTAACAAGATTTTCAGGAGTAATGTCTTCATAGTATTGAGGAACATACTCTCTGATAACAGCACCCAACATACCTTGTGGTGACTTACAAGTCGATAAATGAGCTGTCATATCAGGATGTTCTAATTCTAAGAAACGAACCCAAGCAGGACAACAAGATGTGAACAATGGTAATGTCCCGCCGGTAGTTAATCTTGTAACGAACTCTTGAGCTTCTTCCATAATTGTCAAGTCAGCAGAGAAGTTAGTATCGAATACCAAATCAAAACCGATAGCTCTTAATGCAGCATTTATTTTATCAGTAGAATTTACACCCGGTTCTAAACCGAACATTTCACCGATAGCAACACGAACTGATGGTGCAAATTGAACAACTACCTTCTTATTAGGGTTTGTAATTTCTTTCCAAACAGCTTCAACCTGAGAGTTGATTGTCAAAGCACCGGTTGGGCAAACTGCAGCACACTGACCACAATTTACACATTCAGAAGTTGCTAACGGTTTTCCGTTCATAGGCTGAACCAATGTTTTAGAACCTCTGTTTGCAAAACCTAATACAGAGTGTTGATATTCACTGCAGGCTCTGACACAAGCGCCGCAAAGGATACATTTGTTAGCATCACGAACGATAGACGGACTGCTGTGATCAACCGGCAGAAAATCTTCTTTTTCTGCATAAGGAATATCAGTAATTCCGTATTCTTCTGCATACTGTTGCAATTCACAATTACCTGATCTTTCACAGGTAAGACATTTTCTGTCGTGGTTTGCTAACAATAATTGAAGAACGGTTTTTCTAATTCTTCTGGTTTTTTCTGTATTTAATTTAACTTTGATACCTGCTTCAGGCGGCATTGTACAAGATGAGTTAATCATTTTTCTTCCGTTTGGATACTCAACTTCTACAACACACATTCTGCAAGCACCGAATGATGTAAGGTCAGGACGATAGCAGAATGTAGGAACGTTCATGCCTGCTTTTCTGATAACTTCGAGCAGGTTAGGTTCGTTAGTAAATTCTACTTCCTTACCTTCTATAAATAATGTCTTTTTATCTTCTGTCATTTTTATTTCCCCCTACTCTTTTCCTATTGCCTTGAACGGACAACTGTTCAGACAAGCCTCACACTTGATACATTTAGACTGATCAATCTTGTGAGGGTTCTTAACAGTACCTTCAATAGCTCCAACAGGACATGTTCTTGCACACTTAGTACAACCTTTACATTTATCAGGATCGATAGTGATCTTCTTCATAGCGGTACAAACACCTGCAGGACACTTGTGATCTCTGATGTGTGCGATGTATTCATCTTTGAAGTATTTCAAAGTTGAAAGAACAGGGTTAGGAGCAGTCTTGCCTAAACCGCAAAGAGAACCGTCTTTAACAGTATAAGCAAGATCTTCAAGGATTTCTAAATCCTTCATTTCGCCTTTGCCCTTAACGATTTTTTCCAAAATCTTAAGCATATTCTTAGTACCTTCACGGCAAGGAACACACTTACCGCAAGATTCGTTCTTGGTAAAGTTCATAAAGAATCTTGCAACTTCAACCATACAGGTATCTTCAGCCATAACAACCAGACCGCCTGAACCAACCATTGCGCCTGCTTTGATAAGACTGTCGTAATCCATAGGGATATCAAGATGTTCTTCTGTCAAACAACCGCCTGAAGGGCCGCCGATTTGAACAGCTTTGAACTTCTTACCGCCTCTGATACCGCCGCCGATATCAAAGATGATTTCTCTTAATGTTGTACCCATAGGAACTTCGATAAGCCCTGTATTATTAACTTCACCTGTAAGAGCGAAAGTTTTTGTACCTTTAGAAGTTTCGCAACCCATTGATGCAAACCAGTCAGCACCGTTGAGGATAATCAACGGAACATTTGCAAGGGTTTCAACGTTGTTAATCAAAGTAGGTCTGCCGAACAAACCTTTGTTTGCAGGGAATGGCGGTTTTGGTCTAGGCATACCGCGTTCACCTTCGATAGATGCGATAAGAGCAGTTTCTTCACCACAAACGAATGCACCTGCACCTTCTTTGATATGGATAGTGAATGAGAAGTCACTTCCCATAACATTTTTACCAAGGTAGTGTCTTTCTTCTGCCTGAGCAATAGCTATTCTCAATCGTTTAATAGCAAGCGGATATTCCGCACGAACATAAATATATGCTTCGTCGGCACCGACTGCAAAACCTGCAATAGCCATACCTTCTAACAGTTTGTGAGGGTCACCTTCCATAACGGATCTGTCCATAAATGCACCAGGGTCACCTTCGTCACCGTTACATACTACATAAGACTTACCACCTTTGTTGGCAGCAGTAAATTTCCACTTCATACCAGTAGGGAAGCCACCGCCACCTCTGCCTCTTAAACCTGATTTGATAACTGTATCGATAACAGCATCAGGATTATTTTCTTCAATAACTTTTGCTAATGCTTCATAACCGCGAACTGCCAATGCTTCATCAAGGCTTTCAGCATTGATTCTGCCGCAGTTTTTAAGAGCGGTTCTTGTTTGCTTAGCATAGAAATTGATATCATCATTTTTATGAACATGTTCACCTGATTTAGGATCTGTGTATAACAGTCTTTCAACAGGTTTATCGTTCTTAACGTGGCTTTCAAAAATTTCTTCAACATCTGATTCCTTAACTTTAACATAAGTAACATGTTTGTCAGGAATAATAACCAAAACACCCTGTTCACAGAAACCGTGACAACCGGTAGGAACAATGGTCATTTTGTCATAATCAGTCAATGTAGAAACGCTTGCCCCTAATTCTCTAAACTTTTCTATAACCTTAAGTGAGCCGTTAGCAACACAGCCGGTACCTGCACAAACGAGAACTCTCAAACCTTGTGCTTTAACAGCTTCCTGTGCTTTTGCCTGTTCTGCTTTAATATCTATTGATAATGCCATTATTGCCCCCTTTCTTCGCTTAAAAGGGTATCTAAAATAATGCTTATTGCATCTGATGTCATTTGAGGATGAACCTTTTCATTTATCATAACAACAGGAGCAAGCCCGCAAGCACCCAAACAACTTACGGTTTCAAGTGAGAACAAACCATCATCACTTGTTAGTTTACCTTCTTTAAGATTTAATTTGTTTCTTATAGCGTTGAGTACAGGCATTGAACCACGAACATGGCATGCTGTCCCATCGCAAACTTTAATTTCATATTTACCTTTCGGTTCTAATGAAAACTGTGCATAGAATGTTGCAACACCGTATACGGTTGCAGGTGACAAATCGTCAATCTTTTCACCTATGTATGTCATAGCATCTTCAGGAAGATATTTATAGATTTCCTGAACATTTTGCAACATAGCGATTAAATAAGATTTTTTGTACTCATACTTCTCGAGAATTTTGTCAATTGCTCGGAAGTCAATTGCTGTGCTACTTCCAGTCATTTATTTCTCTCCTAATACCATATATTGCCAATGTGTAAATCACAATATAAATGTAACATGAACATAGTTTAGTGGCAAGGGAGCATGTGCCGTAGATTATTTAAGCTATAATATAACCATGGAACTTGAATTAGTAATCGAGAAATTGTCATCAGACGGCAAAGGTATAGCACACCACGACGGAGCTGTTGTGTTTGTTGATAAGGTTTGCCCTCAGGATAAAATCAGAGCAAAGATAGTCAAACAAAACAAAAGCTTTTGGATAGGCGAACTCGTTGAAATACTTGAAAAATCACCCCACAGGGTAAAACCCTTCTGCCCGATGCACAATGTATGCGGAGCGTGTAACCTGCAATTTATCGACTACGATTACCAGCTCGAATGTAAAAAAGAGATGGTAAAAGATGCTTTCAGAGGAACGGATATTGAAGTCAAAGATGTTATTCCGAGCCCGCAAATAAAAGAATACAGACACAAAATTCAGTACCCTATCCGTCAGACACAGGTTTCCAAACGCATACTTGCAGGGTATTTCAAACCAAAATCACACGATATTGTGAATATAAAATACTGCCCTATCCAGCCTGCAATATGTGACGAAATTATTGATTTTGTAAGAGAAATCGCACCGATGTACGGGATAGAGGGTTATGACGAAAAGAATCACAAAGGACTTTTAAGACATGTTGTTATCCGCTCGTCCGCAAAAACAGGGGATAACCTCGTTATACTTGTAATCAATTCAAACAAACCAAACGAAAAAGTAAAAGACTTTGCACTCAAACTCTACGACAGGTTTGATAAAGTAACAGGAATCGGGGTGAATATAAACAACAAACAAACGAACCTCATTATGTCGGACAAAACAATTATCCTTTACGGGAAAGAATATATCGAAGAAGATTTATGCGGAGTAACCTTCAAAATCGGTGCAAATACATTCTTTCAGGTTAACCCGAAAAGCGCCGAAAATATTTTCAAATATGTAAAAAATCATATTAAATCAAATTTTAATAACCCGAAAATACTTGATGCTTATGCGGGGATATCCGCATTCGGTCTTGTTATGGCTGATATTGCAGGGAAAGTCGTATCAGTCGAAGAGAACAAAGCATCAGTAGATTTAGCAAAAGAAGTCGCAGCGGCAAACAGAATTAAAAATATCGAATTACACTGTGAGGACAGCGAAAAGTTTTTTGAAGAAATATCAGAAAACACTTTTGATATAACGATACTTGATCCGCCGAGAAAAGGCTGTAGCGAAAAAACACTTGAATATGCACTCAAACTCACAAAATCACAGATAATATATGTGAGCTGCAACCCGTCAACCCTCGCAAGAGATTTGAAATACTTAACGGAACACGGCGGAACAGTCAAAGATATTCAGCCTTTCGATATGTTCTGCCATACAAACCATATAGAAAATGTTGCGATTATTTCTTTACCTTCTTAAGGAAAGAAAATGTTTTATCAACATACGGGAAGTAGGCAAACCGTTCAAGAAATCCGCTTACCTTTTTAGTGACAGCATTGTCTTTAATCTGTCCTTCCATAATTAGTGCCATTCTGGTATTAAATGATTTCGGATAAAGTTTTCTGTATTCTGCGTTTGTTTTTGCATACATAATCTTATCCGACCATTTTGCTTTTGGGGTAACCGCATCCATTTCCAAACGGTGAGCATCAATTATTCGTCTGCGTTTTTCACCCGTACGAGGGTATAACTCATCAAACGATTTTTCAAACGCTTTCTTTTCAGGCAAATCTTTCATGTTTCTGTCGTCAGGAATTTCCGTTGCGTTAATACTCTGTTTCATCAAACGGAGTGCAATACTTGACCGTGCCTCGAACTGTGCCATTTGTGCATAATGCTCGGTTAAAGGAAAGAAAACAGGTTCTTTTGTTTCTTTCATTACCTCATCACTCAATTCCGATGTTTTCTTAACACCTCTTTTTATTGTGTCGTCAAGCATCACTTTTGCAACGGAAGGGTTTTTCTGCCCTTCAGTATAAAAACCGGTCATTGCCTTTTTATATTTATCATTGTCATTTTTATAAAATCTGAACGCGTTCACCGCACTTGCTCTCACAACATTATAATCCATCATATCCCCTTTTATGATGTTAACACAATCTACTAATTATACTACCACAAAAACCGTTTCTAAAAAACGCTTTTCCCGTTACACAAGAACTTCAGCATTTTCCCTTCATAATTACGGGTTATTTCGTACAGGTAATTATTTTTCGGATTAGTATCCGAAACAAATTCTTCTGTTCTGACCTGCAAACCGTCTACAATCTTGTTGATGATTGTTCTTACATAAGACTCACCGTCTTTAGTCTGAAAATGCTCAACTTGTTTCCCTTTAGAATATTCAAACCACCAGTTTTCAATAGGGTTACCCTTTTCATCAAACTTATCCTGTCTGATGAATCTGTCATGCTTAAGATCATACTCTTTATGCAAGATTCTGATATTGTTATCATTGTATTCATCAGTTATACGATAACCTTTTCCGAGTACCGTTTTCGTAGTATTCCCAAAATTTATCTCGTTATTATATATCCTCATACATGCTCTAAAACGCGAACAAAAATTAATTTGCTAGTCAACTAATTTTTCGCATCTCCTCCTCTAAAAAATATTATACCAAATAAAAACCCTTTCGCATATGGAAGAGATGGAGAGTTTGCGAAAGGTACATCATAAAATACTTAAATCAAAGAGATACGATTATATTTAACTAATTTTTATAAAAGGGGTTCGGCAAAATAAAGGCAAATTAAAAAAAAGAACATTGAAACAAAATACCAAACCCCGGCGCCCCGAAAGGAGGTGAGCCTAATCTTTTAAAACTTTTTTCATATCGTGATTCCTTAATTCCCTAATCCTCACATTTTTACTATAAAACATGACTATGACAGAAACGGTCGTACTAAAATATTTTTTTCTCATGCTAAAATAAATATGTAAAAAATAAGGAGAGAATTATGCCATACACACAAGCAAGACTAACAATAGAACTAAACGAAACCCAAAAGAACGATTTACAGTCAAAACTGACAAATGCTGTCGGGAATGCATTTTCAAAACCTGCTGCATACATTATGACAGAGATTGAGGACAAATGTTCACTCTATATGGGCGGGAACAAACTTGATAAAGGTGCATATCTGACGGTTAGTCTGTTGGGAACGACAACAAAACAGGCATGCGAAGGTCTTACACAGCAAATTTGCTCAATTTTGAGTAACGATTACGGAATAGACGGCAAAAATGTTTATGTAACATACCACCCTGAAAACCTTTGGGGTTGGAATAATATGATGTTCTAAATTATAGTTTATCGGCAAAGCCGATAAACTATAATTTACGGCACTAAGGCACTAAGATACTAAGGCACTAGGTTCATTTTTACGGCTTTGCCGTATATATTATTATATTTTAAGCATTATTTCGGAATCTATCCTAGTGCCCTCCTGCCCTAGTGCCCTAGTATCCTCAATAATGCTAAACAATAATTTACCTGACAAAAAATATTTTCACAGGTTATATATAAATATATCAACCGACAAGGAGTTATTATGCAAATTTGCCCCGTCAACCGAACATATTTTTACGGTAACAACACCCCAAAACGAATTATAACCGAATCACGCAACGAGAACACAAAAGACATCGACCTGTTGCCGACAGAAGAAATGATTCGCAGGATTAATGATGAGGACAAAAAAGTTGCACTCGCAGTAGAAAAAGAGATACCAAATATTGCAAAAGCTGTGGACACAATCGCAGAACAGTTCAAAAAAGGCGGGCGGTTGTATTATTTCGGAGCGGGTACATCAGGCAGACTCGGGATATTAGACGCATCAGAATGCCCTCCGACTTACGGGGTTAAACCTGATTTGGTACAGGGGTTTATTGCAGGCGGTGAAACTGCCATCAGAAACGCCGTTGAGGGTGCAGAAGATAACTACGGCTTCGGGCTTGATGATGCAAATGTTTTGGGTAAAGATGATGTTTGCGTAGTTATATCGGCAAGCGGAAACCCTAAATATTTGATGGGAGTACTGGACAGGGCAAAAGAGAGAGGAGCAAAAACAGTTGCAATAACCTGTAATCCTAAAGGCAGAATTTTAGATGAATCAGATATCGGTATTTGTACTGTTGTAGGCCCTGAAGCGATAACAGGTTCAAGCCGAATGAAAGCGGGAACGGCGCAAAAGATGGTACTAAATATGCTTTCAACAGGCGCAATGGTAAAGACCGGTAAAACTTACGAAAACTATATGATAGATGTAATGCCGACAAACCTTAAACTGAGAGACAGAGCAACAAGGATTGTTTCCGAACTCGCGGAAGTTGATACCCAACAGGCACGACAGACTTTGGATAATGCCGACTGGAAAGTTAAGACTGCTATTACAATGCTCAAATCAGGACTTGACAAAGACGAGGCAAACGAACTTTTAGAAAATAATGACGGAGTTTTGAGAAAAGCATTGAATATTATCGGATAAATAGGTTTTAATCCGTTTTTGATGTAGAATGATTTCTATGGATAAGATATCGGCTGTTACAAAATATAGACTTACTGGGATGGTCTTGGTTATTATGACCTTAGTTTTACCTTGTTGTGCTCAGGAAATACAGTATGACCAAAAACCGGAGCAGCAGGAAATTTATTTAAATATAAATGCCCCGTCAAAACAATACAATCTTAAAAAGACCGATTATCGGAACAACCCCGACATGCAGCAGTATGATGATGACGAAAAGATGCCGATAGAATTTATGACTTCCCCGCTCAGGATATTGAAACAGTATCAAAATGACGAGTTATAACCTGTTTTTATAAGTCAGAAGTTCGCCAAAACGGGTAACAAAAATATTTTTTACCATTTTTATTCTTAGTATGAACGATATATCTTTCACATCGAGAATAAACTTTGTAAACACCAAGACCTTTGACGAATGTTTCAGAAAAGGTGATTATGTTGATTTTCGTGCGAATCATGATTTGACGGCGCTTGATATGATAACGGTTAAGGCTGTTGAAAAAATGTTCGGGAGCAAGATAAAACACCCGAGATTAGATGTTTTGAAGTCAGACGAGTTTTATACGGATACCGTAAGAACCTGCACCGCAGGCGGGGTAATTAACACCAAAACGGGCGAAGCGGCAGGGTTTCATATTTATGACAGTCTGTTCAATTCGGAAAAGGTTGACGATATTTTGGAAAATATTTTCGGACGGGTTGAGAACCCTGACAGAGCCTTGATATTGGGAAGTAAACATCTCAGAACATCAGTATATTCTATCCCGATTTTCCAAAAAATTCTTGACGGAATAACAAAGAGAGTGCCGAATGTGACTGTTTTCAAAGAACATACATTGCCGTTCTCTGAGAGCAATATGCACTATTCACTAAAAAACGACACATGGACAATCCAATCTATGTACCGTCCGCTGACCGATTATAAAGAATTTGATATAGCATCAAAAGAGGAATTAGAAAAATGTTTCAAAGAGGTAAAAATCGCTGACGGTGACATTTTGAGCTTCGGCGAGGTGACAAAATAGCACCTGATATCCGATTTATTACTCTTTCCCTATTAAACTTTTTTCTGATAAATACCTTTATACACCTGAGTAAGAGGGTTAAGGATACCTGAATCTTTTACGGGTTTTTCAAATTCATAAGGATCTGTAATAAAATAGGCATTTGGTTTGAGGGTACGCACTATATTTGACAATGTTTCCATATACTCGTTTTCCGATACTATGTATGGCAGCACATTATTCGCAGATATAACATCAAAGTTTCTGTCGGGATATTCTTTTATAACATCCTGAACCCGACTGTCCCATCTTGCTTTTTGATGATTGCCGTAGGTTTCTCTGACAAAATCAAATATTTCATCGTTCACCCTGTCACGATAGGTTTTCGGTTTTGGTTTTTTGACATAGTTTAAATATATAAACATCGGATCGTGCACATCGGGTTTGTTGTTTATGCCGAGCCAGTCACTGAATGAATCTTTGACAAAAGATGATTTTGCATATTTTGGATATTCCTGATAATCAAACAGGTCACAGAAAGCAGCATCTTTTAATTCTGCGGTTGTGGGTTTAGACTGCAAATCAACAACATTGAGGTTTAACTGAGATTTCAGCGGTTTATCTTTTGCAATACCTTTTATTGAAGCAAGGTATGAAAACGGCTCCTGAGAGTGACCAATGCCAATGATGAGCATATTTTTAGGCGCACCTTTTACGGGGAAGATGTTGCAGAAAAGTGATTCTATATTATTATATCCGGCTGAGGCAAGGGCGACCATTCCGCGCCTGAAATAGCAGGATTTTGTGCTGTTGAATTTGTAAAAATCGGGATGAGCCGTAAAAGTCGGCTCCTTCTTACGGCAAGAGTACGAATTATGGATAGTTGGACTCGTAATCGGTGTAACTCGCATATTTGAATTAAACCCCATAAAGATATTTTTGCAAGGGAAAGCTCTTTCAGTAAAAAACCTCTAACAAACTTTGATTTTCGTATAAACTGCAATTATATCAGACCTGACTATAGCATGTACTTATTAAGTGTCCTGTCAAAATCGGATACGGATATGAAAAAATCTACATCTGCGCCGTTTGAATATTTATTTGCAGGGAACTTGTCGAATAATCTGTATGCTTTTTGGTTTCGTTTGTCTGTTGTCCAACTTATTGTATTCAGCCCTTTTGACTTTGTTTTCTCTGAGATACGTAATGCCATATTAAGCAAGGTTTTTACTGTCATTTTGGAATCTTTTATATCAGGGCTGACAGCGAGAAAGTTTATATATGAATTGGACCCGTTGTAGGATAATGAATAACAACCTAAAATCTTATCCTCTTGCTTAACTACTTCTAACTCCGTATCCCTCACTAACGGACAATATTTCTGAAGCAATAACCATATCTTTTGGGATAAATTTTCATAGAACCTGCCAAAAATATTTTTTTTACCTGTCAGACCTGCAGTACCTGCAGACTCGTTAAACGAATCAACAAAGAAGTTCAGCACATCACTAACCTCCTGTTTCCCGTTAACACTTTTAAATACAGGCTCCGTCGGTGATGCTGAACCACCGCCATAAACCCCAAACCTTTGTCTGGATAGATTTTGCCTTATATTCTGCACACAATTTGGTCTTATTTCTATCATAGCAATTCCATTCTAAATAATAGAAAAACTCTAAATCTAAAAATTGCTTTTTAATTTACTATTGCAAAATTCTAACCTGGGGTTATATAACAGTGGTAAACTTAGACTACTTGCCAAATAAAGATATTTTTGCAAGATGAACGGACTATGGTTTAACTAAACGTTGCAAAAGAAATAGTGCCGCGTCTCAAGGACTCCGTTTGCGTACTCAAAATGATTAAGTATCATTTTTGAGAGGAATACATTATAACCATAAGACTGACAGAATAAGCAAATGGAGGGTATGGCGAATGTAAATTACCATGTGGTTTGAGAATTTTTATCACATAGTTTGAGAATTATTCATTTTCTGATTTCGATTCATTATCTAACTTCTCAATATATACAAATATTTCAGAATATGCTTCTCTGATTTGTTCATTATTATTCCATT
>JAILHQ010000129.1 GCA_024695725.1 Cyanobacteria bacterium RUI128 | reverse complement strand
CCACCCATTAAAGACAGACCGTCAATAACCATTCTTGAGATATTAGCATTTATATCAATGGTCGCTTTTGCCAAAATATCAGGATATTGCGAAAAATACTCCCTGTACTTTTCCTCGCCGACAAACTCCGAAAACTTCTGAGCCACAGCCTCACGAATTTTACCGTCACAATTTATCAGGTTTGACAAAAATATCCCTGCATTTTCCTGTGATTTAAGTTCTGATATTTCAAGCGCGGCAAACTGTTTCTCCGGAATATTTCCATTCCTGAGAAACTCAATTAAATCATCGTACAAATACGAATTTGAGCAAAGTGTAAGCGCCTTATCAAAATTTTCATCTAAATTTTTCTCGTAATCAGATTTCAAATTTTTATCCCCAAAACTAATACTGAAATTATAACATAAGCGACAATGAACCTCAGAGAATAAAATGTATATTTATAAAAGAGAAAATCATATTGACGAATGATAAGATTTTATCCGTAAGATGTATAATAAGATACAGGAGAAAACTATGAAATTTATTATAACATTTATCCAAAAAGCTTTAATGATAAACACTGACGAAGATAACAAGGTCGGTTTATCTCAGTTCAGAGATAAGTCTGATGATTTTTCAGTAAATAGAGTATCCTTTAGAAACAAAGACGTTAAATTATCAGACCTGCTGAGACGTGCATAATTTGAACTTACATTATATTACCCTATGAAAACAGTTTGAAAGTTCTTTCGACGTTGTCTTTTGCAACAGTCTTAAGTATTTCCATTTCAGCTTTAATAGCATTTCTTTCTGCATCTAAAGCAGCAAGATCCGTATCGAATTTTCTGTCCTTCATATCGATTTTGCGCATATCTGCTTCATATTTAGCTTCGGCTTTTCTGAGGTATGCTTCGTTATCAACTTCCTGTAAACCAGTATCGGTTGAAACACTTGTCTGATAATAATTACCCTCTCTGTCTTGCTTATAAATGAACAGATAACCCGCATTGATCATATTTGTAAGCCATACAGGATCATCCTCATGACCGTTTGTAGGATCTGATGAAATACCAATAACATAATTGCCAGAGGCAATCATATCAAACATCTGTCCAAAGCTGCCTGTATCAGAGACTGTAACAGTTGTGGAAACATTTGGAGCGGCAACTGTAATAGTGTTTGCTACCGGGGTAGGTGACTGTGTACATTCATCCAGGAAATGGTCGGTTTTAATGAATGGTTTTGAACTTGCTGCATAACAATTGACAACTTTTGAAATATGAGAATCATGAGAGCCGCTCATATCAGAGTTTGCAAAACCTTTACAATCATCTGTGCCCGCAGCAGTCAGGTTTGCCTGAGCCTCACCGAAGGCATTACAGTTTGTTATAACCCCGCCGTTTACTGCTGACATAAAGCCGCCACACTGATTTGAATTTGTTTCTGCCGCCCAGACATTGTTAACGTTGCCATATACATTACCGTAAGCATTACAGTTTGAAATTGAGTTATTTTCGCTTGAGGTTACGCCAATAAAACCGCCGCAAATCATTGATTCAGCCACGACATTACCTCTTGCTTCACAATTAGATATGGTTGCAGTGCCATTAATAACGCCTGCAAAACCACCTGCATTACTAACAGAACCAAAATATGAACTTGTGTCATAGAAGGTCGAATACACGGTTGCGGTAGATGCGGTTGAACAATTAGTTATAGTCCCGGAGGAAAAAGAAGCAATAAAACCACCAACTGACTGACGGCCCTGAACACTTCCACTTACTGAACAATCTGAAACCTGCAAATTAGAACCTATTGAATAACCAATCATACCACCAACGGTATTGTTCGTTGAATAAACATTTGCACTAGAGCTGCATCGTTCAATCTTCACACCGGAACCTGAGATATATCCAACCAAAGCCCCAACATTGTACTCGGTAGAGCTAAGACTTCCGCTGATTTTTACATCCGAAATAGTAACATTATTTGTAGATATTGATTTTACCAATATAGCTTTTCCGTTAACATTGCCCTGTACAGATAAATTTTTTATAGTAGAGTTAGAACTTACAGAAGTAAATAATGCTTTATCTAACCCTGTAATTGAGTGACCGTTACCATCAAAGGTTTTGCCGCTACCAAGAGATTTAGAGGAAGATAATGCTGTTGATGACATATCAACATTTGACATTAGTCTGTAATTATTTGATGAGTTAAGTGCATTAAGATGTGAGGCAAGGTATATTTCATAAACCCCGTCAGCTGCATTATACCCTGATGCATTAACCCTACCGGTCTGTAACGCAATAAAGAAATCTCGGTTTTCTGAAGCTATATCATAATTGTCTTTATCTGCCTGAGTTATTGTTACTTTGCCATCTTCTACTCTGCCATTTTTACCCCACATTTCGTTTGTTTCCAAAAACTCAAGATAGTACCCGTGATTCAGCAGTTGTCTGTAAGTTGCATCAACATTTTTTAAAGAACCGTCATTTTCGAGTGTTTTGAACTGAATCTTAGTTGCATCAAGCGCGTTGAGGTAATCGTCATATACACGACGAGATTCATTTGCCATCTGAAGTTTTTGAGCTTCAAGTTTGGCAGCTTTGTATTCAATCTGGTGCATTCTTGCAGTCAGATTCAATAATCTCGCTTGTGATGATGACATACCCATA
>JAILHQ010000054.1 GCA_024695725.1 Cyanobacteria bacterium RUI128 | reverse complement strand
TCAATTCTTCAAAATCCTTTAAATGAAGATACGGACTTTCGGACTCTAACCCATGAAACTTGGGCAGCAATTGGATTACCCCTGGTTTGATTTCAAAATTTCCTACATTATCAGAAATATTTATGCATGAATGCTGACTAGTCCTAGCCGGTTGTAGGTATTGTCTTAGAGTCATAACATGGGGTTCACGTTCTCGATCGTGGTGACTCCCCGCATCTTCATTTAGATCAGTCATCTCATGACAAAAAGAGAATTTTTTATATGTTCAAATTTGAAGTATGAAATATTATCCAACTGTCTAATAGTTTTTTTAGTGAAAGCCCTGTATTATAATAACAAATCTTTTTCATACTTCCAACTATTCTTAATTCCAACGGACATTTTGTCCGTCTTTTTTTATGAATTATTTTAATTTCGAAAAAACATCATTGTAAAAGTCGCCGAACTTGTCCTTCAGAATTGCTTCTCTTGCTTCTTCCATAAGTTTAATCAAAAACCTTATATTATGTAGTGAAAGAAGAATTGCAGCATTAGCTTCACCCTGACGGTAAATATGACGAATATAAGCCTTTGTGTGGTTTTTGCAGGCATAGCAGTCGCAATTTTCATCAAGAGGTTTAGGGTCAAATTCAAATTCTTTATTCTTAATAATTTTTCTTCCCTCTCTTGTAAAAAATGACCCGTGTCGAGCATTTCTTGTAGGAATAACACAGTCGAACATATCAATTCCTCTTAACATGCCGTCAAGCAAATCTTCGGGAGTTCCCACTCCCATAAGATATCTGGGCTTATCTTTGGGCAAAAGAGGAGTCGTAAATTCAACTATTTTATTTTTGATATCACTGGGTTCGCCGACACTCACACCGCCGATTGCATAACCAACTGTGTCAAATTGGGAAATAAATTCCGCACTTTGTTTTCTCAAATCTTCATAAAAAGCACCCTGAACTATCGGAAACAGTGCCTGATTTTCTTTTGTGTGGGCTTTTATACATCTTTCAAGCCATCTGTGAGTTCTTTCCATCGCGGCTTTTGCCTGCTCGTAATCGCAAGGATACGGAGCGCATTCATCAAATGCCATTGCGATATCTGCTCCGAGTGCCTGCTGAATTTCCATTGAAATTTCAGGGTTGATATAATACTCATTTCCGTTTTTGGGGTCTTTAAATGATACTCCGTCTTCGGTAATTTTTCGCATATGAGAGAGTGAAAATACCTGAAATCCGCCGCTATCGGTCAAAATGGGTTTGTGCCAATTCATCCATTTATGAAGTCCGCCGAATTTTTCAATGAGTTTATGACCCGGTTTTAAAAACAGGTGATATGAATTGGAAAGAATTATTTGCGCACCGGTATCAAGAACATGGTCATTTGTAAGCATTTTAACGGCACTGTGAGTTCCGACAGGCATGAATACGGGAGTTTTTATATCACCGTGAGGGGTATGTAAAACTCCTGCTCTCGCACCTGTCTGGGAGCAAATATGTAATAACTCGTAACTAAATTGCTGCTTTTTCACTTTCCATTACAATTTCCGTGATAGTTTTCCAGTCCGTGCAGAGTTCTTCAGGTTTGAAGTATATATTTATCTCTCTTTCGGCGCTTTCAACGCTGTCTGAGCCGTGTACTATGTTAAATTCCTGAATTTGAGCGAAATCAGCTCTTAAAGTTCCGGGTTCGGCTTCGCCGGGTTTTGTGGAACCCATAAGCTGTCTTACACCGTGGACGGCATCTTCACCCTGAAGCACCATTGCGATAATAGGGCCGCTTGTAATGTATCTTAAAAGTCTTTCGTAAAAATATTTTCCGACATGCTCAGCATAATGCTGCTTTGCCATTTCCATAGTCGGATGAATCATTTTCATGCCGATTATTTTGTAACCTCTGTTTTCAAAGCGTTTGATAATTCTTCCGATTAAACCTCTTCTAACCGCATCGGGTTTAAGTGCAACAAATGTTCTTTCCATAATTTAACTCTCCCGTAAGTACATTCAAATAAATTGTACCACAAAGAGAGTTAAATTGTAAATTGGGTTTTTATTGTTGTCCAACTAATTCAAACCAGAATCTATTTTCGGGGATATCACTTACATTGAATTTGACAGGTTCTGAATTATGTGGGTTTACGAATGTAACTGTAGTGCCATTATAATCTTTTACCTCATATGCGTGTCCGGTATAGAATAAAACATGGTTACCGTTAACATCGGGTATACTAAAGTCCTCACGTGAATAATCCATAGTGTTTGCTGCTGCATAGAATTTGCCTCCGGAAGTTAATTGTGCATCAAAGGATCTATAATTTCTTTCGTGCATTGAAATGTAGTTATCAAGTCCTTCTTTTCCGAGTAATCTCCCGACACCATGATACACCTTTCCACCACTATGTAAACTAGTACTGCCGATACTACTCTTTATTTCATCAAATGATCCACCAAATTGTTTTTCTGCTTCAAATCTCATTGTCGCAATTTCAATAGCTTTGGCATCAGTATCCCCTTGTAAAAGGTAATATCCATTATCTCCAAATTTAAGTGAATCAGCTCTGAGCTCTGATTGAGGAATAGTATATGTTTTACCAATTTCTTCGTTAGTATCGGTGTTACTTACATTATTACTTACAACATTATTAACATATTCATAATAATCAAAATCTTTTAATGTAACTTTAACGCTGCCGTCAGGCAAATGTTCAATAACTCCTTTGTCCTGTAAATTAATACCAAGGTCATTAAAAATATTACCTGTTGTTATTTGGTAACAATCCCCGTACGTACCCTGTTGTGCATAGCCATAACGTCCGTCGGACGTATCATCTCTCAGTGTCTGTGTCCATTTTCCTTCAGCATCGGTTGTCCATACAATTTGCTCGCCGGTTCTGGTTATTGTTTGCTCACGTCTATATCCCGTAATATTTCCGTCTTCATCAAATAAAGTAAAGCTTTTATTTATAAAGCCATCTTGACCTTTCATCAACCCACCTTCTAATTCAATAGAAGCTCTTTCTATAGATGTTTTACTTGATATTCTTCCATTAGTATCATATATTTCTTCAAAGGTTAAAGAGCCATTGTCATAATCTTGAAGTTTTGTAATACGACGAGGAGAGGAAGTGTCCCATTCAGTCAATAAATCAAGCTGTCCTTGTTGATTATATGCTCTAAGTGTCATGGTATTTCCTTGAACAGTAGTGTTAGACACTCTGGTTTTTCCGTCTAATTGATAGTTTGTTACATCAGTATAGTCATTTCCTTTTGTAAGTGTTGCACTCTCTAATGACCCATCTTGACGGAAAGATTGTTTAATTGTTCCTTGCAGATTATTGAATTTATCATATAATCCGTATTGAGTGGGAACAATACCGTTTTGTTGCCTGGTTAATGCTTGATCTGTAGGCCCTAATCTTGGGTATTTTGCCAATTCCGGTTTTACTAAGGAAAAAGTATTATTAGAAGCTTCATTATTGTTACCTGTCAATAAGCTGTTTAAAGATTTTTCCGATGTCATTAAGGAATCTAAGGGATTTTCAGATAAGTATTTTTGTGAAAGTCTTTCTAAAGAGCCTTTAGGTATAGTATATTTTTGGCCTGAATGTTGATTGCTGTTTTCTTGTGAAACTTCAGATATATTTTGTTGTACTGCAGTTGTTGTATCAGAACCGAACAAAGATTTCCAAATTGAATCTTCGGAAAGGGTTAATATACCCAATTCCCCGTATGGTTTTATTCCCGTAACATACCCGATAGCTGTATTTAAATCGCTTGCAGCAGTTTTTACAATGTTACTTGCTTGATTGAAAAGACTGTTACCTGCTGTTGATCCAAAAGAAGTTATTGTATCAATAGTTTTGCCTAAAATATTCTTTTCGCTAAATGTTGTACCGTCAGCTCTTGTAAAGGTATTTGTTGTTAAGTTGTTATAAAGGTTTGATATTTTTGAACCGACCCAATTAGCTGCATCTGAAACAGTGTTTCTCAATCTGCCGATAAGTGAATAGCTGTTATATTCTCTTACTGCTGAGGTTTTTTCCGCCGGAGTTTTAGCGTTAGCTATTTTTGTTTCAGCTGCTGCTTTTTGATCTTTGAAATCAGTTGTCAGCCATTCATAAGCGGATTTTACTTTTGATGTAAAGTTATTCCAGCCATTACTTACACTTGTCCAAAAGCTGCTCAAACCATTCTTTATTTGTCCGCCTAAGGAATATCTGCTTACTTTAGCATTGTATTCTGCCTGATATGCCGCTTTTTGACTATCAATATATTGTGTCCAGTTATCTCCTATTTCTTCATAATTGCTGTTTAATTTTGAGGGAAGTTTTTTGATATTATTATCTAATTCAGCTTTCTGTTGTTCTATATATCCTGAAAAATCTGTTGTTAACCAATCATAAGCTGCAACTGCTTTGTCTGAAATATAATCAACAGCTTTTCCTATCAGATTGGCTTTTGTTGTTCCGTCTGAAGCTGTGCTTGTTGTCAAATTATTAAATGTATCACTAATAAAATTTTTAACTTTGCCCCAAGCTGAATATTCGTTTAATTCATATTGTGCAGAGCTTAAATCAGCTTTTGCCTGCGTTACATTCGCTCTTAATCTTTCAATATCTTCAATTGTTGAAGTATTTCCTTTAGCTTTTGCCTTATCAAGAGCAGCCTGAGCATCTGAAAGTGCTTTTTCGGCATCAGCAACTTTCTCTATAGCTTGAACTTCTGTTGTTGTTTCTACTTGTACTATATTACCGTTTTCGTCATATTTGTTAACATTTACTTTCTCAATTGGTGTAGATTTAAACTCGTTCCATAAAGTTTTGTCAGTTTTTACAAAACCTCCGACATTACTGTCATATTTGTATGATGTCAAATAACCTACCATATCATTTAAACGTCCTAAAGTATTTTCCGAAACAAAGTCGATTGCTTTACCCAGCATATTACGTTGTGTAACAGTTCCATCTGAGCTTGTACTTGTAGTTGCCCAGTCATATAAATCTTTAAGTCCGTTTACGATTTTGCCGCCAAAGGTGTATTCATGTGAATCATATATTGTCTGAGAATATTCAGCTTTTAATTCTTGTATAATCTCTCTCACTTCAAAAATAGTATCAGCTGGATTTTCAATATAAGCACTTTTTATTTCTTGAAAATGATTGCGAACTGATTGAAGAGTTTTATCATCAATAGGTCCTAATACAATCTCATATTCTCTAACTAAATCCGCCAATGCTAAATAGCTGTCACTAAATTCATCAAATCTTTCTAAAAATGTACCATCTAGCATTGATTCTAACATATTTTGTTGAATGTCTAACGCTTTTTTGGTTGTTTTTCTACAAAAATCAGCATATTCTTTGGATGTTTGTTTATATTGAGATTGCAATCTTTTAATATCAGCCTGTTTTTGTGAAAGTTCCTGTTCTGTATACTTCTTGGGGTTACGCTGCATGTCTTCCAGTTCTTTTTGTGCATTTTCAAGAGCTTCTTTTGCTGCTTTTGTTTGGTCTTGTTTAGGAGTCAAAATATCTGCAATTTTTGAGTAAACGGTATTATCAGCTGACCAATTGAACCATTCACCATTATCATAGATTTTTAATCCCGTTACACCTGCAATAGCATCATTTGTAAGGCTTGCTGCCGTAACAACGGTGTCTTTACCAAAGTTAATAATGTCTCCAAGTAAGTTGGAAGTTTTATTATCAGCCCCTGTAGTTAACCAATTGTAACCGTCTTTTATATCTTGCCATAAAGAGGTTTTTTGTGTTTCTGTATTTGTGGTTTTAGCAGGAACTTCGGTTTTTAATGTTTTAGGAGTTTCTTTAGAAGGTGTTTCTGTTTTTGAGCTTGTGAATAAGCTTTTTACCCCATTGCCGATTGCTTTACCTGCAGCTGCAGTATAACCGACCAAACTTTTGGGTTCATAGTTGAACCATCTATCGTCTGAGTTTGAACCGTCATATATTCTAAGTCCGGTTGTACGTGCAACAACTTCATTTGCTGCTGTTGCGGTATAACCAATCAAACTGTCGGGTTCATAGTTTAACCACTTATCGTTTGTATTTGAACCGTCATATACTCTCAAACCTGTTGTGCGTGCAACAACTTCATTTGCTGCTGTTGCTGTAAAACCGACCAAACTTTTGGGTTCATAGTTTAACCATTTACCATTCTCACTTGAGCTGTCATATATTCTCAAACCTGTTGTTCTTGCAACAACTTCATTTGCTGCTGTTGCGGTATAACCGACCAAACTGTTGGGTTCATAGTTGAACCATTTGTCGTTTTTATTTGAACTGTCATATACTCTCAAACCTGTTGTTCTTGCAACAACTTCATTTGCAACCGTAGGTGTATAATCAAGAATACCGGCAGTCAAGCTCATAGGTGCATTCAATACGGTTCCTTCAAATGTTGCTTTTGATGCAGAAGTTAAGATCCCTGAACCGTTGGCTCTGTATTGGTCATATCTTTCACCCCAAGAAGCTTTTGTCTGTGCTTGTGAAGCTGCTAAATCATATTCATTATATTTCGCTACTGCATTGCTGTAATTAATGTTGGCATTATGTGAGGTAGCCGTTTGTTGAGTTAATTCATTTTCAACGGAAGAAATTTGTTGTCTTAATTTATCTATTTGGTATTCAGATAAGCCATTATTTTCAGCATTTCTTAAATCTTGTCTCAATTGTTCCAAGTTAGATTTTGTATTATTTTCATTTGTTTGAACTTCAATAAGTCTTTGTTTTGCTTCATCCAGCTCTGCTTTAGCAGCATATTTTCTTGTATTAGCAAATTGAGATCTTTCCTTAGCGGCATCTGTGCTGCCGAAGATGTTTTCAATCAATGTGCCTAAACCTGTTGCACTATTAACAACAGTGCCAAGACCTCTAAGTGTAGACATTATTACACCGCTGCCAGTCTCTCTTGATAAATTGTAAGATGCTTTGAATGAATCGTATCCGCCAAAAGTGAATGCATTTAATGCGGCTTCAGCACTTCTGCCCAAAGCATCTCCAAAACCTTGTATACGGGTTTTGCCGGCAGCTTCTAACTGTTGTTGTGTCATAACACCAGGTTCAACAACTGCACTTATTGCTGCAGAAAGAGCTGAATTTGCATAGGTGTTTACATCAGTTACCGTATCAGTTGCAGCATCTCTTGCTTTAGCCCAGCTTACGTGTCCTCCTTGTACAACCTGTGATGCCAAATTGCTTGTTGCAGTACCGGTCCATGTACCTGCAATTGTTTTTGCTGCAGTTTGCAATACTGTTCCCGGTGATTGAACGACAGCCACTAAACCATTCTTCAATGTAGTTACAAAAGTAGTTCCTGCTGTTCCTGCAGTAGCTGCACCCTCTACCGCTGCAGAACCTGCTGTGGCTGCACCCTCTACCGCTGCAGAACCTGCTCCTGCAGCTGTTCCTGCTGTACCTCCTGCTGCTCCTGCTGTTGCAGAACCTGCAGCTGCAGCAGTTGTTCCTAAAGCTTGGTTAACTACCCAGCCTGCACCTTGTACAACACCTGCAGTTACTGCACCGCCAACGGCACCACCGGCAACATTCGCTGCCAAATCACGTAGTTTCATCTTTTGATTATATGCTGCAGATGTCCCAACAGTACTGACTGCACCTGCCGCTGCACCACCTGCAACTCCGCCTACTACTCCTGCAACAAATGCCCCGGCAGCAGGTGCCAATGCTCCTGCCGTACAAACAGTTGCAACTACAGCAGCAACCGTAGCTCCGACTGTAGTAACAATTTTCATTTGATGTCTGAAGTCTTTACTGTTTTGAATATCTGCTACATTTGCTTTGATATCTTTTGCCCAGCTGTTGTCATGAGTTATTGAACCTATTGTATTTGCAACTAATTTTGTAGTGTAATCATGACCGGTTATTGCTTTACTTACAGAGCCCACAGCTGCAAGAGTTCTGTGTCCGCCGCCCATAGCACTTACAACAGCTACTCCTCCGGGAACAAAATATGATGCAGCCCAGGTACCAATTTCTGTAGCCCAACTTTTTACAACATCACTTACACTACTTTTTGCAATTAAAGTTCTTTCTTTAACATGTTCGGTTACAGATTTTGATTTTGAAACGGAAGAACCTAAAAATTCAGTCCAGCCGTATTTTTTGCAGTTTTCAATTTTTGTTGCTTTTCCTGCTTTTACGTTTGCGCCGCCTGTTATGGCAACAGTATTATTTCCGTTACCCAATTCAACGGTTGTATTTGTTGGACCGTTTACGCTTGTAGTTTTATATCTGTTTGTAACTTTTACTTTAACAGTTACTTTGTCATATTCTTCATATAAATATGTACGTTTTTTCTCATACCAATGTCCTTTAGTTTTTACTTCTTGGCTATAATTTTCTGCTGTGTCGTAAGAATATGTATGCGAATCGCTCCAGTAATGTACGGGAAGAGTTGCATACCAGTCATTATAAAGTTCGGTAAAGTTACCCTGATTCATTGCTAAATCCAAACTTGTAACGTAATTATTCCCGTCACCTGCTTTTATTCTGTTTGAATCGCCCCAAATAGCAAAGTAATTATTCCCGTCACCTGCTTCAATATTGTTCTTGTCACCAATGAAGCCTACGGTGTTGTTACCGTTACCGAATTTTAAATCATTTGAATTTCCTTTGAAACGGACATAAGAATCACCGTCTCCAAAGCTTAAATGGTTTTCATTTCCGTCGAAAACAACGCTTCTGTTTCCGTTACCGTGTTTTAAAGTGTTTTGATTACCGGACATTTCAGCATAAAGGTCACCGTTACCCAAATCAAAATTGTTTCCGTTACCTTTAATATCTAATGAAGAATTTCCGTCTCCGGATTTAATTGAATTTGAGTTGCCTTTAACAATTGCGGAAAGATCCCCATCGCCTTTTGCTATGTTGTTGCTTCCGCCGTTAATTTCAAAAACACCTTTTCCGTCACCGGATTTGATTGAGTTTGAATTTCCGTTTATGGATGCGGTAATATCACCGTTACCTTTTGTTAAACTGTTATTTCCGCCATTAATATCAAAAGTTCCGTTGCCGTTGCCAGATTCGATAGCATTTGAATTGCCGTTTATTGCAGCGGAGATATCGCCGTTGTCCTTTTTAATATTATTGCTGTTTCCGGCTATTGAAAATGCACCATTGCCCTCACCTGATTTAATAGAGTTTGAATTTCCGTTAACAGATGCGGTAATATCACCGTTACCTTTTGTTAAACTGTTATTTCCGCCATTAATATCAAAAGTTCCGTTGC
>JAILHQ010000136.1 GCA_024695725.1 Cyanobacteria bacterium RUI128 | reverse complement strand
ATTTCTGTGAAGGCAAGTTTCAGCGCGCCTTTTTGACAGCCTGACGGTCTTATGACTTCTACGACTTTACCGTAAACGTTTGAACCTGCAGGATAGCATTGTCCGTCGATAGTTACTTCTTCTAGGGTTTTTGCTGCAAATTTCTGGCCTACGTGAGAAGATTTTGCGCTAACCTGATCTTTAAATTCAAGCTGGAGTGTAGGTATTTTCACTACCTCTTCGTTTTCAACAAAGGCTGTTCTGTCATCTTTTGGAGGACAGCAGTTGTTTGCGGTTGACGGGTTTTTGTCATAGCCGAGTGCTACACGTGCAGACTGAAGCATTGAGGCAACGTCTGCTCTTGTTGCATCCTTGAACGGTGCGATAACGTTCGGATTAGGGGTGTTTTGAAGTACACCTTGTTCAAGCGTTTTTGCGATAGGTATTTGTGCCCAGGCAGGAACGGTTTTACCGTCACAGTATTTTGATAATATTTCCTGAGCTTTGCAGTTATCCATATCACAGGTTACTGCCTTAGATATAGCGCAGAGGACTTCTGCTCTTGTAACAGGGTTAGCCGGTTTGAACAAGCCGTTCGGGTAACCTTTCATAAGGTTTTCGTGGACAGCCTGACCTATCATAGTGTTAGCCCAGTGCCCCGAAGGTACATCTCTGAATGCGTTTGTTGTGCTTGCGCAGTCTTCTTTGTTAAATCCTTTTATGAGCATTGTTGCGAACTCGGCTCTTGAAATATTTCTTGTAGGTCTGAACAGACTGTCCGGGTAGCCTACAATTACGTCATTCATAGCAAGTTTAGTTATATCGCAGGATGCCCAGTATCCGCTTGAAACGTCAGGGAATGAACTTCCGAGTGTTGCGCCCCTTTGCAGACTGGCGGCACCGCCTGTGATACAGCCTTCTTTATTAAGGTCGTAAGGTACGAGTGTCTTTTTTATTGCCTGCATTGAGTTTTTGGTTTCCATTTGGATGGGGGTAGAGTTTTCGTCCATTTTCGCCTCATCTCTCATGACGCGTATTCCGTTATGTGATGAGATATCGTTAAGACATGGGATATTGGCTGCGGCACCTGTTATGGAAGAATCGGTGCTAACCACTGACCCGTTTGTTGTTTCAGAAAGTCCTCGTGCAGATACTGCGAATCCGGCTGAGCGAAACACGCCGTTTGAGGCGTCCTCCCCGATATAGTTATTGTAACCGTAGATAGAATTAGGGTAAGCGTATATTTGACGCATGCTTGACTTATCTAAACCGAGAGTTCCCGGGCAGATTGCAGATGCAGGGGAATCACATTTAGGGATAGTTGTTTCACAAGGGCAAGCCTGACCTGTCACAACCGGTTTTTCCTGTGCACAGCCGCATGACGGTGCTGTAACAACAGGTTTTTGTTCACACGGACAAGCTGCCATTGCTGATGTAATAGAACAAGTTGTTATACCAACGGCAAGTGCAGCTGCCACTGTAAGTTTCTTAATCGTCATTTTTAACCTCCTTTTATAGAGTGTTTTCACTCTAAACTGACTAATAAATTATTGTTCTCTTTCGCATGTGTTTTCATTGCAAATTCAGTCAAGACGTGTGGGTATTATAATTTTGCGTTTTATTTGAATTGGTGTATAATATTCTTATAGTGAACAGTGAAGGATATGTATGCTTTCATTATTCATCTTGTGTTATGCAGGACACTCTGCCGAAGTGGTGGAATGGTAGACACGTACGTTTCAGGTGCGTATGGAGAAATCTGTGCGGGTTCAAGTCCCGCCTTCGGCAATAAAAAGGACAGTGACAAAAGTTACTGTCCTTTTTATATTGTAATGGTGAGGGCTTAAATCTGCCAATGCGAAGCATTTACGGGTTCAGAGGATTTTCGGTAGAGTGAGCAACGAAGTTGCGAAACTCGTAAGAGCAAATAACACGAATGAGCAACTAAATCCGTCAGGATTTAACAGCGAAAGCAGTGTTATGCGTACCCGAATAATCCGATACAAGTCCCGCCTTCGGCACCATAAAAAAGACTAGGAAGTAATCCTAGTCTTTTTTATGGTGTATTGTTATTTACCCCTTACCCCAAGGTTGGTCTTGCCATACCTTTTGTTAAAGCATTTTGAGCCTGTTGTTCTTCGTTCAGTTTATTAATAAAATCAAACCCTTTTCTTATTGTTTTTACAGGCCCGCTTAAGAAACCTTCTACAAAAGTTTTGTGTCCGGCTTCAACTTTAATCTTTTCTTTACCGTTTTTCACGATTGTTGATACATAAAAATCAAGCGGATTACGTTTGCTGTCCATCTCCATAACAATTATTTCCATGGCCTTGTCATAAGGTAATCTGTTAACATATTTTTCGGCTTGTTTTGTTTTAACCATGGCCATTCCGAAGTTTGGACTTTGATTTATACTTCTTACTTCCATAATTACCTCCTTAACACCTTGACCTTTATATTATCATAAAAAACTGTCAGTAAATATAACATATCATATATATTAATATATTTACCCTTACATTTACCCCTACATTTACCCCTTTACCACAAACTTACCCCTTACGATTTATGCAGGGAAGTTTAATACATGTTTAATTTCTTCGATATTTGCATTTGCATCGGCAATATTTTTTGCGTATTCTGATGCACGTCGCATAACATCGACAATATAGTTGGCTTTGTTATTGTGTTTATTTGTTGTTGTAACGCGCTTTCCTTCAACAACCGGTGCGTAATATGGTGTAGTTGCCTGAACCATTTCGTGTTCAACGGCTATTGGGCAACCTTTTGCGCCTTCAATTATTTCCGCAACTTCCTGTACAAATTTTTTCCTGTGTTCAGGTGAAATTTCTCTGATAACATCTGAAAAGTGATCTACAACATTTTTTTGCGCCTGATTAAATGCACCAAAAGATGTTCTGTTGCAGTTGTTTGAGTAATTTACATTCATATTTATACCTTTCTGTCCAGACCTTTGTTAGCGTTCAGTACGCCATTAACAGCTTCTTTAACTTTTTGTGCGAACATTCTGTCTGTTGTGAGTACGTGGCTTGATGGTAAACTAGCCTGACCTTTGTATATATTTTCCACGTACGGATATACCAAATGGTCTGAAAAACCTGTGTCACAGAGCGGATTAAACGGTCTGTAAAGTACGTTTTTGTCTTCATATACTTTCATGACAGTGTTGTTGTTCTTGTCCGGAACAAATCTCATAGAACAATTATGTCTTGATGCATATCTTGCAAGGTTATCAGATTGTGCTTCAATTATAGCTTTATCCATTATGTCAACGTTTTCGTTGATATGTATTCTTTCTGCTCTTTCTGCTGCGCGCTGTTCTATCTTTTTTAATAATCTTGATCTTGATACATAAGATGGTGCAACTTTCATATTTTCTTCTCCTTCGTTTATCTTCGTACATGTTATAACGTGCGTAAAATAAAAATTTGCTACATAAATTTATGAATTATTTTCATTTTTTTGAGCATCTTTAGACAAAAGATGTTTGTCTAATCTTTCGCACAGTTCGTTACCTATAATACTGACCAGACCGCCGAGCATGAGTGATCTTCCGCCTGAGATAAGTTTTACTGTACAGAGGGTTGTTGTAGCAAGACCAGCAATCAGCGGGATACCGTATTTCAGTGCAACAGAACGTTTCTTTTCTTTTGTTTTTGCAGCAGAGATGGCGATACTTGTTGTACCTATCGGAAGAGCCATGCCGATTGCAACGTCAGTCAGAGCTGAGCCGACCGATAAATCTCTGATTTTATCTGTGTAATCGAACCCTTCCTGATAGACGGCTTTATTAAGTGATTTAACAGTTTTATCCGCAGCTGCTTTGAGTTTTAGGTATTCTTCTTTTGGCAGTAACTGCTTATATTTTGAAAGCAGAAGTTCGATTTCACCTTTTTTGTCTGAGTTTACTACCGTTCTGAATTCCTGAATCAGCGCCTCTATTGTTTTGGTTTGTTCAGGGGTATAGCTTTCGATGGTTGCAAGTTTTTGGGCAATATCAAGTTTTTTGTTGATGGTTTCAACAATTTTTCCGCGAGCGAGTGATTCGTTTTCGCCAGAAATTGAGATATATTCTTTTGAAAGCCCTTTAAGGGTTCTCAAAAGACCTCTTGAATCTATATGTTGCGGATTGACTGTTTTTTCAAGTCTAGCAAGTACGGAAGTCATTGCCTGATAGTTATCGGCAGGGTTGTTAGAGATAATCTTTTTCTTATCGGCAAGAGCCTTCATAATACTTTTCTTATCCCCTGCGACAAGTCGTTCGGAAACGAAAGTTGTCCATTCATCAACGTCGGTAACGAAGTTTTTAATTCTGCCGTACACCGAATCATAGACTCTGCCGCCAAGTCCGTCAAACCTTTTGACAAGAGCATTACTTCTCTTTTCGAGAACAGGTTCGCTGAAGTGGGTGTCGAAAGCGGTTCTTATTCTTTCGATACCCTGATTAAGTTCTTGTGTTACTTCAGGTTCAAACCCGTGTTTTGCTCCTGTTTCTTCAAACAGTTTTGTCATACTGTTGATATCGTGAGAGGCTTTTTTGTAGGATGATTTTACGGTACCGAAGGATAATCTTCTGAACCCTGATGTTATGGCATCACAAGGTTTCTTTAACCCAAGCTTGTTGCGTACGATTTTTTCAAACAGTACGTCTTTAAGCGGTGAGATATTAAAGAGGGTTCCGCGTGCCATAAACGCGATTTTGTTTGCTTTTTGCAGGAAACTCAGGTAGTATCCTTCAGCTCTTGATATGGTTGGTTTTTCTGATAATTCCGCAATTTTTTTGCCTGCTCCGTCGGCGATTTTACCTAAGGTGCTTGTGAGCCCTTTGGTAATTTTGCCTCTTGTAAGTAACAGTGCTGTTGCCCCGAGGACTCCTGCAGAGCCTCCGATTATGGCTGCAGTCTTTAACCTTTGGTGGGTGTTTTGATTAGGTGTTGTAACTGTATCTACAACGATTTCCATATTGTCAGTCAGCGAAGAACCGATAAGATTATTCATATTGGCTCCAAGCGGCTGAGGCTGATTCGTCAGTTGTTTTGGCTGGTTTTGTGTATTGCTGCTCTCTTTATTTTGACGAATTTTGTCAACACCGTAGTTTTGGTATTTGCTGCTGTATTTTAAGCCATACTCAAAAGGGGAAATAGTACTATTATTTACAAAACCGTCCATACGCTGTGGTAAAACCATGTAAACATTTGTTTTTGCTAGTTTTCGGGAAAATTTTCATATAAATTAACAAATATTTTGGCTATTTTGCAAGGTTGTAGGTGTAAATGTCTTCAGGTTTTATTTCTTTTTTGCCGTATTCATAATTCAGCAGGTATTTTACCGCATCTTTAGGGGTATCTGCGACAAAGTACAAATCTTTTGCCGTGTTTTTTGCAAAACTTTCTTTTACTATGTTATCGAAAAATTTGAGCAGGTTATTGTAAAAACCGTTTGTGTTCAAAAATACGATAGGTTTGTTGTTGTAACCTAACTGTTTGTGGCAGAGAATTTCGCTAAATTCTTCAAGTGTTCCGAACCCTCCTGCCATAGCGATAATTCCGTCAGAGAGTTCGTCAAGTTTTGTCTTTCTGTTTCTCATATTATCGGTCAGATAAAACTCATCACATTCCTCGGAATAAACCCCGAAACTGTGAAGTTTTTCTGGCATAACCCCGTATATTTTTGCGCCGTTTTCTTTTGCAGATTTTGCAATTGAATACATTGTTCCGACATTACTTCCGCCATAGACAAGATTGAACCCCGCTTTTGCAAGCAGTTCTCCAAGCAGTTCTGCATCAGCATAATACTCTTTTGTGAGAGTATTTGAAGATGAACAAAAAACGCAAATATTCTTTTTATCCATATTATTGCCTCTACGGTTCCTGAACGTTATGCAGTACGGAATAAGAACAATATAGTCCCGTACCCTGTCTTGAACAGTCTGATGAAACAGTCAGCGGATCCATATTTTTCCCGAACGGTTCAATTTTATTCGCGTAAATATTCATACCGAAAACGTCTTTCCCCCAGACATTCGGCCCGCGTTTTCCGTTAACGTCATACATCATTATACCTTCGATTTTGTCTTCCCCGTTGACTTTTTGAGAATCGTCAAACCATTTAAAAGCTATTGATGCCCCATTATCGGTGTTATAGATTTCTTTGAAGGTATATCTTTCTTCAGGTATATCCCCGTTCAAATATTTTATCTTGTAACTTACAACGTTACGTAAAGGATGAACTTTAATCAGTGCGGTAATAAAATGTTCAAGTGAAACAACCCCGCTTTGTTTGTAGCTGCTGGTATTCATCATAGAAATAGGTATGCTTGCAAAGCCGCTCTGAACGTGCTGCCATTGTGTGTTGTTCTTTGTCGTAATTGCATCATCAACAGACAAAGGTACAACGAGTACCGCAACCGTAAGAAAGATAACAAATAAAATTATTACCTCTACCAATGTGAAACCGTCTTTTAAATTACTTTTCCTATTCACAATTCGCTACTCACTATTATGCCATATCTAAACGTTTCTTTTCTTTTACAAGATTATCATAAACCCATTCAGGTACAAAATTTTTCCCGAGAATAATTTGTCCGTTCATGATATTCGGTGCGTGGAAATCGGAACCGCCGGTAACAATCAGACCGTACTCTTCCGCTAAGGTAGAGAAGTGCTCAATGTACGGTGCAGAGTGTTTTCTGTGGTAAGCCTCGATACCTCTCAGCCCGCAGTTAACAAGCTCAGGAATTAAATCGTCTGCAATAGCAACATCATAAGGGTGTGCTATAACAGGTATCCCGCCTGCATCGTATATTATTTCCACAACATCAAAAGGCGATACAGTTTTTCTTTCCACGTAAACAGGTGAATCTACGTGAATATATTTGTTGTATGCCTCGATTACGTTGCTTGTTCCGCCAACATTTGTGATGGCTTTTGCGATATGCGGACGACCGATACTGCCGCCTTCCGCTACCATGTTCTTAACATCCTCAAAATTAATCTTGATACCTTCTTTTTTCTTAAGAAGTGCCAGGATTTCTTTTGTTTGCTTGATTCTCGCCTGTTGCTGAGCTTTAAGCATATTTTGGAAATCTTTGTTGTTTACATCCATAAAATAACCAAGAATATGAACTTCATTACTCTTATAGAGAGTATTGATTTCAACACCTCTTATGAGTTCAAGGTTAATATTATTTTCTTCAACATACTTTTTGGCAACATCATACGACAAGATATTGTCGTGATCAGTTAATGATATAGCTTCAAGCCCGTGCTCGACAGTTAAATCAACGATTTTTTCGGGAGAGAATATTCCGTCAGAGTAATACGTGTGTATATGAAGATCTGATTTCATTACACCCTCCTCGAATCATAAAACTCAAACGCTGCTTTCAACGTTGACCTCCATTTCTTCTTTTGCTTCTACTTCTAACTTAATTCTTTTTATTTCAGTTGCTTTACCATCACATAAGGTAACCTCAACTGCATTGATTTGCGCAGGGTAAGATGTCGCGACTTCGTATCGTTCAGGCATGGCTGTTGTTAATCTCTTCAGTGAAGTTTCGTATTCCATACCTATTATGCTGTCAACAGCACCGCAGAAACCTGCATCAGTAATGTATGCCATACCGTTAATTATTGTTTCGTCCGCAGTCTGAACGTGAGTGTGGGTTCCTACCATCATTGAAATCCCGAGTTCAGATAAATATCTGCCGAAACACAGTTTCTCTGCTGTTGCTTCTGCATGAAAATCAACAATAATGTTGTGAGTAAACTCTTTTAATTTAGCAACCTCGTTCTTAACGACTTCCCAAGGTGAGTCTAAAGGCTGCATAAATATTCTGCCCAACACATTTATTACAGCAATTTTTTCTCCGTTGAAATCAAAGAGTCTGCTTCCGACCCCCGGGGTTCCCGCAGGGTAATTTATAGGTCGGATAAGTTTGTCTGCAGAATCTATATAGGTAAAGATTTCTTTTTTATCCCATATATGATTTCCCGAAGTTATGCAGTCCACGCCGGCCTCGGTCAGTTCTGTATAGTTCTTTTCAGTCAGTCCGAACCCGTGTGATGCGTTCTCTCCGTTGATAATTACAAAAGGGTAAATGTTATTATTTTGATGTAGCTCGGAAAGGTAGGTAATCACTGCATTCCTGCCGGTTTTACCTACCAGATCTCCGAAAAATAAAATTTTTAGTTCTTGTTTTGTCATATTATTTAGTAAACGGTGCAAGGGGAATTCCTTTTACCATTTCCCCCCTATTTTGCCACTTCTACTGCTCTGAACTCTCTTACAACAGTTACTCTGATTTGTCCCGGGTAATCGAGTTCGTTTTCTATTTTATTTGCGACATCACGAGCGAGTTTTTGTGATGCCAAATCATCAAACTGTTCAGCTTCAACAATAACTCTGACTTCACGTCCTGCCTGTACGGCAAAGGATTGTTTGATGCCTTCGTAACTGTTAACGATTTCTTCAATCTTCTGAAGACGTTTGATGTATATTTCCAAAGTATCACGTCTTGCACCCGGACGGCCTGCTGAAATTGCATCTGCAATTTTAACCAATACGGCCTCAATTGTGTTAGCTGTAACATCGTCGTGGTGTGCTTCGATTGCGTGAATAATTTCTTCGCGTTCTCCGAACTTTCTTGCAAGTTCTACACCTAATTGAATGTGTGTACCTTCCTGAGTTTGGTCAACGGCTTTACCGATATCGTGTAATAAACCTGCACGTTTTGCTGTATAGACATTAGCGCCGAGTTCGGCTGCGAGCATACCTGCTATGTGTCCAACTTCAAGTGAGTGATTAAGAACGTTCTGACCGTAACTTGTTCTGTAGTATAAACGTCCTAAATCTTTTATAAGTTCTTTGCTTAAACCCATAACACCCATATCAAGAGCGGCATTTTCACCTTCTGTAAATATTTTCTTTTCGACTTCCGCTTTTGATTTTTCGACAACTTCTTCAATTCTCACAGGGTGGATACGTCCGTCCTGAATAAGTTTTTCAAGCGCAAGCTTTGCAACCTCACGGCGGACAGGATCGAAGGAAGAAAGAACAACTGCCTCAGGGGTATCGTCAATGATAAGGTCAACCCCGGTAAGAGTTTCCAGTGTTCTGATGTTACGTCCTTCACGGCCGATAATACGTCCTTTCATTTCGTCATTCGGAAGAGATACAACAGATACGGTTGATTCTACAACCTGTTCCATCATACAACGCTGCATTGTTGTAGATAAGATTTCTTTTGCTTTTTCCTGTGCATCTTCTCTGATTTTTGCCTCGTTTTCACGGATAAGCTGCATCTGCTCCTGAGCAAGACTCTGCTTAAGCTGTTCTAATAACATATTTTTTGCTTCTTCAACAGAAAGCCCTGAAATTCTTTCCAGTTCTGCCATCTGTCTTTTAAGTGCTTCATCAAGTTCTCTTTCTTTTCGTTCTATTTCTTCTTCTCGATGGTCTAAATTTGATTCTTTATCTGTAACGGATTGAATTTTTACTTCAAGTTCATCTTCTCTTTTTGAGAGTTTGTTTTCGAGGTTGTTTAATTCTCTCCTGCGTTCTCTTTCTTCGTCATTGAATTTTTCTCTTTCATTTTGCAAAGCCTCTTTAGCGCTGATAACGGCTTCTTTCTTTATAAGAGCCTCTTTTTCAGCTAAATCGGCAGCACTAAGCTTAGATTGTTTTGACAATTTTGCGTACAGAAAACAGAGTACAGCAACTGCGAGTGCCAACACCACAATCAAAGCGATTGAAATACCGGTATTCATCTGCTTTATCCTTTTCTACTGTTTTTTATTATAATATACACGACCGTCGGCACATATAGCCTGCCAACACAATTATTTGGATGTTACTTGTAAATATATTCGGTTATTATTATACTCAGATAGTTATATCGCTTTACCCGCCTATATTTTAGCCTATATATTTACCCCTAATTTTATCGCATATATTTTCCTAAAAATTTTTTCTACTACATCTGATTATATTCTATCATATATTTAAATTTTTGTATATAGGGGTAAATATATTATCCCCCCTTTTTTTATCTAATAAGGAGGAAGGGTCAGGGTAGGGGTTCCTGCATTTACCCCAAAAACTTTAATTTAATGTAAATAAATTGACATAATTGAGTTTACCGTTACAATGTTATTATACAGCATTACTACTATTAGTAAGGGGAGGGTTTAATGCGTAAAAAGGTTAGCTTATTATTAGCAGTATCAATGTTATCAATAAATATGTCATTTGCAGGTGCAAATTATTCATATAATCAGTCACAGATTCCGCAGTCGAGCCAAAAAAGTTATTATGATGCACAATATCCGCAAAATAATACTTTAAAAGGAAGAGTTGTTACAGTTCCTGCGGGTCAGCATTTATCAGTTGTTACAAGTACGCCGTTGAGTTCTGCAACAGCGTATGAAGGACAGGTTTATTCAACAGTTCTTGCAACAGATTTTTATTATAACGGAGGGCTTGTGGCTCCTGCAGGAAGTACGGTTACAGGTCACGTTATAGAAGTTGTTCACGCAAAACACGGAAGTCTGAACGGTAAATTGTGTATAAGATTTAACCAGATAGTAACTCCTGCAGGTATGCAGATTCCGTTATCGGCAGTTATAAAAACAGATGATGGATCAGGAGTACTTGTTGGCGGAACAAAGAAGGATGTCGCAAAATCTTATGGTAAAGATTTAGTCGGCGGGGCTGCAGTTGGCGCATTATCCGGTGTTGTATTCGGTGCGTTGGCCGGCGGTAATATCGGAAGAGGTGCTGCATTAGGTACTGCAGTCGGTGCAGGCGGCGGTGCTGTTAAAGCTGTTTGGGATAAAGGTAGTGATGTCGAAATCCCTGCAGGTTCTTCTTTTGACATTGTGTTGACACAACCTATTACATCTACACCGACTGTATCTCAATAATCGGTAAGATGATTTAGGATATTTAGAGGATAATTTTATATCATGTTTGATTTAAGATTACCTTGAGAAACGAAAAGAAAATGAGCATATTAGGAAATAAATACGAAATAGAAGACGGTATAGACAATGGGGGTTACACTCTTCCTGCGGTAATAAAGAAGGATGAGCGTGAGTTGTCGTTCAAAAAAGCGGTTGCTTTATCGACAATATTGCACCCGTTATCTGTTGGTCTTGCCTGGCTTTTAGTATTTATTTTGGGTGTTTTGGGGATACATTTTTTCCTCTTCCCGAATCCTCCTATGGATAAAAAAGATATAGAATTTGTGTTGGTTGATAAACCGGCGCCGCCGAGAGATATGAATACAAAAAATCGTTCTGATATGAGTTCACGCTCAGGCGGTCAGAGAGATAAAACAAAACCGGTTGTTCTGCCGACAGGTTCAAACACTAAGCCTACAAAATCATCTGCGGCTGCAGATTTGAACAAAATGATTCAGAAACAGCAGCAAAAAGCACTTCAAAAAGAAGTTGTTAAAAAACAGACTCAGCCAAAACCAGCTGAACATCAGGCTGAATCTCAAAGACAGTTTACAAAACCGTCACCGAAACCGCCGGTAACAAGACCGACAGCTGCACCGTCAACAAGACCGGTGTCTGCACCTAAGACAGTTGCACCAAAACAGACAACTCCGTTTGCGGTACCTGTACCGAGTGGAGCACCAAAGGGTAACTATCTTGCAACAGGCCCTGTCGGGGGTACGGGTGCAAAGACCGGTTCACCAACAGGTGGTACTGCAGCAGGCGGAAGCGGAACAGGCACTAAAAAGTATGCGCCTACACCGTCATTATCTACATACTCAGGTACAGGAACAGGCTCTTCACGCGGAAGTGGTGGAAGCAAAGGTACAGGAGGTTATGCTGGTAACCCTGGTGGCGGCGGAGGACGTCCGGGTATTGACGCAATTAAGGAACCTGACTTTGGTCCTTACATGAGAGAATTACAAAGAAGAATTAAATATAACTGGCATCCGCCAAAAGGTAACGAAAGCAGAAAGGTTGTACTTTTGTTCAAGATAGCTAAGAACGGTCAGCTGCTTTCATGCCGAGTATATCGTTCTTCAGGTCTGCCGAGTGCTGACCAGGCGGCACTGAACGCTGTTAAAATGACAGCTCCGTTCAGACCATTGCCTGCCGATTACAAAGGTACTAATATAGATATTCAGTTTACGTTCGACTATAACGTATTCGGAGCATCTATGAGATAATTAAAAAACAAGGAAACAGAAAGAGGATAAAATTATGGAATTATTATTACATTCAATTCAAATGGATTGGCCGGTACTCTTACCGATTTTGGTTTGTTCAATCTTGGTATTGGCAGCGGTCATCAACAGATTCAGTTTTTACAACAAAAATAAAAGAGACGTAGTTCTTTTTATTCCGAAACTTCAAAAAGAATTAGCAAAAGGTAACCTTGTAGGTGCTCAGAATATTGCTATCCAGTGCGGCGGCGTAATCGGTGAAGTTACCGAAGAAGCTGTAAGAATCTTTACCGAACAAAAGAAAGGTTTCTCACGTTCCTTCGATATCGCTGCAAGTCTTGCTACAAGAAAATTAGAAAATCACTTAACTATTCTGGGTACAATCGGTGGTGTTGCACCGTTCTTAGGTTTGTTCGGTACGGTTGTCAGAATTCTGTACACCTTCCAAGATTTGGCTACGCAAGGTAACCAGTCAGCAGCGGTTGCTATGGGTATCGGTTCTGCACTTATCGCTACAGCCTTCGGTCTTGGGGTTGCTATCTGTGCAGTAATCGCATACAACTCATTCCAGTCAATCGTTAAAAGATACGAAGACGATTTTCAGTTAATCAAATTGTTATTCTTAAGCTTTGTTGACTCAGACGAAGAAGCAGGTACAAAATCTTCTTCAGGAAGTATTGCTTTAGGATAATTCAAGAGGTAAGTAAACAATGGCTATTAAATCAGGCAAGAATGCATTATTTACAGAAATAAATATCACACCGTTAACAGATATTTTCCTCGTTCTGTTGATTATTATGATGGTTGTTGCGCCGACTTTCCAGTCAATAAACAACAATGTGACAATTCCTGAAATCAATAACGGTTCTGCGATAGAAGAAAAGAATGCAACTGTGTCGGTTACAAAAGACGGTAAAATCTTTTTGAACGATGCTTATGTTTCTGCTGAAAACTTAGCCGTTGAGTTAGAAAAAATTAAACCGAATGTTCAAAAACAAGAGGTTGTCGTAAGAGCAGACGAAAAGGTTAAAAGCGCTGTTATTATGGATATCATGAACGCTGCGCAGGAAGCTCAGTACAAAAAACTTGTACTTGCAGGCGAACCTTTGACTAAGAAAGCTCAAAAGATGTTAGAAGAAAAAATGGAAGAAGTCGAAAATTAGTATTATTCGAACAGAAGGTAAAAATGAGAGATAGTTTTAATGAGATAAATATTACACCGTTGACAGATATCTTTTTGGTACTGTTAATCATAATGATGGTAATTGCTCCCATGATGGATCAACAGGGGCTGAAACTCATTGTTCCTGAGGCTGTAAAACAACAAAGTACAAAAGAGTTTAAAACTATCGACTTTATTGTTACTGCTGACGGGAAATACTATCTCGACGATTCCGAAGTCGGACTTGAAGATTTGTCCAACACAATTACAGCAAAAATGAAAACGTGCCCCGATGGTTTGTTAATCATTCCCGAACCTAATGCTGAACACGGTGCTGTCGTAAAACTTATTGATGTTGCACGCAGTGTCGGTGTTTCTTCTGTTTCTGTCCAAGGTGGCTAGGGTTAGGGGTAAATATATAGAATTACCTTTTTTGTAAAAGTATGAAATAGTATATACTCAAGTATATACTATGTTTCAGACTGTAACAACTTTTATCAAAAAAAGCAATTTACCCATGAAAAAAATCTTTATATAAGTACGGGAATTAAATTTAATAGTTGAAACGAGGAATAAGGGATCGAGTTCCAAAGATGGGGATAAAACACAAGATTCTTTTTATACTCTCTCTTAATATCCTCGTGTTTATTTAATGTTTGCTAAGTTTCTTAGCAAACTTTTTCTTTTGTTTAGAAGTCTTGGATTATGCGGTAGTCGCAAAAGCGTGGTTTTGCGACTACTAACGTGTTAGGTTGCTTCGCAACCGTCACACTACCGCAAATCCGCTAGCAAACTTTTTCTTTATATGGGTGGGTAAATATTTATTGATATGTGTTCTCAGATTTCTGACGGGGAATGGTTACAGCGTTTTTAGCCATTCCGAGAGTGGCTTTGATTCCCCGGGTGTAATGCCTAAATCTTTCGTAATAGTAAGATTAAAAATCTGTTCTCTCGTCAGGGTGTGAAACGTCGGTTCATTAGAGAAACCTTGTTCTTTGTATTTTTCAACGGATAATTTTTGAGTTTTTTCATCAAAAATTTTTGCATAATTTAATCCGTTATGAACGCAGAAAGGAACGGTGTGTTCACCGTTTTCGTTTATAAAAAGAAGTCCGAACGTCCTGCAGATAAGCCCTCTGTATTTGTATACTGAACATATATCATCTTTTAAGAACGGACAAGCAGTTTCGTTCTTGTTTTCTGTTATGTTTTTGATTTTATCGGTTATCTCTTTTTGTTCTTCACTATTCAGTGAATTGAACCCCTGTTTTATGTATTCAAATTCTATTTCCGAATAAGGCATAGAAACGGTTTTACAGCATAGAGAGCAACCTTTCGCACACGCAAGATATTCTTTTTGATTTTCAAATTTTTTGTTTATTGCGGGTGTAATAAAATCTAATAATATTTCGTAGTTTTCAAGATTATGCATATATGAATAATACCACAAGAATGTAAAAATTTGTAAAATATATTGTCGGTATTATTAAGTTTTCACCTCTTTATGCCGTCATGCTAACTGTGTAATTTTATATAAAATAAGAGGTTTGTATGCCGGAACCATTTTCAAGGAAGTATGATTTTGAGCCAACCCAAAAAAATCCATATGAGCCGGGTAGTTTTAAAAATCAAAAAGGTCACAGTGATTTTAATACCTATATGCGTGAAAAGTACGCTCAAGGTGGTTATGACAGGTTAGGTTTGTATTTAAGCAATTCAGGTGATGCCCCGTTAGTAGAGGTTAATCAAGATGCAATACATATTCAGTCTTATAATAAAGGGGCTGATGGTCAGTATGATGTCGGTGAAAAAATAGATATTCCGACAATAACAGTTACCAGCGAAGGAGCGTACGTAGAGCCTAATTCGCCGAATAACCCAAGTTTTAGAATGAATCCTGTATTCGGGATTGCTGACGGTCGTGCATATACGGAAAACTTGGCTGCAACATATGCAAGTAATTCCGAGATAATAGCAGCCGCATTTCAGAATGTGCCTGAGTTCGAGGGTAAAGATACCATTACACAAGAAGACGTAAATGCCCACATAAAAACGGTTTTGGAAAATAATAATACTACACCTGATTTCCAGGAGTTCATGCGCACGGAAGGTGCGGAAGACGCATCTGAACTAGCGTCTTGCCTTGCACGTTTTAATGATGCGAATACTGTTCGTGCGGAAAAAGCACAATATTTACAGAGCATTTGTTCCGGGACGGAACCGTCAATTGCAGCGGCAAAAGAAAAAATTACAAATACAAGAGCAGCTTTTTATGAAGTTTTAGGCGCGCATAAGGATGAACTTGGTGAATTGGTAGGACAGATTAGATCTATAGACCGAGAAGCTGATGATGCTCAGCAAGAGGTTGATGATCTTAATCAGCAAATTCTTGATACTGAAAATCAATATACAGAGCTGAGCACACAACATGCAGCCCTCGAAGGTGAGATTGGCGGTATCAATAACAGAATTAATTCGTTAAAAGCAACGAAAGAAAATTATGAAGCTTCAAATGAAGAAGGAAAGAATGACTCAAAGATAAGTGCCCTTCAGACTAAGATTGACGAATATTAAACTACTCTTGAAAAAGAGCAAGAAAAAGAAGCTAAACTTCAGAAAACGATGGATGCTATAAAGGAGCAAAATAAACAATTAAAAGAGGCAAGAGAAATTGCTCAAAAGAATCTTGAAAATATCCAAAAGGAACAAAAAGCATTACACGAGGAACTTGACACAAAAACATCTCAGTGGACTAATGATGAAAAAGCCATTGTATCAGCATACTATCAAGCTTTAGATGATTATCAGGAAACATATAACAGCAAAATTGATGCTGCAAGAAAAGAACATAATGATGCCGCAGAAGAAATGAATGAAGCAAAAGAAGCTTTAACTCAGGCTCAGGCAAAAGCTTATGAACATTATCTGGAGCATGTAGCAGAGAAAAAAGCCGAAGAAGAAGCGGCTGCAGCGGCTGCTGCTGATGCAGCAGGCGGAGGTGGGGCAGTATCGGGTGGAGATGTGTCCGGTGGTGTCACAGGTTCAAGTGATGCGACAGCTGCAAGCGCTGATGCGGCAACAAGTGTGGCAGGTTCTGACACGACGTCAAGTGCGGCAGGCTCTGATACAACGGCATCTGTAACTGCTACGGGTGATGCAACTACGGGAGTCGTTGACGGTACCGATGATGTTGTCCATACGGTTCAGTCTGCAGAACAGTTAAGAACTGCAAAAGAAGAGGCAATTGGTGCGCTTAACCGTTCGACTGAAGATTTGGATAAAATCTTTGACGGCACGACTACAAAACTGAATCACGAAAAAGGAAATAAAGATATTGCTTTAAGTTCATTTATAAGCGGACTTTCTGCAAAAGATGCAGATGCTGCTGAGGCTGTTGGCAAGATAAAAGAGCAACTTGACGGTGTTGAGTCACAATACAGACAGGTAAGAAAAGATATTGTCAGAATGGAAACCCTCGTATCAGTTAAAGAAACTTCCTTGGCTATTGCAAGTGCAGAGTTAGAATCGCTGAAAGGTGCTGAAACTGCTTTGGCAGGTGTTGACGAATCGGGGCTTGACGAAGATCAGCAACGTTCCTTGAGTAATCTCAAAGCGAATCTGAGAAAAGCGATAGAAAAGAAAGAGAAAGAAGTCGACAAAATAAACAACGCCGAAATTAATCTTAATCAGCTGAAAGAAGAGGAAACAAGACTCAGAGGCGAGCGCACTAACTTAATTGGTGCGCTGAAAGAGAAAATGCGTGAGGCAGTAGAGGCAAATCCTGAACTTGCGACATACAAGTTAGCTTATGATGCGGCAGTGGCTGCTTATGACAGAGAGGAAACAAGTGCTCTGAGTGTAATTCAAACTTCGCGTCAGGAGGCTGTAAACAACCACGCGACCGCTGTGAATAACGCGAAAGATGCGGATCTTGCAGATGCCCAAAAGGCAGGCGACAAGTACAAGTTTGATCCTAACCAAAGGGTAGAACTTGAAGAAGAGGAAGAAGTCGTTTCCTAAATCTGTTGATGATATGTTCGCAAATCTTTTCCCGTACGGATAAAACGGGGAATTTGTTGTGCGTGAAAAATAATTATGTAATATTTTCTTAAACTATTGCCGGAAAGCATGGTATAAAAATTTTGTGCATGTTATAAATGAGTTATAGGAAGTTTTAACTATTAAAGATGTGTGTTCAACAACTAAAAACCATAAGGAGATGCTTAAATGTTTATCAGTTCAATCGGTGCATTGAATTCGGTTCAGCCTGCCTCTAATTCAGTGACTAAACCGACTTTTCGTAATACTTATTCGGGAGAAAGACCAACAATACAAAAAAAAGAATCAGCCGGTTCAGCAGCATTTATGAGCAGAAAAGCATTTATGAAACTTATTCCGTCATCATTTCCGGAAAGTTTAGAAGAAAATATTTCAAAAAGACTCGGGATCGAACCGAGTAAGACAGTTGTAAAAAAGTTTGCCAATGGTGAAACTTATGTGAATATACTTGAGGATATGAGAAATAAAGATGTATTTATTATGCAGACTTCAAGTCGTGCCGTTAATGATAATATGATGGAAACCTACCTCAAGGCTGATGCAAGCAAAAGAATGGGAGCGAATAAGGTTGTAGCGATTATGCCGAACTTCCCTTACGGCAGACAGGAGAGAAAAGTTGAGTTTGGGGAACCGATTTCTGCAAGACTTAACCTTGATTTGTTGCGTGCGTCGGGTGTTGATGAGGTTATAACGACAGATGTTCACGCACAGGCAATGCAGGGGTTTGCTAAGGAAATGAAAATGACAGAGCTTTCTTCAATGAGAGTAATGTCTGATTACCTGAAGTCAAAAGAAATTGATCCGAAAGATTTGGTTATTGTATCCCCTGATTTTGGCGGCGCAAAACGTGCGGATAAACTTGCTAAGTCGCTTAATTGCGAAAAGGCGATAATTTACAAGAACAGAACGGCTCATAATCAGGCTGTCGCAGAAATGCTTTTGGGTGATGTTGAGGGTAAAACGTGTGTAATCTATGATGATATTATTGATACAGCGGGCACTATCACTCAGGCAGCAGATATGCTTAAACGCAACGGTGCGGATAAGATATATATATGTGCTTCGCACGGACTTTTCAACGGCCCTGCTATCGAAAGACTGAGTAAGGCTCCTGTTGAAGAAGTTATTGTAACCAATAGCGAAAGAATGCCTCAAACAAACGGTTATAACCGAATAAGACAGGTTGATATCTCAAAAGATATCGTTGGCGCAATGCTTGATATAGCCGGATAAAAAACTTTCTGTATCTGAATAATTCATTCGATTATAAAAAATGAAAACTGTAAAAAAGATATGTAGTTGAATATTCAACTACATATCTTTAAAACTTTATATTACAGATAATATCATTTAGAATGAAACATTGTACACTGTTCCGTCTGCAAATTTAATATTAAATTTGATCGGTTTTGGATCATCTTTATATTTCAGGACCAAAATTCTCATTTCGCCTTTCGATTTAAGTTCATAATTTTCAGGCAGAGCATTTGAATATCTTTTTGATTCAGCAGTGATTCTTGCTAATCTTATCCAGTTAGGAACACTTAATATAGCAGATGTACCTGCAGTACAAATTAATACAGGAGGGAATGTGCCCACAGTATCAATCAAATCAAGTCTGTCCAAATCTACAAAAGCTTCTGTTGTCACGTCTTTAAGCCCTGCAAGTCTTTCGCTTGTTGCAGTAACTGTTGCAGTTGAATTATTTTTATTGACTACAAGATATTCATAAGCGTGTACATATTTGTTTTCTTTCTGTTTTAAACGATATTCATTTTGGATAAAAGAAAATTTTGAATTTTCATCATAATAATTTGTTGAATCTACACAGTCCAGATCGATAGGATCTTTATCCGGAGTGTATGGGAATACTGATGTTTTTTTATTGTCTTTTGCCATTTTGTTATTGAGTTTTTTCATACCTGTTTTTAATGGTTTAACCAAATCCGGAGATATGTAGAAGTTACCCAATTCATTTTTTCTGGCTAAGGTAAAGAAGTCGAATTTATACTCTCTTAAAGCATCTTTATTATCTATCTTTTCACAAGAATAAACATATTGTTTTAAGAATTCTATTAGTTCGTTATTTTCAACATCATACTTTTCATTGGAAACAACGTAAATATCAGTATCTGCTTTTGCAGGATATAATCTTATAAAATAAGTGCAGTTAGGATCAGTGTATATGTAAGCATTTTTTACATTTTCGAGCGGTACGAATTTATCGTCCCCTTTATATGCTTCAATAGCCCTATCTATTTTATATTTGAGTTGTCTAATGTTAACATCTTTTACCTGATAACCGTAAAAATTCTTTGTGATTTCAGCTGAAACAATGCCCGAATTTACTAGTGTTACCAGTAATGCGAAAACAAAAAGGTTAAGTATCTTTTTCATTTTTGAGCCTCCATTATTTTATTATTTAAACTACTCTATAATACTAAATCCATATAAAACTCTATTTCTTAACTTATACTTCGTATGATAGCATGGAATTTATGTTTAGTAAAATTTTTGAATTTTTATTTGTACAATAGCAGATAACGAATGTTTTATATATGAAAAATAGTACTTCACATAAATTGAACAAAAAATTTCTTTGGTATATTATTTTCGTGTGGTTGTAGAAGAGAAAAGGTGGGAATATGATTAGATTGTTTAATAATGAAGTTCCGTTTAATACAATCCTTTTTGGATTTTTTATTTTACTTTGTTTATTTTTTATGTTTACAAATGTTGATGTAGCAATAATGCTGTTTATTTCGTTGGTATTTGCTTGCTCATTAAATCCGATTGTTGACAAATTAGAAAACAAAATGCCGAGACCTGTTGCTACATGCATTGTGTTGTTTGGGGCATTGTCTATATTAGGTATATTATTTGCATTTATATTTATGTTAGGTGCATACCAAATTAGTGAATTAATTAAAGAATATCCGAATTACGTTAAAAATTTAAATGAAGCGATTAAGGGTAGTGCTTTATTTCAGGCAATGGGCATAACCAAAATAGATATCGACGGAATGACTGCCTCTATGGCAAATTCTACCGAAGGTGCAATAGATTATATTGCAGGATTAGTAAAAGGTATGGGATCAAGCTTTGCTTATTGCTTAACCGGTTTAATTTTTCTGTTTTTCTTTATGCAGGATAAAAAGAGCATTAAAGGAACTGTTTTGAACTATTTCCCTGCAAATATAAAAAATAGAACGGAAGAAATTGTCGACAATATATCTTCAAAAATGGGCGGATATGTATTTGCTCAAACAATGGCTGTATTAAGCGTCTTTGTTGTTAATGCAGTTGGTTTATTAATCTTAAGAAATCCTTATGCAATTTCCATAGCGCTTATAGCAGCTATTTTGGACATTGTTCCTGTTGTCGGGCCTGCTATTGCAATTGTGATCTGTTTAATAGGTGTTTACGAATTTGGTGCAAAAGTACTTATTACAACACTTGTTGTTATGGTTTTAGCACAACTTGTTGAAAATAATTTGGTTAGACCATATGCTTTTAGTAAATTAATGGATTTACACCCGACCATTATATTCTTATCATTAATTTTAGGCGGAAAGTATTTCGGCTTTATCGGAGTTCTTTTCGGGCCTGCAATGGCAGCAACAATTTGTGTTTTACTTGATGAATTATACGTTAAAAACATAAAAGAAAAAGACCAAAATGCCGAATTGCCGGCAAAGGAGAAAGATTAATATGAAAAAATTGCTAAAAGGTATTTATGTATTATCGTTGCTTGTACTATTTGCAGCAACAGCCAATGCGGCAGGAATGATAAAAGATTATCATGCATACAGAATAAAGGGCCAAAATATAAGAACGGTAGTGCCTGTTGTAGATGGCATTTTATCTAAAGAAGTTGAGGTTAAAAAGCTTTCAAGAAATGCATATTACGCAGCATACGGAGACGAACATTATTATATGAAATTCTATCCTGCTTTGCATGATACGGATGTATATATTGTAACAGATGCTACATATGATAAAGATAACAACGGAGTTACGGAGTTCTTTAAAAGTCAAAACTACCAATATGAAACACTTAAGGACGACGAGGCTTATAAAGAGTATAAGTTTGATTTTATAGATTATGCAAGATCCGGTGCATTAGACGGTTTGTTCACCCTTCCTGACGGTTTAAAACCGCTTAAAAACGGTATGAATAAATTAAATGATAAAATGTCAAAAGGAAATGAAAAGACCTCTACTATTCCGTATTCAGAGGATAATGATCCGATTGATTTAACTTGTATTGATTCAGAAGAATTTTATAACGCAGATGCTGACGTAACTGTTACGGTTAATGAATATCGTTTAAAAAATAAAGAAAATAAATATGTTCACGCATTTGAATACGTTATTAAAAATAATTCAAATTCTGATATAAAAGTAGAAAAAGTCAGCTCAGAAAGACTTGCTGCACTAAAAGATATTACAACATCAACATTTGTAGATATGGACAGATTAGATGTTGCAGATACTTTAGGTGTCCCGTTAGCCGTTGCTACAGGTGGTTTGTCATTAGGCTTTACTGTTGCGAACAATGTAAGACTTGCAAAAGTTGTAAAAGAAGCGACAAGATTCTCTCATTCATTACCTGAAAATTATGACCTGAAGGCAAATTCTTCAATGAGAATACTTTGTTTAAAATTTAAAGATGACCCGCAGTCGCTTCAATTTACAATTAAAAAGCAGGGGCAAGATTATAAGTTTGAATACTAATAAATTTTTACAAATATCGGGTTGATAATAAACATTCAACCCGATATTTTTATCTTTTTTATAATTCTATTTTTATAATAAAATATTATGTATGAAGAAGATTTTTAAGATAGCTTTAGGTCTTTTATTGTTAACCGTAATTGGTTTATATCTTGGGATAGTACTTTTGCTGCCACAATTAGTAAACAGTAAATCTGTACAAATGGAACTGAGCCATTTTGCCAATAAAAAAAGCGGGGTAGAAACAACTATTACGGGACTGAATTTAAAAGTATCTCCAGCGCTTACATTTGCTTTAAAGGTTGACAGGATCAATGCAAAAAATAATAATGTACCGGTTGCGGATATTAATAATCTCTCTTTAAAATATAAGCTATTACAAAAACGTCTGGCATTGGTCAGCGCAAATAATATATTTATTGACGGAGATTATTTTAAGGGGGTAAATAAAAAAAATAAACATAAGAGCAGGGGTAATTTTGAACCAAAGAATCTTCCTGAAATTCATATTTCAAATCTGGTTTATAAATCTGATGAAGCAAATGTCAATGTCAACAATATTGACACACAAAACGGCGTTATACAATTGAGAATTGCTATTGATACTCCGTTTTTAAAAGAGGGGGTAAATATAGGGGATTCCGGTTCGCTGCAAGTTGTAGATAATAAACTTAAGGCAAATAAGTTTGAAGTAACCTTAGGAAATTCACACCTGTATTTAGACGGAGTTTTGGTTGATAAAAACGAACCCCCTGAATTTTATATAAATGGTAAAAAACTTCCTGCATCTGAGCTTATGGCAACAATTTTGCATATTCAGAAATTAAAGGAGCACGAGCGAAAGTTTATTGAAAATTTCAGAAATTTTAAAGGAACCGCTGATGTAAACCTGAAAATAAATAAAGATGGTATTTGGGGAACGTGTACCGCAAATAATCTCGGGGCAGAAGCGTGGTTTGATATTCCGTTATATTTTAAAGAAGCGGTCTTTTATTTCAAGGGACAGAGAGTTGACTCGACAGCCGTCGGTACTTTAGGTAAAGAAAAA
>JAILHQ010000122.1 GCA_024695725.1 Cyanobacteria bacterium RUI128 | reverse complement strand
ATACAGGTATTTATCGCTTTAAGGTTATAAACAAACCTTTCAAATTCAATTTCAAAATCTTGTATTGTTGCCATAGGGATATTATAAAATTTTTGAAAATCGGCAAAACCCCAAAGCCAAAATTGAGAATGTGTATAATCTCAATTATGAGTAAAAATAAGAATAAAAAAGCTACAAAATTAGCGAATAGTATACAAAACTTTTCGCAAAAATTAAGAATTTACCCCATTAGATTTCTTCAAAAACTCTGATTTTTGAAGGGTTTACTTCCTGATGGGCATACGTTTCTAACAGTTTATGAAAACGGTTTTTCAAATTCAAATATTGACCCTGAGGTTCAGTAATTTCTCTGAATTTTGAAGTTCTGTGCAATAAAATTTCCTCTTCTTCCTCCGCGTAATCAGAGCCCATTTTTCTCTGGAACTCATTTATCTTATGACCGTTTTTAGCTTTCACTATGGCAAACTCAAGATTTTTGTTTGTATAAATTCCGCCTCTCAGGGTTGCAGCGATAACAGGGTCAGTGGTTGTTGAAATATACTGTTGCTGACCTAAAGGGAAAAAGCCTTGTCTGTATACAATACCTGAATATTTACCATATTCTTCATCAAGCTTTTTCAGAGAATAATCAAACGCACGAATGACGTCCTCTGCCTGTTTAGGGTTCATTCTGTACATTTCTCTTCTGCTTAAAAACCTGTTCATGTCATTTGAAAGATCACCATACCCTGCGTATAAAAGCAACCCTTCCTGGTTTGGCTTAACTTTTGGATATTTTTGTCTGTTTAATGCAATATCAAAAAGCGGATTTTTATTATAATCTTTGTATAAATAAACCCGATTAAGAATATTTTTACACTCAATATCAGAAATCACATCACAAGCTAATTTTCTCGGTCTGACTCGGACCAAATCTTTATACGCACAAGAAGGACCTGCCATAAACGAAGGAGCCGACACACTTGATTGTTTTTGCGGGGTAACTTGTTTCGGGGCATTGTAATAACTATAACTTGGTTGATAGAAAGATATCTTCATACTGAGTTAATGCATTGAGAAAAAAAAATTTGCTAGTAAAAAAGGAACTCAAAAATGAGTTCCTTTTTATATTTTATTGAGTAATTACAAGGGATAGATAATTTACCCCTATTTACCCCCAATATTTATCCCAAATATTTACCCCTACATTTACCCCTAGGTATCAATATTTGTTGCATATACGGCATTAGACTGAATGAAGTCACGTCTAGGTTCAACTCTGTCACCCATGAGCACATCGAACAACTGGTCACATAACATTGCATCTTCAATGTTAACCTTTAATAATGTTCTGGTCTTCGGATCCATAGTTGTTTCCCAAAGTTGTTCAGGCATCATTTCACCGAGACCTTTAAATCTTTGGATAGTCAAACCTTTCTGACCTCTGTCATCGATAAGTTTTTGAAGTTGTTCAAACGATGTAATTTCGATTCTTGTTTCGTCTGTATCGAGATACAAGGTTTGTTCTTCTTCAATCAAGAAGTCTCTGATTAACGGATATGAATTTTTCAGTCGTTTAAACTCATTTGATTTGATTACATTTGCAGTAATAACTTCAGATTCGTCATCGCTTAAATTCAATACAATTCCGTATCTTGAGTTTTCAGGACTATATTTCAAATCAATTGAATAATTTTTAGCTTCTGCGACGTTGTAGTTTTCAGCGTGATCTTTTAAGTATCTTCTGAGATAATCAACAACGGTATTCATTTTAGCCTGATCTTCGAAGTCTTCTGGTTTAACTTCTGAACGTATCAAACCTCTGAGAACAACAGAAGGAATAATGTTGAGAATAGGGTTGTTATACGAACGGTAGAATGTTGACATATTAGTAAGTAATGTCTGCAATTCACTTTCTTTAACAACCTTTGTCCCTGACTTATTAGACAAGTTCAGGTTCTTTGTACCACGTTCTTTCAACATTTTATCCATAGCGTGTTCATCATATAAGTATTCAGATATTTTACCGCTTGTAATCTTGAACAACGGCGGTTGAGCGATATACACATAACCTTCTTCAATCATAGGTCTTGCATATCTGAAGAAGAATGTTAACATAAGCGTTCTGATATGAGCACCGTCAACATCAGCATCTGTCATGATAATAATCTTGTGGTATCTCAATTTAGAAATATCAACTTCTTCAGGGTTTCTGCTGATTTTGATACCAAAAGCCTGAACCATAGCCTGAATAGAATCACTGTTGTAAATCTTATCAAGTCTTGCCTTTTCAACGTTCAATATCTTACCTCTCAACGGCAAGATAGCCTGAAACATTCTGTTTCTGCCCTGTTTTGCAGAACCACCCGCAGAGTCACCCTCAACGATATAGATTTCGCATTGAGACGGATCTCTGTTTGAACAATCTGCAAGCTTACCAGGCAGGGTTGAGTTCTCGAGAACTGTCTTACGACGAGTCATTTCTCTGGCTTTTCTTGCAGCCTCTCTTGCACGTTGCGCCTGGAGAGTCTTTTCAATAATTTGTTTTGCCATCTTAGGGTTAAACTCTAACCATTCCTGTAATTTTTCTCTTACTACGTCCTGAACAGCACCCATAGCCTCCTGAGAGCCTAATTTTTCTTTTGTTTGGCCTTCAAACTCAGGGTTTGAGAGTTTTACTGATACGATAGCAGTTAAACCTTCACGAACATCATCACCTGAAAGGTTTTGTTCTGAAGATTTAAGTATATTATTCTTTCTTGCATAATCATTAAGAACACGCGTAATAGCGTTTCTGAAACCGGTTAAGTGGGTTCCGCCGTTGTGGGTATTGATGTTGTTAGCAAAAGACAAAATCGATTCACTGTAAGAATCTGTGTATTGCATTGCAACTTCAACTCTCATTCCGTCTGCCTCCTTATCCATATAGATAGGAGAAGGGAAAAGCGGAGTTTTGTTTTTGTTCAAATACTCAACATAACTTGCGATACCGCCTTCATAGTGGAAAACCTGCTCTTCCGGTTGACCGTCTCTTTCATCAAAAAGAACAATCTTTAAACCTTTGTTCAGGAATGCCATCTCTCTGAATCTTGTGGCAATAACGTCATTATCAATAACAGTTGTTTCGGTAAAGATTTCAGGATCTAACCAGAAAGTAGATTTTGTACCTGTTTTGAGAGTTTCTTTACCTTTTTCTACAGGAGAAGTTGCTTCACCTCTTAAATATTGTTGCTTCCATACATAGCCATCTCTTGAAACTTCAACAACCATTTTTTCTGAAAGTGCGTTTACAACAGAAGCACCAACGCCGTGAAGTCCGCCTGATACTTTATATCCGCCGTCACCAAACTTACCGCCTGCGTGAAGAACAGTATGTACAATTTCGAGAGCAGATTTACCGCTGTCAGGTTTGATGTCAACAGGGATACCACGCCCATTATCTTCTACCGTTACGCTATTGTCTTTGTGTACCGTTACCTTAATCTCGGTACAATATCCCGCAAGTGATTCGTCAATTGAATTATCAACGATTTCGTAGATACAGTGGTGCAAACCTCTCTGTGAAGTTGAACCTATATACATACCAGGTCTGAGTCTTACAGCCTCTAAACCTTCCAAAACCCTGATATTATCGGCGGTGTAACCTTGTTCTGTCATATATAATCTCCTCAAAAGTCTAAACTAATCTATATAACAATTATATTACAAACAGGGTTAAAAGCAAGTAATATTAAGGGTTTATAGGGGAAAACTTAACATTTTTCGGCATGGGATAATGTATTTTTAACACTTATTATTTGGCAAAAAAAAAACAGGTCGGATATCCTTCCTGTTAAGATTTTACACTAGCCGAAATATAAATAGCATGTTCATTATAAACCTTATTTCAATAGTGTGCAAGTTATTCTTAACATAAAAACAATAAGCAGCTTATAGTAACAGCAGGGGCAAGCGGGCAATATGCCTGGGTTTCATTTGTTTTGATTGATAAAAATAAATTTTTAACTAATTTATACACAAAATAAAGCAATGCGCCGAAAAGTCCTATTAACACTATATTTAAAATGTCATGGTGAAACCCTCTCAAAACGTAAAGAAAAAAGCATGTTGTTCCAAAAAGTATTAAATATTTTAAAGTTTCAGCCTGTTCGTTTTGGATAAGATTCAAAATATATTTAGGCAATATCAACAGGAACTGAATAATTAAAAGATAAAAAAGGTACAAGGGTAATCTTTCTATTCCGACAACAGCACCTAAGGCGCCAAACAAATAAATATCACCAAACCCGAAAGTTTCTTTATTGAACAATTTCACACCAACAATCATTAATGTCAAAATAAGTCCCGCAGCGGCTATTCCGCCTAATATTGAATTAAATATATCATATCTGCTGAATACAAGACCTGCAACCATCACTACGACAGCCTGAGCAGGAGAAATCTTTCTCATCTTGTAATCAGTATATGCCATGACAAAAAACATGGATAATATTAGAATTACAGACAAAGCATCAAATACTGATATGTAATTGTATGCAGCAAAAATACAAATAGCCAGCCCGATAAGCTCAACTATCGGATATCTCGGAGAAATCGTTTTGTTACAGAAATAGCATTTACCCTTCAGCAGAAAATACGAAACTAAAGGAATATTATGCCACCAGTAGAGCTTCTGCCCGCACTTCGGACATTTTGAAAAAGGGAATAATATGCTTTCTCCGGACATTGTTCTCACAATTAAAACGTTAAGAAAACTTCCCCAGCATAACCCCATCAGATATAAAAGTATTATAATAAAGCCTTCCATAACTAATCCATATCATGTTTTTTTATAATACTATACATATAGTTAAACGCTTTTTTCAGACGTCTTGAAACCATCATCTGATTCAACTCAAGTTTTTCTGCAATCTCTGTCTGTTTCATATCTTCATAATAAAACAGTTCAACAATTTCTTTATATTCGGTAGGCAAATTTTTAATAATCTCATCAATTTCCATCTGTCTGTCTTTTTGCTCGGAATATTCCTGATAATCATAAGCAGGAGTTAAGTCACCTACAGAGGTTTTATTTCCGTCAACACTAATCAATTCATCAAGTGAAGTAACTTTTTTACGACGTTCTATTTCTATTGCTGTATTTACTTTCTGAACAGGTACGTCAAGCGCCTCAGCGACCTTTTCACTTGTCATATTATCGATTTCTTCTTCACTCAAATCTTTGACAAAATTCTTTATACGCATTGCAAGCTCGACAATTTCTCTAGGAACCTTGATGAGCGCAACCTTATCTCTCATATAGTGCTGCATTTCGCCAACTATTAAATAACCTGCATATATTCTGAACTTAGGACATAATTCAGGGTTATAACGTTCAATTGCCTTTACAAGACCTATTGAGCCGGCCTGAATCAAATCTTCAACAGGGTCCTCAGCACGACGCGCTATTGAGTTTGCAATTTTTTTAACAACTGGCATCATCGCTACAACAATAAGATTCATTAAGCGTTTTTTCTGCTTTACATTCTGAGTATCAGAATATTCTGATAACCAGTCTTGTATCTTTATGTATATAGAATCGTCATTTGTTGTATTACTCAAAGCAACCCCCATTAACTACTGTAAAAATACCATGAAATTATTGTTGTTTCAACCATTTTTCATATAAATCGGGGCGGCGTTGTTTTGTTCGGAGAATCTGTTGTTCTTTTCTAAATTCCTCTATAAGTGCATGATTACCGTTCAGTAACACTTCCGGCACCTCAAGTCCTCTGTATTCTCTCGGTTTCGTATAATGAGGATATTCAAGCAAACCGTCTTCAAAACTGTCATATTCCATTGATTCTATCTTTCCTAATGCGCCATCCAGTTTTCTTGTGACAGAATCAATAACACACAGAGCAGGCAGCTCACCTCCCGTAAGCACAAAATCACCTATAGAAATTTCTCTCGGTTTAATTATTTCTCTGATTCTTTCATCATAACCTTCATAATGACCGCACAATATGATTATCTGATCATACCCTGACAATTCTCTGCCCAAATCATTATTAAAAGGCTCTCCCTGCGGAGTCATCATAACAGTTATTGATTTTTCTAACTTATTTATCCCCTCATAAGCATCAACATAAGGCTGAGCCATCAAAACCATTCCCGCTCCGCCACCGTAGGGGGTGTCATCAACCTTCTTATGCTTATCAAGAGTATAATCCCTCGGGTTAACCGTGTTTACAGATATAATATCAGACTCTACAGCTCGTTTGATAATACTGTGGGAACAAGCATTCTCAATCATTTCGGGAAACAACGTCAATACATCAAATCTCATTCTATCAACCCCTGAATATTATCAACAATAACCTTCTTCTCTTTTATAATAACATCAAGCACTATCGCCTTCACAAAAGGGACAAGACATATATTGCCCGAGTTTGCCTTTACTGATAACAGATCACTTGCACCGTTATTGGAAACCCCAATAACTACACCGACCTGTTTTTCGGCACAGTAAACAGCCATCCCTACAAGTTCATCGATTAAAAACTCATCCTCATCAAGTTTTTCCCTGATTTCTTCTTCTTTTACAAAAATAAGACAGTTCTTATACTCGACGATTTCGTTAACGGAATCTATACCGGAAAACTTTAGTAGGGCGAACTTTGAGTTGAACTTAATACTCAAAATATCAAAAGGTAAATACTCATTATCCTTTAGAATATAGACATGCTCTAAAGATTCCATAAAGTCTTTTTGACTTTTGGAATACCCGACCTTTGCCTCACCTTTAACACCGTGAAAATTAAGAATCTTTCCAACAGAAACGTATTTGGTCATTTCTATTCAGCATCTTCTTTCTTTTTGCGTCCGCGCTTCTTTGGTGCTTCTTCAGCCGCTTCAGCAGGAGCCTCAGTTTCTTCCGCTTTCTTACGTCCGCGTTTCTTCGGTGCTTCCTCTTCTGTTACTGCAGGTTCATCCTTAGTTTCATCTTTAGCTTCAGTAGCCTTTTGAGCTTCTTCCTGCTTAGGGTATTTAGGAACAAGATAATCTGCAGGTTTATCAGGTCTGTCTTCGTTCCATCTGTCAAGACCCATCTGAGCACGTATCAGTTTGATAGCTACATGTACACGCCACTCATCAACTCTTAACTGAGCTGCAATAATTTTGTGGCAACCAATTGGAGGTAACGGCAATAAAGGCGTATAAAGGCTCTTAATTGCAGTCATCTGATCCGGAGTAACCGCCAGTTTACGTTTCGGGAACGGTAACTTCGGCAACATTAATTTTTGTCTTACAAGGTTGATACCGAAGAAAACTTTTCTCGGTTCAATTTCAAGATGTGCACCGATAACCTCATGTGCATCAGGATTAGGCAAAGGAAGCATTGTCTTATATAATGCTTCAATCTTTTCTAACTGCTCCTTACTGATAAGCAACGGTTTTGCCTGTTTCTTAGGCTGCGGTCTTCCGCCCGGTCTTCTGTTTCCGCCCTGTTGGAAACGATTGTTCGGACGACGTTGTCCGCCGCCGCCAAAGCCGCCGCGATTATTACCGCCATATCCGCCGCCACCCTGGTTACGGTTGTTATTAAAACCTCTGCGTTGTTGATATCCGCCACCACCATCATTGTTGCGGTTATCATTATTATAACGACGATTGTTGTTATTAAACGAACGATTATTGTTGTTATTTCTGTTATATCCGCCCCTGTCATTGTTATACTGACGCGGTCTGTCATTTCTGTCTTCTCCTGCAGAATATGAACTATAACTGCTATAACTCTTTGTCCCTTGCGTACTTTCTTCGGCACCCTTCTCTGCGTATAAACAATTTGGGCAAATTACACGTTTGGGGTTTTTTGTTTCAAACTCAGCACCACACTTAATGCATTTATTTACATACATAATACAAGCCTCTTAATTACGGTTAATATAAAATGTCTCCCTCCATTTTGGATGACTACCATGTATAATACACCGAAAATTAAATAATTTCAAGTACTTAATAATTATTATATTGAATTCAATTAACACATCTAAAAATTAATGATAAATATCCCCGTTTATCAGAATATTACCGTATTGGGGAGTTATCAACCTTTCCCTCAGGTTGTAATATTTTACTATGATTACCAATGAGAGATATACAGTTATAGATAAACTGCCCGACAAAACCATAAAAGAAGAGCTTTGCATTATTAACTTTAATATATTGCAAAACACGAAAACCCTGAAAAAGTTTATTGAAAACAATAAATCAACTGTTTTCTGGTGCGCAACAAACAACTTTTCAAAACAATATATTGAAACAGCAAGCAAACTAGGTATCCAGAACGTTGTTGAATTTCCGGTAAGAACGGAACTTATTGACAAATTCTTCTGCAAAAACACTCATATAACCGACAGAGAAACCTTCTGCAACTATACAAAACTAAAAAACTCAAACCTGCTAATTGTTGACGATAACAAGCTTAACATATCACTGCTAGAGGAAATCTTTTACGATACGGGGATTAAAACCTTCGGATACACAAACCCTGAAGATGCAATAAAAGAAATTGAAAAGAAAAAGTATAATCTTTGTCTGCTCGACATACTCATGCCTGAAATGTCCGGGTTTGAACTTGCGGAAAGAATAAAGCAATCGACGCTGAACAGTAACACCCCGATAGTTTTTATCAGTGCTGTTTCGGGAAATGAAAACATCCTGAACGGGTACAATGCAGGAGCCTATTCCTACATTGAAAAACCCTTTTCACCAAAGATTGTTAAAGCTCAAATCTATAATTTTCTCAAGGCAAAAGAGGAAGAAAGCCAAAAACTTGAAGAGAACGATAATTTTATCGCAAGTCTGACGCACGATCTCAAAAGCCCTATCAATGCAGAGATTATAGCAATTAAATACATTTTGAAAGAACTAAAGAACGATTCTGCCGCAGGAAATAAAGAAATCCTTTCTGAACTGCTTAATTCTGCGCAGTATATGAAACTGATTACTGATAAAATTCTCTGCCACTACAAACAAAAAAGTGCCGGAATAACTCTTAACAGAGAACTAATTGATTTTGGGGAAGTCATCCTTTCAAGCATAGAAGAAATGAGATATCTTGCCCACTCAAAAAACATAAAAATAAGGTTTTCTGCAGAAAATAATGATTGCCGCGTTTTTATTGATAAACTGGAAATGAAACGGGTTATAAATAACCTTATAGCAAATGCCGTTGAATACTCGAACAACGACAGCTTTATCGATATAAGACTGTTCAAAGAGAATAAGAACGTTATATGCGAGATTGAAGACTACGGCATAGGAATAAATCTAGAGAAATATAAGAGTATCTTTGACGAATATGTAACCCTGTCAAAAGAACAAAAGAAAACAGGCTTTGGGCTCGGACTAAGCATAAGCAAATCGATAACGGAAGCCCACGGCGGAATGATAGATATAATAAGTAAACCTAATAAAGGAACAAAAGTTTCAGTTAATCTCTCTATATTTACCCCTGCTGAAAAAGTGAAAGCTGAGGGGTAGCGTTCTCTGAAAGAGTTCTTTTTCTTGCGGATAAATCTTTTGAGAAGTCCTTCTGCAGTTTCAGCATTAAATCCTGAGAACGTTTTACAACAGACACAGGCAGACCTGCCATCTGAGCAACGTGGATACCGTAACTCTTGCTTGCTCCGCCGGGTACAATCTTTCTTAAAAACTCTATCTTACCGTCTGTTTCAGATATAGTTACACGGTAATTCTTAATCTGAGGATAAGACTGGGTCATTACATTAAGTTCGTGATAGTGCGTCGCAAATATACATCTTGAATTTATCTTCTGAACAATGTGTTCTGCAACCGCCCAGGCTATTGCAACACCGTCATAGGTACTTGTTCCTCTTCCGATTTCGTCTATCAGAACAAGGCTCTTTTCTGTCGCATTATTTAAGATATGCGCTGTTTCTATCATCTCGACCATAAAGGTTGACTGTCCGAGTGTCAAATCATCACTTGCACCTACCCTTGTAAATATCTTATCAGCTATCCCCATTTTTACGTAGTCAGCAGGAACAAAAGAACCAATTTGAGCCAAAAGTGCTATCAGAGCATTTTGACGCATATAGGTAGATTTACCCGCCATATTAGGGCCTGTAAGGATAATAAATCTTGACGGATCCTGCGCATCAGCGTTGGTCAAATCAAGGTCGTTCGGAACGTACGTTCCCAATGGAAGCACCTTTTCCAAAACAGGGTGACGTCCGTTTCTTACTATAAATTCAGAACCCTCTGTCAGTTCAGGTTTCACATAACCTGATTCAAGCGCAACAGTGGCAAATGAAACATATACATCCAACTCTGCTATAGCATCTGCCAGTTCTCTTATTGAATCAATGAACTCTTTTGCATAGTTTCTGAAATCGGTAAAGATTTTGTATTCAAGTTCACATACCTTAGTTTTTGAAGTCAGAACCTCGTTTTCATGGTTTTTAAGTTCATCCGTAACAAAACGTTCCGCCCCTCTTAAGGTCTGACATCTTACATAGTTATTAGGCACCATATTAAGATATGAATTTGTAACCTCGATGTGATACCCGAACACTCTGTTATATGCAACCTTGAGATTTTTTATGCCGGTTCTTTCTTTTTCGGATTCCTCAAACTGCAGGAGCCAGTCTTCTGCATTATTCATTAAATCTCTGAGGTAATTAAGATTTTCATCAACACCGTCTTTTATAATACCGCCTTCTTTTATCACGTTAGGCGGATCGTCAACTATTGTTTTATCTATCAGTTCCGCAAACTCAATAAGTTCAGGTATCTTTGACGAAACAGAATCAAAAACGGATAAGCCGCATTGCTTTACAAGAACGTTTAGTTCATCAAGATACATAAGCGAATCTTTCAGCGAGACAAAGTCCTTCGGCATAACAACCGAACTGCTTAACCTTGTTGCAAGTCTTTGTATGTCAAAAATGTTACCCAAAACGTCTGCAATTTGAACACGTTCCTCATTATGATTTATAAGTATTTCGGTTGAGTCTTGTCTTTGCTTAATAATATTTATACTTTTTAACGGCTGACATATCCACGTATTAAGTAGTCTTGCCCCCATATTGGTATGCGTTCTGTTCACAGCCCAATAAAGAGATCCGTATTTGTTTTTATCTCTCAGTGTCTGTACAAGTTCAAGATTTCTTCTTGTTGAAGTATCCATAAGAACATATTCTGACAACTCGTAATATTCAACCCTGTCTAACTTAGGGAAAGCCTCTTTTAAATTTTCCCACATATAAGCAAGCAGAGCAGAGCCTGCTCTAAAGCCGAGTTTACAATTTTTGTATCCCAAGACATCAACCGACTGGACTTTGAGCGCAGCCATAAGGTTACTTTGGGCAACAGATTCCGTATAAATTCTTGCCGGTACCTTTGAACACTTATACACAGAAGATATTTCTTCCGGCAAATCAAGTTTTTCATCAGGCACTATCTGAAACGGCAGCACCTTTTGTGCAACAGAAGGGCCAATGATTTCAACAGGTTTTATTCTTGCAAGCTCTGACATAATCATATTCAAAGGCGCCTGAGTAACCTTAAACTCGCCCGTACTTATATCAGAATACGCAAACCCGAAAACACCTTTTTCCTGAAAAATAGAGCAGATATAATTATTGGTTGTCTGTTCAAGATAATCATTTTCTATCAGAGTACCCTGAGTAAGCACTCTTACGACACCACGCTTTACAACATCTTTTCCTTTAACAAGTTTTGGATCTTCAAGTTGTTCGCAAATTGCGACCTTGTAGCCTTTATCAATAAGTTTTCGCACATAGTTATCAACAGCTTTGACAGGAATCCCCGCAAGAGGTATTCTGCCGATGTCACCTGCCTCTCGTCCCGTAAGCGTGAGCTCAAGTTCTTTAGCCATTACCCCTGCATCTTCAAAAAAGGTTTCATAAAAATCGCCCATTCTGTACAACAAAAGAGCATCCTGATATTCCAGCTTTATTTTCAGATATTGCTGCATTCCGGGAGTAGTTTCGTCTAAATTGACATCTACACTATTAATATTATTGATTTCAGACTTAACCATGTCTATAATTGTATAATAAGAATGAGTTGAGGTTCAATAATTGTATAGATTTTTTAAAAACATTATTAACACACTGATTATCCTTCTTGCATTCATAGGGGCGTTTTCACTTTATAAAAATCATTCTGATTTTCATATCGCAGATATGTTCACAAATATCTTCAGCACCAATAAAGAAAAGATAGAGGCGGAAGTTGGCGATTTTTCAAAGGTTGATGATGAGTTTAAAATAAATACGGCAGTAAAGGTCATGGGGTATAAAACCGTAATAGCAAAACACCCGCACTCAGGCCAAAAAATGATTATTGTAGATTCCGGCAAAAAAACGATTCTGTCAGAGGACGACATAACCAGTGCACATATAAAAGAAAAACTTGAAGAGCTGTGTCACAGGTTCAAATATCATTCGGCAACCGTTGACAGCATTGAAATAACCAGTAAAGGGTATATGACCACATACGGCAAGAAAGTACCATATGTGAAATTTAACGCAAAGGTTTCAAACCTTCCTATGTCGCACATCAGCGGAATAATCTCAGTCGTTGAACACGACAAGAACAACAAACGTCTGATACTGTCGGTGAACGACAAAAAACACTATTCTCAGCTCATTGCATCGGAATTTTACAAAAATATTCAGGAATCAAAAACAGACAAATAAAGAAAGGCAAATCGTGGCAGACTTAAAACTTAAACTTGTTCATTTATATCCGTTATTTTTAAACATCTACGGTGATATCGGGAACGTAAAGGTTCTGAAGAACCGCTGTGAATGGAGAGGAATAGACCTTGAAATCGAACAGCTCAACATAGGCGACAAACTTGAACCGGGAACTGATATCTTCTTTATCGGCGGAGGACAAGACAGACAACAGATAGAGGTATCTGAAGAAATTCAGAACCATAAAACACTTTTAACCGAAGAATACAACAATAATGCCGTATTCTTAGGAATCTGCGGCGGTTATCAGTTGATGGGCGAATATTATCAGCCGCACGATGCAAAGAGATTAGAAGGTATTTGCATACTTGATGCCTACACTGTCGCAGGATCAACCAGATTTATAGGTAATGTTACGGCAACGACTGATTATATCCCTGAAAAAGATACCCTTGTCGGGTTTGAAAACCACAGCGGACTAACGTATCTGAGAGGAGATACAACCCCGATGGCACAAATTGTTGTCGGCAACGGAAACAACGGCCAGGACAGAACAGAAGGCGCACGTTCTAAAAACGCATTCGGGACATATCTGCATGGTTCTTTCCTGCCTAAGAACCCACATTTTGCAGACTATTTGATTAAGCTTGCACTGCAGAAACGATATAACGACGATATTCAGTTAGAACCGCTTGACGATACAATTGAATATAAAGCACATGAGGCTGTTCTAAACAAAGCGTATTAATGGTACAATGTTAAGAAATGTTAACTTGCTCTTATGAAAAAGCAACTTTTATCATTATATAAACTTTATATAAGAAAGAGAGATAATGATTTTAACATGGAGAAATAATTTATGACACCTGAAGAGACCGCATTACTTACAGAAGAATTGGAACACGTAATTACGGCAGATGAAATCGCTGAAATTTTACCGTTAACCCAAGGTGACGGTTCAGTATATAGAAAAGATGAAGAAACCGGAAAGGTTAATCACGAAAAAGTATCAACAGGCGCAGAAACTGCAAGAGTCAGTTTCAAGATGACCATGCCGAAGCTGCAGGGACCTGATTTTGCAAGCTTTATGGAAGCAGCAAAGAATTTTGCAACTTCATCACCACCGCCTAGAATTGTTAAAACCTACTCTGATGAGGCTATCGAGCAAGTCAAAACAGGTGGTATTATTGGTGACATCGCTAACAAAATCGTCAAGAAACAGCACGGCGAAAATCAATAGTAAAAAGAATAAAAGAATAAAAAAAGAGCCGTCAAAGGCTCTTTTTTTTTATGGATAAATTAAAGTTTAGCGGGGGTAAATATGTTTGTCATTGTGAGAAATTGCTTGCAATTACGTGACAATCCAAAATTTCACGCCCCGCAGTGACACATTAGATTTACCCCTACATTTACCCCTGCATTTACACTTCTATTGCCTAACCCATAGCATCATAAGCATGTTTTTCAGTTACAAGATATGACGGATCATAACTAAAATTATATGCAGAGGACGTATCCTGAACCATTTGAGTTAACTGAGCGAAGGTATATTTTTGCCCAGTTGCAGGGTTAGTACGATATTCAGGTTTACCCGTACCAACGGTGTAAGGTAAAACTCTTTCAGCTAATTCTGCATATCCGACTGCCATATAATATTCCTATCAATATCCTATCTGTATATATAAAGTATATACTCATAGAATAATTGACTTTTTTGATGGCAAATTTTAATATTTGTTAACAACAAATAAAACGAGGTAAACACTGTTGTTTACCTCGTTTATCATATATTTCTCTGATATTCTATGCAAAGATTTTGAAGGTTCTGTCAATGTTTTCATTTCTGACTTTTTCGATTGACTGAAGTTCAGTGTTGATGACTTCTTGTTCGGTTTCAAGTCTTTGCATTCTTGCATCAACTTTCTTTTCTTTCATCTGGATCAGAGTCTTAGCTGATTCATATTCTGCAAGTGCCTGGTTTTCAGCATTTGAATCGTGAACCTGATAGATTTTAGTAATTGTTGTTGCTAATTTGGTTGTATAAACATAACCTGTTTCTTTTGTTTTTTCTCTTGCTTCAGTTACAAAATATGTATTATTTTCTAACATAGCATTTAAGTATTCGCTTGAATGAGATTTGCCGTTAACGTTTTCGTCATAAACCCAGCCGTTTTCAGAAATTCTCTTGAAGATTATGTCGAAGTAGTCCATAAACTTAGATTCAACAGCACCGAAGCAGTTTTCGAGTTTTTCAAGAAGTTTATCTACTTCATTTTGGCACTTCAGAACAAGATCATCAAGCTGTTTGCTGTACTTGTCTTCCGGTTTCAAAGAAATTGTTGATGTAAATACAGAATCGTTAGGACTTGATAATTCCAATTTGTATAAAAGCTCTGAGTCCTGAATACTTGTATTATCTTTATCGACTATGAAATATTCTCTGCTGTTTTCTTTTAAAGAGTTAGGAATTGATGACATATCATCAGGGTCATATGTACCGTAGTTTGTTTCGATTGAAGAAATCTTATAGGATGAACCATCACTTTCCATGTTTATAACATTTACCTGACCGCCAGAACCAAATGTAGGCTTGAAACCTGAATTAAATGCAATTTTACCATTTAAATTTTTTATATAAGTTACAGTAGCTCTTTGTCCATAGGTTCCAGAAGTATTGTTACCATATACATACTGAACAATTTTATCTGAAGCTGAATCATAAGTATACTTACTTGATGTATTTAAAGCTCCAGATTCATTTTCTTCTTTAAACTCAATAGATGTGATTGCACTAAAAGTAGAACCAGTCGAACCGGTTCGTGTACCTGTAACAATCACTTTGCTTGTTTCTGTGACAGTATTATCGTCTTCGTCTTTATAAGTATAAGTTTTAACAAATTCATAGGTTCCCGCACCAGAGCCTGATGGTTCAGTTATAGTGACGCCAGTAGTACCATCTTCGGTTTTCCATTCAGAAAATAGTGTGTCTAACGGATTAGTAGAAGAATTCAAAGCATTCTGCAAAGATGTATTGAACATAGAAGAAGCATCAGTGATTGAATGCAATAAAACTTTCTCACTACCTGAGCCACCATTGTTGATTCTTGCTTCATCATCAACAGATGCACGCATTTGATACAAGGTCATGAATACGTTCATTACGTTTGTCAAATAAAGTGCTGTACCATCGTTGTTAGAACCGAATTTGTTACACCAGCCGAGACCAAAGATGGTGTCGCAGACAGAAGTTGCACGTCTGTCAACCTTACGTTGTTTATAAGAACCGTCATCTTCTTCTCTTCTTGCGCCAATAGTCCAGTATAAGTTTTTGGTTTCTCTCTTTGCATAATCAACTGCATCATAATCAATATTAGTAATTGTTGCAAATGAAGCAGCTAATGCATCAACAAAATCTGAGAAATAACAGAGGTTGTGATCTTCTGGTCTGCTGAGATTTGATCCGTCATCCATATGGTGATGACCAACTAAAACCAAACCTGTAACATTATTGCTGTGATTATCTATATAATCTGCACCAGTGAAGTATCCATCGCTATCAACGTCGTAGGAACCGGAACCTGCATCGTACGCACCATTATAGTCAAATACTTTTGCCCAGGTATCAATGAAACCGGTTTGATCTGAATGTTGTGTGTTAGCACCATTATCAAACTGACCGCTGTTATCCGCATCATACCTAAAATCAGTTGGATTCCCGCTGCTGCTAATTGCCAGTCCAAGAGTATCTGCCTGTTCACCAGAAGCTTTATAGAAGAGTAGATTTTCCAAAATACCTTCTTCGTCAAAAGTGAAGGTATTGCCTGTTTTACCAACTTCACCAACTGCATTCAACATGTCAACCATTCTGAATGATATACCGGTTTTTGTATCACTATCGTACGCAAAACCATCTAAAGCAGTTGTGTTGCTCTTATCCAACATGTTTGTATCAGTCAAGTCGGAGTCCATAATTTTTTGTTGAGAAGTGACTAATATATCGTGAGGAATCTCTGTTTCCAAATAAGCCTGGTATTCTCTTTGGTATGCTTTTGCCAAAGCTAAGTTTCCGTATGCAGAACCTGCGTTTAATTCAAAATTTGTTCCGTCATGTGTAAGATTACCAAAAATATCAGAGTATCCTGTACCATCACCTAATACATCGGCAAGTTTATTCTTATCGAAATCTGCTAATAATGCTTCATAGTCAATTCTGTCACATGCACTGTCTGAACCATATAATTCAAGCAATAAGGTTTTATAAGTTGTCAGTTCCGTTTGTGAAATAAGCCCTAATCTGGTCATAACATCATATCTGAGACTGTTATCGAAGTTATATTCACTGAAATTACCTACAAGTGTATATTCACATTGATCTGCAGAACGAGTTCCGCTTATAGCAGAACTGTCTATATCAGCCAAATCACTTCCTGCAATATAAGATCCGGTGTAACCTTCAAGTAAAGAAGTGTTGTTATAAGTTGTGTTGTTAGCTGAGTCGAGTCCTGAATATGAAGTAATCATTTCAGCAAGTTGTCTGTAGGTTATACCTGTTTCATGTCTGTCGTTTTCAGGTCCCCAAACAATCTGCTGGTTATCAACAACAACTCTGCCCTGTCTGTCTGTGATGATATACGGTTTTTCACAGTTAATATCGTTTGGCTTCATCATTAAATCATAGTTAAGATTATAATAAGTTCCGCCACTATCATTTGACCATTTCAGGTCAATTTGATTCAAAGCATTTGTATAGTTCAAAGCAACTCTGTTCATGTCACGAGAAAGCGACATCTTTCTGTTAGAAAGATTAGTAAGTTCTCTGCCAATATCATGTTTGCGATGTTGTAGAGATAAAAATCTTACTTGTGACGCTGACATTCCCATTTTTATTGAGTTCCTTTTCCTAGTTTCCCTGATGTAACCAAAATATATTTCGTTACGTTTAGGTTTACGGCACATTTTCTTTAAAACTTTAATTTTTAAACTTCTATTGTTACAATTCTTAATATTTGATTAAGATACTTATTCTAAAAAGCAAAAGCGGTATCAAACAGCCCATTGAAATCAACATAAAATAACCTCGGCAAATTATGTTTCTGTCATACCGTATCATCCCTAAAACCCTGTTGTAACAAGACTTTTTAAAACAATATTAAGTTTTGTAAAGCATCTTAAACAAAAAAGTCAATTCCCGAAAACAAAAAAACTTTATATAAGTGTAAGGTTAGACAAAAGGTTAGTTTAAGAATTTTGTTAGGTTAGTTTAGAAGTTGATTACGCGGTTAATCAATCTGAGTCAAAAGCAAAACTGCTAAAGGATAAACAAAATCTTTAGTGTGATTTTACGAGAAAAAGGTTAGTTTATTATTAAAGGAAAAGGTAGGTTTATTATGGGTTTCTTAATGTTATTAGCAAGAAAGATTCAACTGCAAAACAATTTGCACGATGTTCAGTATCAACAAACAACAGTCAGTAATCAACTTGAAGATTTAACAAAGTATTCATCAATTCTCTCTCAAGATTCAATAGGAATCGGTGATATCTCAACATTACCTTGCTCGGTATTCGGAGATGCACTCTATGAACTGCAAAATATTCACAATGCAGCATCACAAATCGCAGGCAACGAAATGAATCAGGCAATAAGTTCCGGTATGTTTGGAGCAAATGCATCTCAACAGGCTCAATTCATTGCGCACCAAAAAATGTATGAAAATGCGCGTAAACAAATTCAAAAACAATTACAAGCAAAATTGAATGAAAAGGAAAAAGAGCTGCAGAACAAATCAACAAGATTAAAAGCTCTCGGTGAAGAATATCAGGCTGAATTACAAGGTATGGATCAACAGATATCATCAGGTATCAAGTCTCAAATCGGTGGCGGCTTCGGTATGCAGGGTTAATAAGCGTACCTAAGTAGTCAAGCTTAACAAAACTTAATAATACAAGTTTTTAAATCAGAAAAATCAATCTACTTAATAACCAATAATAAACTAAATTCCTTAGCCTCTGTCAAAAGAGGCTTTTTTTTGCGTTATAATACCGTCGCATTTTCTGTCGTTAGCATCTGAGGGAACATCATCAAACACAAGTTCATCAGGTATTACCACAAGTCTGCGCCCTCTGAGCCCTTCCGCAAATCTGTCATAGAACCCCTTACCATAGCCGATACGGTTAAATTTTTCATCAACTGCAAGTGCTGGCACCAAAACCAAATCTATAACAGATTTATCAACAGGCGCACTTACAGGCTCCATAACCTTAAACCCCGATACGGAAAGCTCATCCCCGAGTTTATACGGACAAACCTCTAAGTCCTCTCCGCATACTCTCGGAAAATAAAATTTCTTGCCATCAGATAAAAGACCGCGCAAATCGATTTCGTTTTCAAGTGGATAAAAGAGCATCACATGCTCTGCCGATTTATATACATCAAGCTCTCTGATATTAGCAACTATCAGATTACTGATTTCGGCTATATTTAAAGTTTTTCTGATACCTTTAGACCTTATCCTGATTTCTCTTTTTTTATCCATATTTTTAATATACAATGAAAAAAGTATCGGGGTAAACAAATTTTATGGAAAATGAGCTTATAAACCCTCTATGGGATCAACACGGATATATACAGGTATACACCGGTGACGGTAAGGGCAAGACTACCGCATCTCTTGGTTTGGCTATGCGTGCGCTCGGAAGAAACTGGAAGGTTCTGCTAATAATGTTTACCAAAGGCGGAAAAGACTACGGGGAACTGAATTCCTTCAGAAATCTGTCAGGTCAGATTCAGGAAAACATGACAATTATGCAGGCAGGCTTAGACAGAATAGTTTATTCCTCTAACATAACTGAAGAAGACAAAAAAGCTATTCATAACGGATGGGATGTCGCAAAACGCGCCATTGTTAACGACGAATACAAGCTGATAATTCTTGACGAAATGAATATTGCGATTTCACTTGGGATAGTTAATGTAGAAGAAGTTCTTGAAGTATTAAAGAACAAGCCTGACGATATGGAAATTGTACTGACGGGACGTGACGCTCACCCTAAAATAATAGAAATTGCCCACCTTGTTTCAAAAATAGAACCGGTAAAGCACTATTGGGATATCGGGGTTTCTGCCAGAAAAGGTATTGAATACTAATACCTTCTTACTACGAATTTCAGGTTATATTTCCCGATTTTAAATGCCCTTTTTGTTCAATAGTATAAACACTATACGAGCAATTATCATAAAAATAAATGTGAGGTTTTTTTATGAAAAAATTGCTTATATATTTACTCTCTGTGATTATAACCGTTTACGGCGTATCAGCAGCAGATATCGGCACAGAAACTCTGACCAAAATGGAAAATTCCGTACTTGGTGCAAATTATTCGGGTCAAAAAACAGAAACAAGGCTGTCAAGACTTGAAGAACAAGTTTATGGCAAAAGGAAAAACGGGAACGTATCAGACAGGCTAAAAAGGCTTTCATCTGACCTTAATGCTGATCTTATAGGACGAGAGGTTGAACCCTGTGTCGATATGGGAGAAGAAATTGCCGAAAACACACCTGACAGCAGTGTTGATTATCCTATTATAAAAGAGGTCGAGCGGACACTGAATATAACATCAAAACCGACACAGTCACTTCATTCAAGACTTGTCGCAATAGAAAAACAAATATTTAACAGAGTCTATGACACAGACGATTTTTACACCAGAGTTGAAAGAATAAAGGGTAAAGTCTGTAAAACAGACACAGTTGCAGACAGATACGATTATTATGACGATGATGAAATAGTTCTGCCGGAATACAGTTCAGACGAAATTCTTGAAAACGGCTGGGATATGAGCAAACTCTGGCCGAAAAAGCCACACTCATACTATACCCCAGACAATTCCTCCCGAATTTCACAACTTGAAAAGAACTTTCTGCATAACACCTTCCCTGACGAAAGCCCGAACGACAGGCTTGCAAGACTTGAAAACTCTGTCTTTGATACCGAATTTTATTACGATAACGAAGATGAACGTATTCACAGGCTCGAAAGCGCATACAAAGGGAAACGCAGTTCGTCAAAATACGACAGCAACAAGTTTCAGCAAAGACTTAATACCGCAATGCAAATCGGTGCAATGATTCTTATGGTGCTTGCATGCATACTGTAATTTATTGGGCTCCGCTGTCAATGATAATCGTGTTTTTAATAAAGGAATGAGCCATCAATAGCAGAAACGGGTTAAGCTCATAAGTAGATGAAAGATTAACCTTTGCCTGCTGATTAGCCATTTCATTTGCCATCTGGGCACGTTCTTCTACAGTAATATTGGACTGCATTGAATGGTTTTGGGTCACATCCTTCATCCTTTCAAGTAAATCGGTTTTCGGGAAAGTTTCATTACACTGAATGTTCATATCAACCGTATTCCCGCTCATTAGCACAAGCGAACCGTTAACATTACCGTAATTTCTTGTTTGGATAAACACCTTCAGAAGCGATGAAAAATCAGAACTGCCGGGCATAGTTTCAATGGAAAGGTTAAAACCAACCCCTTCCTGAAGCGGATACCACGGTAAATATAACATTATGATATTTTTAAGTATTGATGCAGGGTTATTTTCTTCCGCAGCCATACTCTCCGAAACCATTTTCATTGTGCTCGCAAGCTGAGAATTATCAATACCCTGTTTTGAAGCATTTGCCATAGCCAAAATCAGTTTTGAACGGGCATCCTGACCGTTATGTTTCAGAGTTTTTGACAAGTCATTCAGGTTAATCAGTCCGGTAAACAACAGTTCTATCGCATCATCCGTAAGCCTTTGACGCATTTGCGTAAGAGTCGGGTTTTGCATATCATTCATTGAAAGATTAGCATACAAATTTGCTGCAGCTTCAGCCTGTTTATTTTCAGTTTTTGGCTGTGGCGGAGGTTCCATCGGTCTTTCAGAATGTCTGTGATGTGCATGCCTGTCGTCAATATGATGATGGTGTGGCGGTACTATATTATTTATTGGCGGCCTGTTATCAAGAGGCATTCTTGAATCAAGAATCTGCCTGCTGTTATCAAACGCTATTCTGTTATCCATACGGAAATCGTTATATCTTAGTGCATCATTCAAATTTGGTCTGACTGGCTGTCTTTCAGGTATATTATGGCGCAGTCCTAGTTCGTTATGCTCAACTCGCGCATTCAGAACAGGTGGTTCCTGAGCTCTTGGCAAATTATCAGGCTGCATATTGGAACGAGGCTCAACAGGCTGCTGCGGTCTGTTATCAACAACACCGGGTCTAACATGCGGTTGCGGTTGTACAGGTTGTTGTGGCTGCACATTCGGCTGAGCAGGTTGCTGAGGCTGAACCTGTGGTTGTTCATTTACAACTGGCTGAGGCTGTTGCGGTTGAACCGGTTGTTGCTGAATCGGTTGATTATTTACGACAGGTTGCTGTACTTGTTGCTGAGGCTGTACCTGTGGCTGTTCATTCACAACTGGCTGAGGCTGTTGCGGTTGAACCGGTTGTTGCTGAATCGGTTGATTATTTACGACAGGCTGCTGTACTTGTTGCTGAGGCTGTACCTGTGGTTGTTCATTCACAACAGGCTGAGGCTGTTGCGGCTGAACAGGTTGCTGTTGAATCGGTTGATTATTTACAACAGGTTGCTGTACTTGTTGCTGAGGCTGTACCTGTGGTTGTTCATTCACAACAGGCTGAGGCTGTTGCGGCTGAAGGGGTTGTTGTTGAATCGGTTGATTATTTACGACAGGTTGCTGAACTTGCGGTTGCGGTTGCACCTGCGGTTGCTCGTTCACAACTGGCTGAGGCTGTTGCGGCTGAACAGGTTGCTGTTGAATCGGTTGATTATTTACAACAGGTTGCTGTACTTGCGGTTGCGGTTGTACCTGCGGTTGCTCATTCACAACTGGCTGAGGCTGTTGCGGCTGAAGGGATTGTTGTTGAATCGGTTGATTATTTAGGACAGGTTGCTGTACTTGTTGCTGAGGCTGTACCTGCGGTTGTGCCTGTTGTTGAGGTCGGGCCTGCTCACCCTGAGGCTGTTGAAGGTTGTTTTGAGCATTATTTACCCCATTATTTACCCCATTATTTACTCCTTTATTATTTGCACCCTGATTTTCTTCGGGTAAAGGGTTGTTGTAGTGGCGCAAAATCGCTTCTTTCCTTCCCTCTTCTCGTGTTAACACCTCCTGAAAACCGTCAGCCGGTGCCCGGTCATAATGTTTTTCACCCTGTTCTGTCGGAGCACGCCTGCTACCGTCAGGAAGATTGTCTTTAATCTTACCCTCTTCTTTTTTACTGTCAGGCGCCGGAATCGGCTGCATCATTACATTCTTGACGTCTTTCGCCAAATCAGGGTTCTGAAGTTGTATCAACAGCTCAGGTAACGTGCGAGGAAGATTCATAACCTTCTTTACATAGTTCGCCCGCTCCATACTAGCAAGATAGTTCATCTTGAACTGTTTCGGGGTGAGCATCTCGTCACGCATTTCCTTCATGAGCTGTTCGGACTGGTTGCGCAAATCTGTATTTTTAGTACCGTTCTTACCATCCTCCTGCACAACAACTTCACCCTCAGCAGGCTTTGGCTGAGTAGCTTTTTGCGTGTCAGCATCTTGGGGGGTAAGGGTCTGTTGCCTCAGCGGTAGTTCGTTAGCCCCTACTCTCATTTTACGTAAATATAACGGATCCATATCTTTTATTATTACTATAATTCCCAATTTATGCAACATTTTATCAAAATTATCGTCTAAATGAATAAGAGGGGGTAAATGTATGGGGTAAATGTATGGGAATAAATACATAGGAAAACGTAGGGAGTAAGTGATAAAAGAATAGCAAGGGAGAGAAGAAAGCAATGAAGAACACTGCAGAATGCGAAGATTTATACATAAATGAGCCGAAATCGTTTGATTGTATTGCATTTGATGATGATATCTTACAAATGTATCTTAAAGATGTCGGCAGAACTAAAATGATATCAAGAGAGGAAGAATTGCAACTGGGGAAAACTATTACCGAAGGAAACAGGAAAGAACGAAAAGCCGCAATAAGAAAACTTGTAAAATCAAACCTCAGGCTTGTTATAAGCATAGCCAAACACTATATCGGAAACGGAGTTCTGTTTATGGATCTCGTTCAGGAAGGTGCACTCGGACTGATAAAGGCTGCGGAAAAATTTGATTATAAAAAGAATTTTAAGTTCTCAACCTATGCGACCTGGTGGATACGGCAAACAATATCAAGAGCTATCGCAAATAATTCAAGAACAATAAGAATACCTGTACATATGATAGATAAAATAAAAAGCTATAAACGGGCACACACAAAACTGTCACTCGAGCTGGACAGAGAACCCAACGATGAAGAATTGTGCGATAGGCTGAAAATGTCACCAAAGAAACTTGAATCAGTTAAAAAAGCCATCTTCAATGAGCCGATTAGCCTCGAAACACCAGTTACGGAAGATCTGTCCATATCAGACTTCATTGAAGATACAACCTGCCACGCACCTGAGTTCTTTGCAGAATCAGGAAGTATTTCCTGCGATGTGGAAAAACTCTTTGAATACCTCGATAACAGAGAAAAGAAAATTATTACTCACCGGTTTGAACTCAATAACAGCAAATATATGACTCTCGAACAACTCGGATTGGAAATGGGGTTCTCAAAAGAAAGAATACGACAACTCGAAAGCCAGGCACTGAAAAAACTAAGGACAAAAGAAAATATACTTCAGTTTAGAGATTACCTTTCATAATCATATATACTCTATGCTCAACCAACTCTCTTATTTAGAGAGTTTTATTTTTTTGTAGAGGGGTAAATGTATTACACTCTACGCAAAATCGCCATCTTGGATTATTGCTTCACACCTTCAAGTCGTTCACTCTTTATTTGCTGGCGCAAATTTGTCGTTCACTTTTTCGGTGTCACTTCGAGTTTCGCTTCGCTTCACTCTACGCAAAATCCGCCGTCTTGGATTATTGCTTCACACCTTCAAGTCGTTCACTTTATATTTGCTGGCGCAAATTTGTCGTTCACTTTTTCGGTGTTCCTTCGAGTTTCGCTTCGCTTCACTCTACGCAAAATCCGCAAAAAAAAGGGGTTGAAAATTTTCATCAACCCCAAAGTATCAACCAACAATCTTTGTTGAATTACCCAACTAATTCCTTAACCTCAGCAGCTAAACCTTTGCTGTCTAACTTGATGCTTGGTCCCATAGTTGTAGTAATATAGACTGACTTAACGAATGTACCTTTTGCTGAAGACGGTTTAGCCTTGATAATAGCATCCGCCAATGTAGCAAAGTTCTTAACGATATCGTCAGCCGGGAATTTAACCTTTCCGACAGGACAGTGAATCATACCCTGCTTGTCAGCACGGAATTCAACTTTACCTGCTTTAGCAGCCTTGACTGCACCTGCAACGTCTAATGTAACAGTACCGGTCTTAGGGTTTGGCATCAAGCCCTTAGGACCTAACACTCTACCTAATTTACCTAACATACCCATACAATCAGGTGTTGCAATCAATGTATCAAATTCAAACCATCCGCCTGAAATCTTATCGATAATATCTTCAGTACCT
>JAILHQ010000039.1 GCA_024695725.1 Cyanobacteria bacterium RUI128 | reverse complement strand
TATTTGAGTTTGAATTGTTTTATAAGCACCCGAAAGAGTTTTGTTTTTTGTATTTAAAGTAACAGTCCAGGTTGCAGAATCAGACATAACTGTTTCTTCAGCGGAACCTGTCATATAAATACCTCTCTGGGAAATATTTTTTGTTCCGACAGGTGCAGCAAGAACAATTCCGACTGCCAAAATCACAGCCATAATACTGAGTTGGTATTCTTTTAATTTTTCACATAAAAAGCACATGTTTTTTATCCCTTTCAAAAATTTTATACTGATTATAGTAGTATCATTTTTTGTAATTTTCAATAGCCGTTGACGAAATAATATGGGCATGGTAGTATTTGCTCAACCAACGAGGAAAGCAGGGTGAAAATCCCACACCGGTCCGCGGCCGTTAAAGTCGGAATGCTTGTTGATAAGTTTCCCTCGAGACAGGAGATTTTTATACGAAGATTTTTCGTAATAAATACTCCCTTGGAATAAAGGAAAGCAATTCCTAAAGTGTGAAAAGGAGAAAGTATGAAAAAGAAAATGATGGCGATGCTGTTGTCGGCTGCATTTTTCTGCGGGTTGTCATCTCAGGCAATACAAGAAACAACGGATATGAGAGATGACGGGCAGGAAGCTGAAAACAGACACGTTTTGTATGGTCAGCTTACAGATAAACAAGTTTATTCATTAAACAATTATGCAGCAGATGCAGCTTCTTCCGGAGCAAGTGTTGATATAATCACAAGAGAAGATATTAAAGGTCAAAATACTCCTGATATATCAAAATTATTAAATCAAACGACATCAGTAACATACGGTCAAGGCTCAGGCGGATACGGACAGCCTTCAAGTTTGATTATAAGAGGTTCAGACCGTGTATTATTTACTCTTGACGGAGTAAGAATAGACAATCCTCTCGGAACAGCCAGAACAACAGACCTCAGAAACTGGCTGTTAACAGATGATATTGAAAGAATTGAAGTTGTCAGAGGTCCTCAAGGCACTATCGCAGGTCACACTTCTTCAGGAGGTATGATTGCCGCAAGAACAAGAAGAGGCTCGGGAAGATTAAATCTTGAAGCGGAATCTTTGTTCGGAAGTTACGGATATTTCAAAGAAAGATTCGGAATAATGGGCGGAGGTGAAAAATTCGACCATTATACAGCAGTAACCTGGTTCAAAACCGATGACGGCACTTGGTATGAAAATGATGCAAGACGCGGTGATAATGCGTATAACAACTTAAATATTGTCGGCAACTACGGTGTAAGATTATTAAACGGTAAGGCAGAATTAAGAGATATCATAAGATACACAAGAGGACGTAAAAACCTCGGAATGTTTGACGGTTATTACTCATGGGGTGCAGGCTGGATGCCGGGAGCCGATGCTATCTGGAACGATAATAACTATTCTGTTACAAATGACCTGACAAACGTTTTAAGCTGGTCTCACGAAGTTAATGACAGATATAATTACGATATCAGAGCATCTGTCTACAATTCGAAATACGATATGAATTATATCAATGGACCTTCTCCTTACGATAATGACAATTACAAGTATTCAAGCAGAGCAACAAGATTTAATATCGGAACTCAACACAACGTAAAAATCGTTGATTGGGATACATTATCAATCGGTTATAACTTTGAAACCGAAAATTATTTACTAGAATCAAACGGATTGGCGTTTGACTGGACTACCTTTGGTGTTGCACCTATCAAACAATATGAAAGAGGTACAACAATCCAGCACGATGTATATGCACAGGATTGTATAAACATTAAAGATATCCTCTTTATAAGAGGAGGTGCAAGATTGAGCACCAACTCAAAATACGGAACCTGGGTATCACCAAATGCATCAGCAGCACTTGTTCTTCCTACATTTAAAATTAACGGTGCCAAAACAACCTTTAGAGGAAGCTGGGGTATGAACAAGAATACTCCTACTCTGTATCAAAGATTTGGTGATGGCGGTAAATATGTTCTTCCAAATCCCGACCTGGATCCTGAAAGAGCAAATTCCTGGGATGTCGGAGTTACTCAAAGTTTCTTTAATGAAAAATTAAGTCTTGATTTCGGATATTTTAACAGCAATTACAAGGATTACATTGCGGCAGATTACAATTTCCTCACAGGTAAAACAACCTACAAAAATCTTGATGAAGCAAAAATTCAGGGCTATGAAGGTAAATTAACTATCAGACCAAATGAAAAAATCAGTTTAATGGTTAATTATACTTATACTGATGCAAAAAATCCTCAAAACGGTTCAAGACTTCCCTTGGTTTCCGAAAACAGAGTAAACGGTACAATTATTTGGTCACCTGTTGAAAGATTTAATCTTTATGTCGGAGTAGAAGGCGGTTCTGACAGATACTACGGCGGAGGAAAAACTTTACCAGGATATGTCGATATGAATATAGGTACTAAAATAAGGCTGTTTACCGTAAAAAATACCCACGTTTATTTGCAGGGCGATGTATATAACCTTCTTAACCAAAAAATAGCGTGTGGCTATTATGGAAACGGAAGAATATACAGGCCGGGTATAAATTTCAGGCTGGGTTT
>JAILHQ010000137.1 GCA_024695725.1 Cyanobacteria bacterium RUI128 | reverse complement strand
GCCCTTAAAACCTTTAGCTAACTTTAATATTTTTTTGTGTCTGTTGCGACATACATTTCCACGTTTTACTCTCATTGTTCAACACTCCTATCTTGAATACTTCTTGTATGGTAACTCTTTAGAAACCAAGTCTACGTTTCCTTTAGCGATTTCGATATCGCTGAAGATTTTACGTTTTCTTGATTCGGATTTGTGTTGAAGCAAGTGTCCGATACCTGCATGTCTTCTTGTGATTTTACCTGTTGCAGTGATTTTATATCTCTTTGCAGCAGATTTGTGTGTTTTCATTTTTGGCATTTTAATTCTCCTTTTCTGTTTAATTCGGGCAAGGCATACCAACGCACTATACTCCGACTATGTTTAGTATAATATATCAATTTTTATATGCAAGTACTAAATACGGTTGTCTGTAAATATTTGTAACCAAATTGTGTGTATCTGCAAAAAAAAATACTATTAAGGTGTATTATTTTTAGTATGAAACGGCTTTTACCAATTATTGTTAGTGTTCTTACTGCTGTGTCGGCTATTGTCGGCAACGGAAACAATTCAGGCCCTTCCGTTAACAAAAATATTAATCCGAAGGACGGCACCTTTGTTCGAATGGTTACACCTAAAAGTAATCTTTATGTCGCGCCGATTAAGCATTTCCCTGTAACTAATGTCGTCAATGCAGACTCTTTGTCCAGAATCGTCAGACTTTAATATTAAGAGTTTGGATATACCGTATTAAATTTGATATAATAGCCAGAGAACTGTTTATTTGAAAAATTTTTAAGGGATGAATTATGAATATAGAAAAGCTCATAAGAGTTGCACGGGGTGAAGAAAAAGCAGATTTGGTCATTAAAAATGCCAATATTGTAAACGTTTTTAGTGACGAGATCCAGAAGACCGATATTGCGATATATGACGGAAAAATTGCCGGAATAGGCAGTGATTATGTAGGTAATAAAGAAATTGATGTTAATGGTGCCTACGTTACACCTGCCTTTATTGACGGACACGTGCATATAGAAAGTTCAATGTGTGTTCCCAAAGAGTTTGCAAAAGCTGTTGTTCCGGAAGGTACTGTTACAGTAATTGCTGATCCTCACGAAATAGCTAATGTGTTCGGGCTTCATGGAATAAGTTTTATGAGAGAAGCATGTAAAGACCTGCCTTTACAGGTTTATATTATGCTTCCGACTTGTGTCCCTGCTACTGATTCCGAAACATCAGGGTTTGAGCTTGCAAGTTATGACCTATCTTTATTGATGGATGATGAGTCTGTATTAGGTCTTGCTGAAATGATGAACTTCCCGGGTGTACTAAATTGTGACAAAACAGTTATGTCTAAAATACAACTGGGGCAGGCAAAACATAAAAAGATTGACGGTCACGCACCTGGGCTTACCGGTAAAGATCTTTGCGGGTATGTCGCAGCAGGTGTGATGTCCGATCACGAATGCACCGTAATCGATGAAGCTAATGAAAAACTCGGTTTAGGTATGTACGTTATGATTAGAGAAGGCTCCGCTGCAAAAGATTTGCAGCCGCTTATACCTGTTTTGAAGGGTAAGAATACAAGGCGATGTATTTTTGTTACGGATGACAGACACCCTACTGATTTAAAGGGGCATATTAATGATATGGTGCGTCAGTGTGTTGAAGCAGGGGTTGACCCGATTAGAGCTATTAAAGTTGCATCACTCAATCCTGCAGAATATTTCGGTTTGACTGATTTAGGTGCTGTTGCTCCGGGTTACAAAGCGCATTTGTTAGTCTTTGACAACCTTAAAGATTTTAAGCCAAAACTTGTCATTAAAAGCGGTGAAATTGTTGCAAAAGACGGGCAATTAGTTATTGATGTAGATAATAAAGAAGTACCGAAACTGAGAGGCTCAGTGAACGTAAAATGGATAGAGGATGATGATTTCAAGATTCCTGCTAAATCTGATACTGCAAAAGTTATAGAAATTGTGCCGGGAACTCTTTTGACAAAGGAAATAATATCAAAACTCAAAATAGTGAACGGTTTTGCAGAATCGGATACAGAGAATGATATTTTGAAAATAATGGTGTTCGAGCGCCACAGAGCAACAGGAAATATCGGAAAAGGGTTTATTAAAGGCTTTGGTCTGAAATCCGGTGCGATAGCATCTACTGTCGCTCACGATTCTCATAACATGATAGTAATAGGAACAAATGATGCTGATATGAAGATGGCCGCAATAGAACTTGTTAAGAAACAGGGCGGTAAGGTTGTTGTAAATAACGGGAAAGTTATTTCTATATTACCGTTACCTATTGCAGGGTTGATGTCAGATATGCCGTTTGAGGCGGTTTTAGAAGGATGTAAAGAACTTAAGGATGGTGTCAGTCAAATCGGTTGTACACTTGAAGACCCGTTCATGTCTATGGCGTTCATTTCCTTGTCGGTTATTCCGGATTTGAAAATAACTGATAAAGGGGTTTTTGATGTTAATGCATTCAAATTTATTGATATTTTTGATACATAATATTGCGCAAAGAATTAGTTTAATATTAAAAATTTTTGAGATATAATAATTGTACAAAGTTAAATAGCGGTATCGTCTAGTGGTTAGGACGGGAGATTCTCATTCTCCAAACACGGGTTCAATTCCCGTTACCGCCGATATAATTTATCCCGTCATAGTATGTCAAAATTATTTTTTAGGTGCGTTAAATATTCTGAATAACGTAAATTTACTATGGAAATTTCTATCAACCAATACAGACCAAATATGCAGTACGTTCCTAGGCAAAGTGCTTATAGCAAAACTTCGCCAATGAATTGTGATTCCGTTTTATTTACAAGCAAATACAGATATCTGTATGACAGACACGGAAGTGACTGGCGAAGGAAGGCTATTTTATTTGAAGTTCCGACCACACTTAAAAATGCATTTAAAATAATTAAAAATGATAAGTATATGCAGGAAGAATTTTCCTGCTTTAAGCGTTATCCGCAAAAGACAATATCAAATATTCAGAATGAGCTTGAAACTAATACTACATTAAGAGATACAAGGGTTACCGGTATGATTGATTTTGGAAGACAGGCCTTTGTGTTTGAAAGGGAAGACGGTAAAGTTCTTAAAATCACGAAAGGGGATCATTTTCTTGGCAGAAAAGTCGAAGATTTTGATTTGCCGATAATAGAAGGCGGCAGAATTGTTCCCAAAAGCAATTACTATTACTATGTAGAGGAAAAAGTATCTTCTAATAATGTACCTGAAGATAAGATAAAAGGCGTAATAAACTTGATTAAATCTAAAGGGTATAGGCTTTGTGACGGAATTGGGCCGGGTAATCTCAGGGCAAACCAGTTCGGACTTGCAACGGATGAAAATGTATATCTTATTGATCCTGAATGTGCCCGATCGAAAAATTTTTTGTTAACTGCTTATAAAAAATTATCAAGATTTGTAAATGATGTAATATCTTAGTATTTATAAAATAAAACAACGGATATGAATTTCATATCCGTTGTTTTTGTATATGTAATAAACCCGTTATTAACGTACTAATTCGCCGACTGCCTTGTACATTTCCATACGTTTAGCAGCATCAGCTTCAGCCTGTGCGTACAATGCTTCAGCTTCGTTAGGGTTAGTCTTTAACAAGGACTTATAACGACCTTCAGATCTGATAAAGTCTTGGTAAGCACCCTTAGGGTCTTTAGCATCCCAGCTGAACGGTTGTTCAAGAGACGGATTGTATCTGTAAAGCGGGAAGTAACCTGCTTCAACAGCTCTCTTTTGTTCAGTTTGGGTCTTAGACATATCGATACCGTGAGCGATACAAGGAGCATAAGCAAATATGATAGATGGTCCGTCATAAGCTTCAGCTTCCTGGAATGCCTTGAGAGTTTGGTTTCTGTCTGCACCGAGTGCAACTGATGCAACATAAACATAACCGTAAGACATACTCATTAAGCCCATGTTCTTCTTATATGTCGGTTTACCGCCTGTAGCAAACTTCGCAACAGCACCGGTAGGTGTTGATTTAGAAGCCTGACCGCCTGTGTTTGAGTAAACTTCTGTATCGAGAACGAGGATATTAACATTCTTGTTCTGTGCGAGAACGTGGTCAATACCGCCGTAGCCGATATCGTTAGCCCAACCGTCACCACCGATAATCCATACAGACTTGTCAGTGAAGTAGTCCTGAAGTTCCTTAATCTTAGCGCAAACTTCGCATCCGCAATCGTCTTTCTTAGCTAATAATTCTTTTACTCTGTTTTGAGCAGCCAGTGCTTCCGGAGTTTTTGAATTATCCCAGTGTTCGAGAGTTGCTTGAAGTGCTTCCTTCATTTCTGCAGGTGCATCAGGATTTTCAAGAGCTTTTTCAACGTAAGTTCTTAAAGTTGATCTGTTTGCATCTACTGCTAATCTCATACCGAAACCAAACTCTGCGTTGTCTTCGAATAATGAGTTAGCCCAAGCAGGACCTCTACCTTCCTTAGTAGTTGTGTAAGGAATTGTAGGGAATGTACCTGAGTAGATTGATGAACAACCTGTTGCGTTTGCAACAATAGCGTTTTCACCGAATAATTGAGATACGAGTTTAACGTAAGGTGTTTCACCACAACCTGCACAAGCGCCTGAGAACTCGAATAAAGGTTTTCTGAGCATTGCGCCCTTAAGTGTCTTAGTTGTATTTTTACCCATTACGTTATCAGGTAACTCATCAAAGTATTTTTCATTTACTAACTCGCCTGCTTCAACTTCTTTTTCGATAGTTGACCAAGTAAGTGCTTCCTTGCCTGGAACTTTGTTCATCGGACATTGGTCTAAACATACGCCGCAGCCCGTACAATCTTCGCAGTAAACTTGAACTTTGAATTGTTCACCGTTAGCGTTTGGCTTAGCATCAACCGTGTTGAAAGATGCAGGTGCATTACTTAAGCTATCCTTTTCTGCCAACTTCGTTCTGATTGCAGCGTGAGGACAAGCTGACGCACAAACACCACATTGTGCACAAGTTTCTGCGTTCCAGTGAGGAACTCTAGGTGCGATACCACGTTTTTCCAAACAAGCTGTACCTGTAGGGATAACACCGTCAACAGACATTGCTGAAACAGGGATATCATCACCTTTTTGTCTCATAGATGGTTCAATGATTTTCTTAGCGAAATCATCAGCATCGTCAGAAATTAACTTAATTTCTTCTGCGTGTGTTACACCGTCTAATGATGATGGAACAACAACTTCTTCTGTGGCGTCAACAGCTGCATCGATAAGTGCGAGGTTCATGTTAACAACGTCATCACCTTTCTTCTTGAAGGTCTTAGTTGTCATAGCCTTCATACCTTCTAAAGCTTGTTCAAACGGTATGATACCTGAAACTTTGAAGTATGCTACCATCATAACTGTGTTAGCACCCTTACCGCGTAAGCCAGGTTGTTGTTTAATCAATTCTTCAGCGTTTACGTTGTAGAATTTAACCTTCTTATTGATAATGGTTTCCTGCATATCTCTTGTTAAGTGTGAGAATGCTTCTTCCTTAGACCAAGGAGAGTTAAGCAGGAATGTACCGCCTTCTTTAATACCCTTCAGCAGGTCATATCTTCCGATATAAGCGTGAGCTGAGCAAGATACAAAATCCGGAGCAGTAATCAAATATGTTGATTTGATTTGCTGATCGCCGAATCTTAGGTGAGAAACGGTTACACCAAATGATTTTTTAGAGTCATAGGCAAAGTATGCCTGAGCATCTTTATCTGTGTATTGACCGATAATCTTGATTGAGTTTTTGTTAGCACCAACGGTACCGTCAGACCCCAAGCCCCAGAACATACAGTTTGTTGTACCTGCAGGTTCTGTAACGATTTGCTCGTCAATCTTTAATGATTTATGAGTTACGTCATCTTCGATACCGACTGTGAAACCGTGGAAGCCGTTTGCTTCTGAATGTTTGTAAATAGCCAATACCATTGATGGTGTAAATTCTTTTGATGATAAACCGTAACGACCGCCGATAACTCTGATATCTTTGCCTGCTAATGCTGCAACAACATCCAGGTATAACGGTTCACCGATAGAACCAGGTTCTTTTGTTCTGTCAAGAACGGCAACTCTCTTAACTGATGAAGGAAGTGCTTCGTTGAATCTCTTAACATCAAACGGTCTGTATAATCTAACCTTAACTAAACCGTACTTAGTACCACGGTTAGCATTTAAGTAGTTAATTGTTTCTTCGATAGTTTCACAACCTGAACCGATAGCAACAATTACATCAGTTGCATCAGGAGCACCGACATAATCAAACGGATGATATTGACGGCCAGTAATCTTAGCAACCTTATCCATGTATTCTTGAACGATATCAGGTACTGCATCGTAGTATTTGTTAACTGTTTCACGACCCTGGAAGTAAACGTCGGTATTTTGTGCACCAACCTTACAAACAGGAGCTTCAGGTCTTAATGCTCTTGCTCTGAATTCTTCAATGTACTTAGGTTCAACTAATGATTTAATATCTTCGTAAGATATTTCTTCAATTTTATGTATTTCGTGAGAAGTTCTGAACCCGTCAAAGAATTGCAAGAAAGGAACTTTGGCTTTGTAAGTTGCGAGGTGTGCAACTAAAGCCATATCCATTTCTTCCTGAACAGAGTTAGCAGCAAGCATTGCATAACCTGTATTACGGCAACCCATAACGTCTGTATGGTCACCGAAGATTGCTAATGACTGAGCTGCCAATGCACGAGCAGATACGTGAATAACGTGAGGGAGCATTTCCCCTGCTACTTTGTGCATTACAGGTATCATAAGCAATAAACCTTGTGATGCTGTGTATGTAGAAGTTAAAGAACCTGCTGCAAGTGAACCATGAACAGCACCTGCTGCACCAGCTTCTGATTGCATTTCAGCAACTCTTACTTCTTTTCCCCAAATATTTTTCTTTCCTTGTGATGCCCATTCATCAATCCATTCACCCATTGTTGATGAAGGAGTGATAGGGTAGATTGCGGAAACTTCACTTAATGCATACGCAACGTGCGCTGCAGCGTAGTTACCGTCTACAGTTATTGTATTCTTTGGCATTTTAGCCCTCCTTACTATATGTATAACCACTATCTTCCTACTGTAATTAAAATGTATCGCAAAAACAGTCTGATTACAACTTTTATTTTTTAACTGAAAAAGTGCGCCTGCAAAATATCACAAGCGCACTCCGTGAGTCAGTCATAAATCACTGACCACTAAAAATAATTCTTCATTGTCGGAATTTTTATACAGTTGTTCAAAAAGTCTATTGTATTTACCTTTTCGGTATAAAGATATTTAAGAAAATTCAGGTAACTGCTGTCTGATGCGCTGACAATAACGTTAATCTCAAACCCGTCAGAGCAAAACGGTTCATAATCGTAGGTCACATAACTGTTGTACTTACTTTTCCACTCTTTTTTCTCTATACGACAGTTATTTTCTTCTACAATGTCTTCAAACCAATCAATTATATCTTTGCTTATATTTTTAAATTCTAAATATTTTTCCGGGAATTTTTTCATAACAAGTAATCTCCATATAAAAATTGTATATTTATATGGAGATACATAAATTCCCGTTTTGTCTAATATTTAAAATATAAATATTCTACTAATGAGCTAATATAAAATTATTTTGTCTTTTTCAGAAAGATTTCAAGCGCATCTTTCATATTAGTAGGTGTTTTAAACTCTTCATCCTGTGATTTTGGCTGTGGTGCTTTTGGTGTTCCGTATATGAATCTGTTATATACTGTAAGCATCACATAAATAATTACTGATGATGCTGCAACGCCCATCATTGCCATAGCAAACTTCATTGCAAGCTGTTTTTTGCTTGTCGGTTTGCGGACAGGAACAGATACTGATGGTTTTTGTACCGCATTCGGCTGAACATCTTCAGCAAGTGCAGGAACACTAAGTGTAAGTGCTCCTGCTACAAATAAACCTGCTAATATTTTTTTAGTATTAATTTTCATATTATTTTGCCTTCTTTGAACCTCTGGAAGTTCTTTTTGTCTTGCCCTGACCTCTGTTTGGTCGTTTTGAACGTTTAGGCTTTTCGGCTTTTTCTTCCGTGTTTTCTTCGGCAGGAGCCTCTTCTTTTACTTCAGGTTCAGGAATATCCTGTGGTTCAACTCCTAATTCAATTTCAGGATTTTGAGGCAGAATATTTTCTGATGTTTCAAGAACTTCATCTTGTTTAATCATTTCTTTAACTTTACCCTTGTTGAATTTTGTGCGTTTCCCGCCTTTTTTCTTTGATTGTTCAAGAATTTCGTTTTCTTCCTGAACAACAACAGAAGGATTTTCAACACTGACGCTGACTTCAATTTCAGGTGCCTGATTTTCAGTCATGATTTCCTGCTCTTCTGTATTTCCGCCCTTATTATTGAACTTTTGGTTCTTCTTGAAACCGCTCAAAGGTAATTTCATCTTAGCTGCTTTTGCTCTGTATTCACCTTCTGCTGTTGGAGATGCATATTTAATATCTTCCATTATATAGCCGTTTCCTTGACAGTGTGGACATTTCTTTGCAAAAACTTCCGCTAAAGCCTGACCTTGTCTGTGTCTTGTAAGCTCAACCAAACCTAGGTCAGACAACTGTCCGACTTGAGGTTTTGCTTTATCAGGTTCTAACGCTACTTCAAGCTCTTCCATCATTGCTAACTTATCAACACGTGAGGTCATATCGATAAAGTCAACGATTACCATACCGCCGATGTTTCTGAGGCGCAGTTGACGAGCAATTTCGTGAACTGCCTCAATATTGGTTTTCAGAATTGTTTCATCCTGTGTTGCAGAACTTACAAACTTACCGCTGTTGACGTCTATAACCGTAAGTGCCTCAGTTTGCTGGATAAACAGGTATCCGCCTGACGGCATATTTACTTTAGTCTGAAGTGCTGCCTTGATTTCCTTGTGGATGTCCATTGCAACTAATAACGGTTCAGAACCCTTAAACAGTGTAATTTTAATATCTCTGTTCATATGCCATGTCTGTAACAGTGTTTGAAGTCTGTTCATTGCAAATGCTGTATCTACAATGATTTCCTGTGTGTCTTCGGTGCAAGCTTCGCGGATAACTCTGTAAAGCAGATCCTGATCACGATATAAAAGTGCCGGAGCAGTAACAGTTTCTGCTGCTGTTACAATGTTGTTCCATTTTTCCAGAAGAATTTCCAAATCTTCCTGAATGTCTGCTTCTGATTGGTTTTCTGCCTCTGTTCTGATAATTACACCAACGCCGACAGGTTTTAGCAAGCTGACAATTGATTTAAGTCTTGCTCTTTCTTTTACTGTAGATATCTTTCGGCTTACGTTAATACCAGCTTCGTTAGGCATAAGTACCAAGAATCTGCCGGGAAGACTTATTTCTGTCGTTACACGAGGACCTTTGTGCCCTGTCGGTTCTTTGATTACCTGAACAACAAGTTTTTCTTTAGGTGCTAATTTATCCTGAAGAGCACCCTTCTTCATAACATCTTGAGCGTGTAAAAAGCCCATCTTGTCAGATCCGACGTTTACAAATGCTGCATCAATGCTTGGCAAAACGTTTTCAACCTGTGCCAAATATACATCGCCTAAAAGAATGTCGCCTCTGTTAATAAAAAATTCCGTAACTTTACCGTCTTCAAGAACGGCAGCTATGTTATCACGTTCTGCGATAACAATTTTTTGTCCTGAGTCTGTGTTTTTCATCTTTAAATCCTTTAACTAATCTATAAAACTCTTGAATCTTCGTCAAAAAAGCAAGTACGAACAATGTCAGGAGCTAATTTGTCCTCGACACCGATTAACCTGATGAAATCGTCTATTCGTACGGTAGGGATTTCGCTTTGTTGACCGGTTCTTAATACTATGAATAAACAATCGTTCTCAAATCTGTATGATTTTATTGAGTTCTTTATGTTTATTGTTTTTTCTAAACCTTTTTTGTTTTTCTTCGTGATTAATATTTCATCCGAAGAATAAACCCTGTCCATATTATACTTAATATCTTCAATTTTGTAAAGTTCTGAATTTGAAAAATCGACTTTGTATTCTGCCCAAGCTACTGTAGTATCAATAGATTTGGCTGTTTTATCTAATTTCACTACGCTGAGAAGTACTGCATTCTCGTGTAATACGTTTTTAAGCTCTTGTTCAATGGTCTGTATAGGTGTATCCTCTAATAACTCTATGTCAATCAGTTCGCCTGCACTTTCAACAAACAATGGCAGGGCAACCCCCATTGAAACCTTCATTGTAGGGTTATAGCCCATTGAAAAGGCTATATTCAGTTTTGTTCTGCCAAGTGCCTTTAAAAAGGTATTTTGCCAGTCTAAATGTGAAAAATATTTCAAGATCCCCGTCTTTGTTATTTTAAGCCGATATTTATGCAAAACACGATTACATTCTGCGGTGCATATTGACGGATCTTTTCTTTCCGTATTTAAAACCTCGCTTGTTGTAACAGATGATTTGTATTTCGGTGCAAGCACTTTTTTAACCTTAAGCCCTGGACAAACCCCGCATTGAACGCATTTATGTTCACAGGTCGGCTGTATGACGGGTTCGGCAGATTGTTTAAACGCAGCTTCATACTCAGACTTAAGCCATTCTTTTTTTACTCCGATGTTTATAAAATCCCAAGGAAGATTGTCGTCTGTTTTATACGATTTCTTTGCCAATTCCTCAAGTGACAGACCGCATTCTTCAGCAGTTTCGCGCCATACGTTTTTATCAAAATATTCACCCCAGCCGTCTAGGTAACAGCCCTTTTTGTACAGAGCCTCAACATATTTGCACAAAGAGTCGTCCCCTCTTGTCATCACTGCCTCTATTTGGGATACATATTTTTCGTGATAATTTATTTTTACTCCTTTAATTTTATCCGTTTTTGATTTTAGATATTTTATGTGCTCTGTAACCTCATCTAAATCAGTCTGACCGCACCATTGGAAAGGTGTAAACGGTTTTGGCACAAATATTGAAAGTGTACAGGTTATATCAAACCCGTGTTTTAGTCCTTTTTCTTTTTTTAGCAGCTTTGTTCGGTATCTTATTGTGCTCAGAAGTCTTGCCATTTCGTCCATGTCGTCCTTGGTTTCCGTTGGCAGACCCGCAATAAAATAGAATTTAAGTTTTGACCATCCGTTTTCATAGAGAGTCAATACCGTATTCATAATCTGTTCTTCCGAAATATTTTTCTTTATAATGTTGCGTAACCTCTGACTTCCAGCCTCAGGCGCGAGCGTCATTGTTGATTTTCTGACACTTTGGACAAGATTTGCCAATTCAAGATTAAACCCGTCAATACGTTGGCTCGGAAGGGATACTGATACTTTTTTCTTATTAAAATCAATTGCAAGTTCTTTTATAACTTCGTTTATATTTGAATAGTCATTAGAAGATAAAGAAAGAAGTGAATATTCGTCATAGCCTGTATTTTTGACTAATTCCTTAACTAAATCCACAATTTCTTCCCCTTTTCGCTCTCTGATTGGAAGCGTAACGTGTCCCGGCTGGCAGAATCTGCACATCCTTCCGCATCCGCGTCTTATTTCAACTACAGCCCTGTCTTGTACTGAACTTGAAAAAGGTATCGGATAGCGTGTCGGCGCGGTTTCTTTTTTTAAGTCAACAACACGTTTTGTTACTGTTTTATTTATCCCTTTTATCCAAACACCGTTTAGTTTAGAAAGCTGCTCAAGCTTTTCTTTTCTTGACTTGTTTGTGCTGTTTTTTATAACATCACATATTTCAAGTATTACATCTTCACCGTCTCCGATAATAAAGCAGTCTATAAAGTCTGATACTGGAAGCGGATTATATGTACACGGCCCGCCTGCAATAATAATCGGATGTTCATCTGTTCTGTCAGAGTTTTTGTAGGGTATTCCAGCCATTTCAAGCATTTTAAGAACAGTCGGGTATGCAAGTTCCCATTGAAGTGAAAAGCCTATTACATCAAAATCTTTTGCATTTCTCTTCGTTTCAAGTGCATATAAAGGGTTTGGTTTAAAATCCGGCTCTGGAGCATAAACTCTGTCTGCCATATAGTTTTCAGACTTATTTATCTGCTCGTAAAGAACTCTTACCCCAAGATTACTTATCCCTATTTCATATTTGTCCGGAAAGGCAAGCAAAACTCTCACATCAGCCTTGTCAAAGTCTTTGTTGTAGGATAAAAACTCTCCGCCGACATATTGATAAGGTTTTGTGCAGTTATGCAAAGCCTCACTTTGTTCTCTGAAAAAACAATTCATTTATGCTAAATCTTCCGGTATGTATTTTTCAATTTCAATAAGGGTACCGTTAAGCGTCTTGTTATCAAGTGCCTTTATAAATTTTGGCAAATCTGCACTTTTTATATCATAGTTATACAGACAATCTTCGCCATCAACGTTTCTTAAAACTGAAACGATATAATGGCATTTTTCTGCGTATGATATCATTTGCGAAGGAACAAATTTCTTTCCGTTTACATCACGTTTAAGTTTTACATAGTTGAACCCCGCAAAGAACTTAACCTGTTCTTCCGTATCCTGCGGCAAATCATTATTATGACGGTTAAACATATTTATAACTTTTATATTTGTTTCTTCTGACATATTGCTACCCCTTCATAATTAATTAAACTATATAAATTCAAAACTATAAAATTTGTTATAAAAAATTTACAATAATCTCATAATAAAGATTATCTTATGCCTAATTCTTCTTTGATTTTTGAGGTAATAAACTCTCCGACGTGCCCTGTGTTTATATCAAGATAATCGTCAAAGAATTTTTCACGTTCAGCTTTTTTAGGGTCATTTCCCTTCTGAACCACCTCTGTGAGGAACCATTCTATATCATCCCAATTCTGTGCAATATAGCAATTTTTGATTGCAAGCTGACCAAATTCATTAAATTTACCCAGTAATTCGTCAAAGTCAGCAAATTTGTTTATAAAACATATAGGTTTCTTTGTGTACAAGTATTCTGCTATAAATGAAAGACTATCAAGAACCATTGCATCCGAAGTTTTAAAAAGTCCCATGTATTCCCCTGAATCTTGATAAAGCCCGTTAGGTGAATTTTCCCAGGAGCTTATATAATTATCATACTCATTCGGTGTCATTGTGTTTGTCTGACTACATCTGTTCCTCAGTAACGGGTGTGGTTTTAAAACTATGTCAACATTCCTGTTATCGGTCAGATATTTGAAAAAGTCTTTGTAGTAATGATGGAAGTTCGCGAAATCTATGTTTGGTGCATTCTCAATTGAGTAATGAGGTGCCCAGATAACTTTTTTATTTTCATTGTTTTTCCATTCATATTCTGTACTTTCGCTGAATAGTGCATCCATCTTAGGATATCCGGTAAGTATTGCGTTTGCTCCTTTGTTCGAGGCATATTTAACAGCCATTTCTTTTGCAACAGGGTTTTCTTCGCAGTTTATCCAGACCAGATTATGGAATTCCTGATTAAACTGATAGTCTTGAATGGCTGCGACATAAATACCGTATGGTATACTCAGGCATAAGGCCTTGTCATAAAGGTGGGTAATGTTGTATTCTTCCGGATAATCGGTCATCCAGTGTGTCTGATAGATAACAATATCAGGAAGGTTTAACTGAAGGTCGAAGGCTGTATTTGTTTCACAATCATATCCTTTTATAACGTTATATCCTTTGTTTAAAAAGAAGTTGTAATTATCCTCTGCTTCTTTTTCTCTCAGTTCCTCATCCATCTCGATTGCAGTGGTTATAATGATTTTTACGTCAAAGCCCTCTTTCTCGAGTGCTTTGTACAAACTATCCATTGCCCAATGTGCTCTGTGGTAAATAAGTATTCCGACAGAAGGCTTAGTTAAGCCGTTTGCAAATTTAACTTTTTTATCAAGCAGAATAAGCTTTTTATCGTAATTTATTCCTTTTTGTATAAGCAGTTCTACCTGAATATTATAAAAAGTATTTGCATTTTCAAGGTTGCTTAATTTTTCTTCAATGCTTATTTGTCTCGGTTTTATGTTTTTTAACTGATCCATAGTCTGCCTTTCTGCAGGGTGGCTTAATTCCCGTAATTGCGTAAAAATGCGTGTTATTCCATCTGTTTGCATAAGCAGGATAGATATCCGTAATTTCTAAATTGTCAAATCCTGCGGTTTTCAACATATTTGTTTCTTTGTCTATATGTCTGTATTCCGAGAAATAGTCTGCCTTTTGTTCTTCCGAATACCCTGATGCAATAACATCGTCCTTAATTCCAAACTGGTTTTTTATGATTATCCTGCCGTTTGGTTTTAGATAATCATAACATTTATTATATATGTCTGTTGCCTCGTCTTTGGAAAAATATTGAATTATTCCGAATAACAGAATGAGGTCATATTTTTTATCCGTATTATAACTCTTAATATCTGTGTTGATAATCTGAACATTTTCTTTTTTCTCGATAAATTGGGAAAATTCTTCGAATACTTCAACACAGTCTATTGATTTAGCTTTATCGCTGATTTTATTTACAATAAGCCCAGTTCCGCTTCCCAAATCAAGAACGGTTTTATCATTGTCCAGATATTTTAGGATAAATTTTGCATCTATATCCGTATAATCAGAGTTGTGCGCAAGTTTTACCGAACTCGGGTTGTTATCCGGCTTGTTTGCTAATTGTTTATAAAATTGTAAAGCTGATTTATTATTCATTTTTAAACCCTGTTACCATTTCTTTATAAGCTCAAGAACTCTTTGGTAATCGTCATAGGTGTCGATATCGCAAGCACGTATCTTTATCCCTCTCATAGGCAGAAAAGGTTCTAACTGATTGAATACGTGCCCTGATGTGTGATTTAATTTGTCTTTTTTTATGCAGCAAGGTCCTGTCCACTCGTAGTGCCCTGTTTCTCTTGAAAATGACAGGACTTCACCTTCTTTTCCTGTTGTTACTAAAACGGCATCGTCAGACATCTTATCAGAGTAAGCTATCCATTCTCCGTTTTGTTCTAAAAGCATTTTCATATCATCAGGATGTACAAGTAAATCTCCGTCAAACTCAATTGCATATTCGTTTCCGTCTTTTGCGCCGAGGTAATAACTTTCCCCGGTTTTGGAATTAAAATAATTGTGGTTATAGACAAAAATTACATCGTCACGATATCCTCGTACTTCCTCTATGACATCATTTGCCTGAAAGCCGACAACAATTCTTATGTCCTCAACATCTTTGAATAAATCTAATTGCCAGCGAATCAGTGATTTACCGTCAATATTTATAAGGGCTTTTGTCTTTGCAAGCCCTAGTCTTGAACCGAGTCCGGCTGCGCTTATAATAACTGATTTAGTTGACGACATAAAGCCTCCTCGCTAAAAACTATGTAATCGGCAATTGAGAGTACGCTGTTTGCAGGCATATGAGTCAGTCCTGAACCGATAGATATGTCTGCTAGTCTCATAGCCTCGGCATCATTATTCCCTTCGCCGATATAAACAACCTTTTCACCCTCTGATATATATTTCTGTACAATATCTTCTTTTTTCAGGATGTTAGTAAGTTTTATAATCTTGTTATCCTGAATAATTCCGTCTGAGCAGAAACATTTGCACCTGATTCTTTTGACCAGTTCATTAACCCAGCATTTAAGATTTCCGGTTGCAATTATACAGTCTTCTCTGTGTTCTGATATGAAACCGACTACTTTTTCATAAAGTTCAACATCCTTCAAGAGTTCGCTGATTTCGTTAACGGGAAGTTTGCCCAGGATGTAAACCCTTTTTATGAAAGATTCAACAAAGGGTATATTCCCCTTGATTGTTTCGGACGTAAGTTCATCTATTTGCTCACTCAGTCCAAAATGTTTTGATATCAATGGGATTGTCTCTGTTTTGGTAACAGTTCCGTCCAGGTCAAAAATAAATTTTGTCATCTGCGCATACTCCAGAAAATACAGAAGATTCTCTAACATAATTAAAATATATATTTTCATTTTATAAAACTATTTTGCAAAAATTTACATTATATTTTTAGAAAATGTTTAATTTTATTGTTTGGTCAATATTCCTGAAAGTCAATAATAGTGTATATATAACACTATTAAGATATGTAATATTTTGACATTTTCAGGGTTGTAATTTTAACAAAAAAATGTACAATAAAGATATAAAAACTCATATTCACTGAGAAGTGAAAAGGAGTCCTATGCGTCATATAAAGTATATTATAGACTGTTTGTTTCTATATTTTGAGAAAATAGGAACAATTAACTCGAAAGTCATTACATATTAATTTATTATGGTTTTTAGTGTTCATATATCACATGCAGCCGACTTTACGCAGGAAGTTGGGTGTATGTGATATTATTTTTTTTAATTTTAGTCCCGTGAACTAAGACTTTACATTTACAAAAATTTGATTTAGAATGAAGTTGTTTATTTAGTGTACATATTTATAGATAAGGGATAGAGATGAGTAATCCAAAATATAAACGAATTCTGCTAAAAGTGAGCGGAGAAGCTTTGCTTGGAAAGCAGGAATTTGGTATTGATTATGAGCCGGTTGATATGATAGCAAATGAGATTAATTCTATTCTTAAAGAAGGTGTTCAGGTTGCTGTTGTAGTCGGTGGCGGTAATATATTCAGGGGTATGAAGAACAGTGCTAAGCTCGGTATGGACAGAGCATCCGGTGATTATATCGGTATGCTTGCAACGGTTATGAATGCGGTCGCTCTTCAAAGTGCTCTTAAAAAAGCGGATATTGACTGTCGTATTCAGTCTGCCATTACAATGAGGCAGATTGCAGAACCTTATATCAGACACAGGGCAATCAGGCATTTGGAAAAAGGCAGGGTTGTTATATTCGCAGCAGGGACAGGGAATCCGTTCTTTACAACCGATACTGCAGCAGCTTTGAGAGCATCCGAGATTGATGCTGAAGCTATGCTTATGGCTAAAAATGGGGTTGACGGGGTATATGATGACGATCCTAAGACAAATCCTAATGCAAAAAAATTAGATTCTATTCATTACTCTGATATTATTCATAAGGGTTTGAGAGTTATGGATTCATCAGCCTGCACTTTGTGTGAACAAAACAATATTCCGATTGTTGTTTTTGATTTTAATGCAAAAGGCAGTCTGAAAAAAATTATGGCAGGTGAAGAAATAGGTACTTACGTTGGTAAATAAGATAAACTAATTTATAAATTACAGAAAGAGGTTAATATGTCAGAAGCAGTTGAACAATTATTTACATCAGGCGAAGAAAAAATGGAAAAGGCTATTGCTCAGTTGAAAAGAGAATTTGCTACTGTAAGAACGGGCAGAGCTAATCCGCAAATTTTAGATAAAGTTCAGGTTGATTATTACGGATCTCCTACTCCGTTAAGACAAATGTCTCAGGTTACGGTTCAGGATGGTACTACTCTTGTAATAACACCTTATGATAAGACTATTCTTAAGGATATTGAAAAAGCTATTATTAAGGCTGAATTGGGTATAGCACCTAACAGTGACGGTATTTGCCTCAGACTTCAATTCCCGCCTTTGACGGAAGAAAAGAGAAAAGAAATCGCAAAAGACGTAAAGAAAATGGGCGAAGAAGCTAAAGTTGCTGTTCGTAATGTCAGAAGAGATATGGCAGATGCTTTGAAGAAAGCTGAAAAGGCAGATAATCTTCCTGAGGATACCGTAAAAGATAACCAGGATAAAATTCAGAAGATTACTGATAAGTATACAAAAATCATCGATTCTCAGGTTTCTGAAAAAGAAAAAGAAGTAATGACAGTATAGAGGTGGCTTAATGGATAACAAGATGTCAAGGATAGTAACAGGTTTAATAATTGGGTTTACAACCTTATTTGCAATACTTGGAGGTGGGTTGCCGCTTTTTATATTAACCTTGCTCATTGTAATTTTTGCCACAAAAGAATATGTTAGCATCTTACAACACAAAGGATTTTATCCAAGTTTAAAAGTAATATTATTTGCTGATGCGTTCATTGCTGTATTAGCTTATTTTAACAGATTTAATTTTATTTCATTTGCGGTAACAGTTTGCTCTATTACCGCTTTTATGTGGGTACTGTTCAAGGGAAGGCAACCTTATATAGCTAATGTCGCAACGACAATACTTGGCTTTGTATATGGCGGGTTATTCCCTTTATATCTTATATTTCTGAGAGATATTGGGGCACAGCCGTCGTATCATTACCTTTTAAAAAATACGGGTGAATGTCCGGGCAAAGGTATTGTTTTACTGATATTTTTCTCGATTTTGATTACTGATACCGGATGTTATTATTTTGGTAGTAAATTTGGTAAACATAAACTTGCGCCAATAATAAGTCCTAATAAGACAATTGAGGGATGTGTCGGAGGTACATTGTGCTCAGTTGCAATGTCTTTATTTATCGGACATTTAATTGAACTTCCTGTGATACACTCTATTGTTGCCGGTGTTTTAATTGCATTATTTGCACAAATCGGCGATTTGTGTGAGTCCTTAATAAAACGTGATGCCGGGGTTAAGGATTCAGGTAACACTCTTCCAGGACATGGCGGTTTCTTGGACAGAACAGACAGTTACGTGTTTACTCTGCCTGTATTGTATTATTACTTCCAGTACGTTGTTTATGATCCTAATACTCTGACAAATATTCATACATTTTTAAAAGGACTTTTGTAATGCTTTCCAATCTCTTAGATATTAAATGTGAAGACGAAAAGCTTCTTAAGACGGCTCTGACACATCCTTCATATACAAAAGAGCATGAACTCCCCGTTTTGGATAATTATGAGCGTCTTGAGTTTTTAGGCGATGCTGTTCTTAAGCTTGTAACATCAAAGTTATTATATGAGAAGTATCCTGATTACGATGAGGGAAAACTCTCAAAAATACGTTCAATACTTGTTTCTGATACGGTTTTGTCGGGTATGGCAAAAGATATTGATTTGGATAAAAGAATGATTTTAGGTTCGGGCGAAGAAAATACAGGCGGAAGAACAAGGGAATCTAATATTGCCTGTACTATGGAGGCTGTTCTAGCGGCATATTTTCTTGATGGAAAGTTTAACCAGATAACCGAGTTCCTTCATCAAAGATTATTGCCAATGTCTGACGAGGTGGATGAACATTTTGAAAAGTATAATGCAAAAGCTGTTTTGCAGGAATATACCCAAAAAGAAACAACCGAACTGCCGCAATACAAGACTGTAAATGTGACGGGACCTAATCATAATCCGACATTTGAAATTGAGGTAAGTTTTAAGGGCGAGGTTATTGCCTCAGGGTGCGGAAAGTCAAAAAAAGAGGCCCAGCAGGATGCGGCATATAAAGCGTGCTTGAAGTTAGGTGTAATAGGAGGCGAAGATGAGTAAGAGTGTTATTATTTCTCCGTCAATCTTATCGGCTGATTTTGCAAATCTTGAACGTGATATCAGAAAAGTTGAGGATGCAGGTGCAGAGTGGCTTCATATTGATGTTATGGATGGGCATTTCGTTCCCAATATTACTATTGGTGTCCCGGTTGTAAAATCTATAAAGAAAATTACAGGTTTAACTCTAGATGTTCATCTTATGATAGAGCATCCTGAAAAGTATATAAAATCTTTTGTTGATGCTGGTGCAGATATCGTCACTGTTCACTATGAGGCAGAGGGCGTTAAAGAGAATCCTGAAAAAATTCTTAAGGAAATAAAGGCACTCGGAGTTTTGGCAGGTTTATCAATAAAGCCGAAAACGCCAAAAGAAGTTATTGAAAAATTTATTGGTATTGCTGATTTGATTCTTGTAATGACAGTTGAACCCGGGTTCGGCGGTCAGCAGTTTATACCCGAGTGTGCTGAAAAACTTCAATATATCAGTTCCCGTCAGACTGACGGACAATTCCTTCAGGTTGATGGCGGTATAAATTCAGAAACTGCAAAGATTTGCGTAAATAACGGTGTTAATTCTCTGGTTGCGGGAAATTATATTTTTTCATCCGATAATTATGCAGAAAGAATTAATTCATTACGATAATATTACAAATTAGCCTTATTCCTAAATGGTTGCTAAAATTGTTGTATGGACACGTTGACTTTTAAGGGGACAGTTACATATTCAATATATAAACAGCTTAGAAATCAGTTTGTAGCTACAGTTACGACTATTGGTGACATTGTTCGCTTCAGTGGTCAGGTTATCAGAAGCATTTACAGGCGTAATGTTGATTTTAAAGTCCTTATAGAACAGTGTGCAAGGTTTGGAGTCAGTTCTCTGCCGATAACTCTGTCAATAGTCGGCATGTCAACTATTATTGTTGCTATGCAGGTTGCAGGTGAAATGGTAAAACAAGGCGCAGGTAATTTTGTCGGTTTGCTTGTTGCGATGCTTGTCGTAAGGGAAGAAGGCATTATTATGTCAGGGTTCGCTATTATTTCCATGATTGGCTCATCGCTCGCATCTGAAGTTGCGACCATGCGTGTTACGGAGCAGATTGATGCAATAAAAGTTCTTAAAGTTAATCCGATAGAGTATCTGTTTACACCAAGAGTTTTATCGGGAATTTTGATGATGCCGCCTGTTTTGGTTGTTGCATCTCTGTTTGGTATTGTTGGCGGCGGTGTGGCCGCGCATCTTGCATCAGGGCTTTCTTACAAAGCATATTTTGACTCTGTCTGGCGCGGACTTTACATGAAGGACATAAATGTTGCAATCTTGAAAGCTGTCGTTTTTGGGTTTACAATAGCAATAGTCAGTTGTACTTGCGGCTATAGAGCAACCGGTGGCGCAAGGGGCGTTGGAGAGGCTACTACTAAAGCGGTTGTGTGGTCGTTTGTTGCCATAGTTATATGGGATCTGATATTCTCAATAATCTTTTTCTTTTAGAGGTAAATAATGAGTATTGAAGTAAAAAATTTAATTAAATCATTCGGTAAAAATGTTGTCATTGACAACGTTTCGTTTAAGGTTGAGAATGGCGAGATTTTGGCAATTGTAGGCTTTAGCGGCTCGGGTAAGAGTACGGTTCTGAAACTTATCAGCGGCCTTATTCCGAAGGATAGCGGAGAAATTATTACTACAGGTGATATTGCAATGGTATTCCAGTATTCGGCACTTATTGATTCGCTTAATGTATACGATAATATTTCCTTTGCGCTTCATGAAAGAAAAGATTTAAGAAAAAAATATACCGAATCGGATATTAAAGAAATTGTAAAAGAAAAACTTGGGCTTGTCGGTCTTATGGGTATTGAGCGGAAATTTCCGTCAGAACTTTCGGGTGGTATGCAGAAGCGAGTCAGTTTCGCAAGAGCTATTGTTACCGAGCCAGAAATCATACTCTATGACGAGCCGACTGCGGGTCTTGACCCGATGTCTTCAACTCTGATTGAAGATTATATTGTAAGACTAAAAAAAGAAACAAATGCGGCGTCAATTGTTGTAACTCACCAAATGTCAACGATTACCAGAACCGCAGATAAGGTGTTAATGCTATATGGCGGGAAATGTGTCTTCTTTGGTACTCCTGACGAGTTATGCCGACAGGAAACACCTTATACAAAACAGTTTGTTTCAGCAAGCCTTGAAGGCCCTATGAAGATGTTAAAGGGATAAGGCTAAAATGTTGTTCGAAAATTAAAATAAGAGGAAATATAATATGAAATTATCAGCATCATTTAAAGTAGGAATATTATCGCTAGCAGCGTTAATGATTTTTTTCTGTACTGTTTTATGGGTAAAAGGCCGTGCAATATCTTCTGCGGACAGAATTGAGGTTCAGTTCAAAGATGTTAACGGTATAAGACCGGGGTCTGCTGTTCAGATGATGGGCTTAAGAGTCGGCCAGGTGGAAGAAGTTATTCCTGTTGTTGACGGTGAATTTAGTTATGTAAAACTTAAATTTGTTATTACTAATCCGAATGTGAAAATTCCAAAGGCATCAATGTTGTCTATTCAGCAGTCAGGGCTTATCGGTGAACAATTCCTTGAAATCACTCCGCCAAAATTGAAGGCTGTTTATTTGCCTGCTGTTTCTAACCTCCTCGAAAAGGGTGCAGTAGTTCAGATGAAACTTGATGATAAATATTATGATGTTGGTGTTGTAAAACGTGTACAGATTATGAGTAGACTTGTTGTACCAAAGAACTTACAAGAAAATATCAGCACGAGTTATGCTCACAGATATGATTATATGATAAATCTTCCGGGGCTTATTTTACCTGAGTTTATGGTAGGTGAGATTGTTTTGGATGAAGGAGAGTATAAGCTTAGAGTTAAACCTCTTGACAATGCTCCGATACCTTATCCGCATCAGACATCACCGTATACTATTCTTGAACCTATGAGAATTGCTGATTTCTTAGATTTGCAGTACCAGGCTGCTGAGTCACTGACTGTTATGAACAAGCGTATTAATGACATGCTTGATGATACAATGGTTTCTGATTTAAAACAGTCTATTGCAAACATTAAGGTTCTTACAGCTAGGGCGTCATCTACATTGGGTAAAGCTGAATTGCTTATTGATGAATCAAGAAAAGACTTAAATTCGCTCATGTCTATGATGAACGATGTTTCTAAGAATTTCAATGACTTGTCTAAAAACATCAATAATATAATCGGCGATCCGCAGTTTAAACCGACAATGCTTCAAACTGCAAAATCTTTGAACGGTCTTGCTGCCGAATTGACTCCGATTGTAGGTGCTGTTGACGCTCAAAAATTTGCATCTGATTTGAGCATTACGATGAGTAATGTTGCGGAAATAAGTAATTCAGTGAACAGAATGTCTAAGGATGACAAACTTAAAAATAACCTGATGCAGACTCTTGATAATGTGAACAGAGCATTGTGCAATGTTTCAACAACGTTAGAAGTTGTTAATAATACCAAGGATAAAGCCAATATTAAACAGGTTGTTGAAGATACTGCAGTAACCGTTCATAATCTCAAGACCTTCTCTGAAAAACTGAATAAGAGATTCCTGTTGTTCAGGTTGTTGTTCTAGATATAACACAATATAATAAAAGGTAATCTTTACGATTACCTTTTATTTTGTCAGTTTAATAATTGCGTAATGCCGTTTATCGGTTCCGTTTTCTTTCCTGTATGAATAAAACAAATCATTTCTGCATGAGGTACAAAAAGGGCAGATATCTATATTTGTTTCAGGGACACCCATTTCGATAAGTTGTCGGGCGTTTGTTTTCTTTAAATCGACATATATCCCGTCTTCTTTTTCAATTATAAGATTATCAGCGTTCAATACTGATGCTTTTATCCCTTTTTCGACTTCTTCACCTACTTTATAGCAGCACACACCTATTGCGGGACCTATGGCTGCATAAATATTTGTCACATCTGATTTTGAATAAGTTAGCATAGCATTTACGGTCTTTGTAACGATTGATGCAACTGTGCCTTTCCATCCGGCGTGCGCAACGGCTGCAATGTTTGCTTTTTTGTCATATAAAATAACAGGAGTGCAGTCTGCAAAACGTAAATAAACAGCCTGGTCATAATTTGTCAGAATAAGTGCATCGGTTTCAGGGTAGTCATCCTTTCCTTTTTCGGCAAATGCGACATTTGATGAGTGGGTTTGTGTCGGATGAATTAAATTTCTCGGCTCAAATTCAAAATAGCCAGCCAAGCATTCTGCAGACACCTCTCTTGTTGTAAAGCAGTGTTTTAAATCGGGCAGATTGTCTGAGCAATAAACTGATTTTTTATCTAATATTTTTTCGAAAAACATGATAAAAATATTTTACACTAAAATATGTTTGAAGTACAATTTAATAAAGGAAGACAGGCTTGAGAAAGGAATATAAATGAAGGTTTCACTTAATTGGTTAAATGAATTGGTCGATTTGTCAGATTTAAAAGTTGAGCAAATTGCTCATGAACTTACTGTAAGCGGACTTGAAGTAGAAGAAGTAGAAGAAGTCAAAGCTCAGTTTACAAATATTGTGACAGCTCGTATTGAAAAAATTGACCAGCATCCAAATGCAGATAAGCTTCATTTAGTTACCATCAATAATGGTTCGGGCCTTAAGACAGTAGTTTGTGGCGGTCAAAATATTGCTGAAGGTCAAATTATTCCTTATGCATCTGTCGGAAGTAAGGTTTTAGACAGACATACGGGCGAACAGTTTACCCTTACGCCAGCAAAAATCAGAGGGGTTGAATCAGAAGGTATGTTATGTTCTGATGACGAACTCGGTGTCGCAGACAGAAATTATCAGGAAGAAGACGGTATTCTTATCTTAAACAGAATTTTTCCTAATGTTCAAATTGGTGTCAATGTTGAAGAATTATTAGGGTTTGAAAAGGATATCGTTCTAAATGTTGCTCCTACCGCAAACAGAGGCGATCAGTTCTCTGTTGTAGGTATAGCAAGAGAATTGTCTGCCATATTTAACAGACCGCTTAAATTTTCGTATCTTGAGCCGACCAAAGATTTTTCAACTGATGCTTTTAAGGTTGAGATAAAAGATGATGATGTATGTAAGTTTTATTCAATAGGTCTGCTTAAGGATATTACGATAAAGCAGTCACCAGACTGGATGCAGAAAAGACTTTTATCATCAGGTATCAGAGCAATCAATAATGTTGTAGATATTACAAACTATGTATTACTTGAATATGGTACTCCGCTTCACGCGTTTGATTTTGATAAGATAGGAAATTATTTGTGCGTAAGAAGAGCTAATGAAGGCGAAAAAATAGTAACTCTTGATGAAGAAGAAAGAACTTGTACAAGAGATACTGTTTTGATTTCAACTGAAACTGACGGAGTATGTATCGCAGGTGTTTTTGGTGGTGCAAATTCCGAAGTTGATAATAATACCAAAAATATTGCACTTGAGGCAGCCTTCTTCCCTTCTGCTACAACAAGAAAAAGTGCAAGAAGTGTTGGGTATCGTTCCGAGGCAAGTTCAAGATTTGAACATGGGGTAGATATTGAGGCTGTTAAACCCGGGCTTATGCGTGCAATGCAGTTGTTGGTTGAATATGCTGATGCAAAAATTGATGGTATTGTTGAAACAGGTGCAAATAGTATTGATACACCTGAAATTACTTTAAGATATAATCAGGTATCTAAGTTATTAGGTTGTACAATTGAGACAACAAGAAGTAATGAGATATTGGAAAGACTTGGGTTTGAATATCTCGGCGGAAACGAAATTGCCGCAAAATTCAAGGTCCCTTCTTTTAGGGCTAATGATGTAACTCGAGAAGTTGACCTTATCGAGGAAGTTGCTAGAATTAACGGTTATGACAAAATAGCACCGACACTTCCTGCTAAAACAGGTACTCCTGAAATTACATTAGAAGAAAGAACAAAAGCAAAAGTTCACAATGTTATGCGTTCTTGCGGTTTAAACGAAATATCAACAACATCGCTTATCGGCAAACCGTTGCTTAAACAGTTTGATATGACATACGATGAAGAAAATGTTATTGAGGTTGAACATCCGCAAAGTGAAGAATTTACTATGCTTCGTCAAACAATGGCTGCTAATATGATTAATTGCCTTAAGTATAACTATGATAACGGACAAAAAGTATTTTGGGGCTATGAGATTGGTAAAACCTATCTAAAATGCGGTGAAGCAAATGAAAAAGATGCAGGTGTTAAAGAAACTCAAACTCTTGCAGGTGTGATAATGGGTGAAATAGAAAACTCTAAGTGGGAAGCGGCTCAAAAAACTGATTTCTTTACAGTTAAAGGTATTATGGATAAGTTGCTTGATGAACTTGGAATTTCTAAAAGAATTAAGTTTGTTCCGTTAGCAGAGTCGCCGATTAAGGATACACACAGAGCACTTCATCCGTACAGAACTGCTGTAATGGTATTGTTAGGCAAGCAGCCTGAAGTTATCGGATATTACGGACAGGTTAATCCTGAATTAAGAGATAAACTCAAATTTAAACAGGAATCGTTTATCTTTAAACTTGATTTAGATTTGGCTATTTCTGCTATAAATGAGAAAACCGTAAGATATAAAAAACTGCCACAGTTCCCTGAAGTTCAAAGAGATTTGGCTATGATTATACCTGAAACTGTTTCGTATTCCGAAATAGAAAAGGTTATTCAAAAGGGCGTTCAGGGTAACTTATTCACAGGCTGTGAAATCTTTGATGTATATCAGGGGGAACACGTTCAGGACGGTTTCAAGAGTGTTGCCTTCAGAATTAAGATGCAGGATGTTAATGCTACACTGACTGATGAAACGGTTGAAACTCAAATGGCAAATGTTCGTTCAGTATTAAAGAAATCTTTTGCTGAAGTTGCCTTCAGAGAATAATCGAAAGGTTATATGAAAAGTATCTTAAGAGTATTTATATATGTTTTTACGATGTTTTTATTTGCAGGTGTTTGCTATGCTAATGTGTTGCCTGCCGATTCTGATGAAATTCCTGTCAATTCTATCGGGGTCTATCAGATTGATAAAAGGGTAACAATATATACCAAGCCTGATGAAACATCAGGAATTATTGCTGACAGGGAAATTGTTTATCAAAATTATGTCGGACTAAAATCTGATAACATGTTTGCAGTTGTCCTCCCTCAAAAAGAAATAAGTTACCTCTATGTTATTGATATTTCCGAAGATGAATGCTGGATGAAGGTTATATACGATAAAGCGGCCAATAAATCCGGATGGGTTTATAAGAGTGATGATTTCCAGTTTATGCCATGGATGAATTTTTTTAATCTTTACGGAAAAAAGTACGGTTTATCAGAGCTTAAATGTATTACACATAACGAAAACGTATACTCTCAGCCTGATGAAGATTCTCAGATACTCGGACAGGTTAACCGCCCTAAATTTATCAGATTAACAGCAGTAGAGGGTAATTGGGTGCTCGTTTCCATTCTTGATTTCACAAGTGAAACAACAACAGGATACGTTCAGTGGCGCAATCAAAACGGTAAATTGTATATGTTTCCTGCAATAAAATAGGTTATAATCTGACCTTGACGACAGCTTTTCTGACTTCCGTTTTCGAGTCAGCAGATATTGACGGTTTGTGTGCATCCTGCGGGTAAAGTATCATAAAATCGCCCTGTTTCATATTGTGATAAGTTCCCTCACCCTTCAGAAACTCAATATCAGCATCTTTTGAATATTTGACAGATGTTGTGCAATTTGAATAATCTGTCACCCCAATTTTTTCTTCCCCTGAAATAATGTACTGTATATCAGCATATAGTCTGTGAGCCTCAAAATCAGCATCCTCTTTTGTTTCATAGGTTTGTATATTTACATACATATTATCGGAAATAATATGTTTTCCGTCTTCAAGCTTAGAAAAATCCGTTTTTACGACAAATTCCAAACCCTTAAATATATTATCTTCAACTTTTGCGTTTTTATAGTTTTCAATTCTGTCTTTAATCATACTATCCCCTTTTTATTAGATTATAGAATAAAAAAACTCCTGTGTTAAACACAGGAGATATTTATAGTATGAGTATAAATTACTTGTACAAAGAACTGTTGAATCCAATAGGTCGTCTTGTGTCATCCTGACGATTTTCCCTAAATGATCTTATTGCTGTATCAAAATCTTCATTTTTTACTGTAAGATTTTCTGCATCTTCACGTTTATAAGTTCCGCTTTTAATTTTTTCGTATACATTTTCCCTTTTTAATGCTGCTTTATGCGCTTTTTGTGTGATGAGCGCTATATCGGAACCTGTTGCACCATTACTGTGAAGTTTGTCTACTACGGCAGCTCTATCAAAGTCCTTGTCTAGCGGTTCAATAGCTGTGTATATATCCAGAATATCACCGGTGCCTTTTTTATCAGGTTTTGGTACTTCGATAGGTTTACCGATTCTACCTGATCTGGTTAATGCATCATCAAGCATATTTCGTTTGTTTGTAGCTGCGATTACATAAATTTCGTCGCCTCTTTTTTCTGAATCGCTCATTAATCCCAGGATTGTATTTAGTGTCTTATCGCCGTATACATCAGGCCCGCCACGTTTTTTACCGATTGCATCAATTTCATCAATGAATATTATCGATGGTTGATTTTCTCTTGCTTCATTGAATAAGTTGGTCCAGTTTTCTTCTGATTCTCCAACCCATTTTGAATCTAGTTGTGAAGCATTGATTTTTTTAAACCATGCCCCGGATTCGTTGGCACAAGCTTCTGCCACAAGAGATTTTCCTGTTCCCGGAGGTCCATACAAAAGTACCGATTTATCCATATTTCTTCCGGTTGTTAATTCAGGATACTTCATCGGATAAATAATTGTTTCTCTTAACTCTTCTATTGTACTGTCCATTCCTCCGATATCTGAAAACATTATTTTCTTATCTTTTGCTTTTTGAGCTTTATCTAAAGTCATTCTTGCTAAAGAGGTTTCATTGATTTGTTGGATTTTAGGTTCTACTTCCTTATCCAAATCTACAAAGAAATTGAATAAGTTTTTAATAGGAAGAGATGTTTCAGTTTCTTCGTGTATTTGTATTTCGCATTTGCTGCCTGCATTTACGGTATCCCCTTCAAGCAGATAGCCTGCTTCACCTTTTGCGAGGAAACCGCCTTCGTTTTTTGAATCTCTGATCATCATTGGTTTTTCAGAGAGATTGATTGCCTCTTTTTCGCCAAGATTTTTTCTGAAAGCTACTGTTCTGTCAAGCTGTTTTTCTTCAATAAAAAATACACGCTTAATTACGTTCTTTATGTTATTAACATTCTCTTTTAAAGCGTTTACCCCTGTTTCATAATTAGGTGTCGCAACGATTAAATCGTTACTTTTTATTATATTAAACAAATTATTAACCTTGTGGCTCAAACTTTTTGTCGCAGGTAACCCGCCGGTAAAAGCCGGACTTGTCTTTTTAGCCTGAAGTACACCATAATTCTTATCACATAGTACGTTAGACACTCGATGCATATCCATTACGGTATTGTTCACGTTGTTAGAATTGTTGTTATGATTTGTTGTACCGTAATTTTTTGCACCATAAAACGGCGCATTTTGAATGTTCATTACCTTCATTGATTGCCCCTTTGTCTTTTATCTTTTAGTTGTTCCTAATAGTTGTCCTTTACCAACGTTTGATTAAGTGTTCTAAATACAATTTATACTGTTTTTTATTTTATACTTTTTTAGGAATTTGTCAAATAATTGTAAAATAAGTTTACATAAACTAAAATGGGCGCCCCGTAAAGGACACCCATTTATATGTTTCAAGTAATTTATATACTATACACAAGCTAATGTACTAAGATTTTTTTTTAGTAAATCAGCCTTGTCTGTTGCTTCCCAAGGAACAACGAGATCAGTTCTTCCCATATGGCCGTATGAAGCAAGTCTTTGATAGAATTTACCGCCGTTCTTAGCAGGTAAGTTTCTTAAATCGAATTGTCGGATAATAGCCATTGGGCTGAGTTCGAAATTAGCTTTAACAATTTCGCTGATTTCATCATCAGAAATTTTGCCTGTGCCGAAGGTGTCAACAAAAATTGAAATAGGTTCAGCAACACCAATAGCGTATGCCAATTCGATTTCGCATTTGTCAGCAAGCCCTGCAGCAACAATGTTCTTTGCAACGTATCTTGCAGCGTATGCCGCAGATCTGTCAACCTTCGTCGGATCCTTTCCGCTGAATGCACCGCCACCATGACGAGAATAACCACCGTATGTATCAACAATGATTTTTCTGCCTGTTAATCCGGCATCACCTTGAGGACCGCCGATTACGAAACGTCCTGACGGGTTAACCAAAATTTTGGTATCTGCATCAGGCTTAATAGCTTCGGTTTCAAATACGTAATCAATAACATATTTTCTAAGATCTGCATTGATTCTTTCCTGTACTGATTTATTGTCTGTAATTCCGTCAATTTCAGGGTTGTGCTGAGTTGATAACAAGACTGTATGTATTCTTGAAGGTACTCCGTCTACATACTCAACTGTTACCTGAGATTTTCCGTCAGGTCTTAAATATGATAAGATACCGTCTTTTCTGACCTGAGCAAGTCTGAATGATAACTTGTGAGCCAAACTTATAGGTAACGGCATAAGTTCGGGTGTTTCGTTGCAAGCATAACCAAACATTATACCCTGATCACCTGCGCCTAATTCTTCAGTTTCTTTAACTGATGTATCAGCTTTATCTGAACGTGATTCAAGAGCTTTGTTTACACCGCCTGCAATATCAACAGATTGTTCATCAATACTTGTTAAAACTGCACAGGTGTTGCAATCAAATCCACCGCTTGTTTCGCCAACGTAACCGATATTTTCAATGGTGTTTCTGACGACCTGCGGAATATCAACATAACAATCAGAAGATATTTCGCCGGCAACAAGTACCATACCTGTTGTAACGGTAGTTTCTGCTGCGACTCTTGATTGTGTGTCTTTAGTTAAAAATTCATCCAAAATAGCATCGGAAATCTGGTCACACACTTTGTCAGGGTGTCCTTCCGTTACTGATTCGGATGTAAATAAAAATTTTCTAGATTTCATTTAAATTTCTCCTTAATTTATATCTTCACCGGTAAGTTTTTTAATTCCAACCCGGTTACCTCCATTATTACTATTGTATAACCAACACTTACTAAATCAAATAAAATTTTTATTAATGTTAAGAGTTGTATAGAGTTTCGACACCCCTTTAAGAATATTTAAGCATGTAAAGTTTCTTGATTAAAATGAATATTTTGGTTATAATATGCACAGTTATATAAAAATAAGAGGATTGGAAATTGAGTAATTTAAATGAAGGCGTAGGAAAGAAAATAGTTGAAGCCTTGAAAAAGCAGTCTGAAATAGAGAGTATCGGTACAATTCCAAGTGAACCTGACCCGGAAGCAGAAAATCTTGGCGTAGATGTATCTGCACTTGATGAGATTGCTAATAACGGCATACTTTCACCTGATTTTGATGAAAGTGCAACCGAAGTAACTGATTTGTCATCCATGAATGATTTGTTTGACGATGGCTTTGGTGATGCTCAGGAAACAACGGAAACTTTTAATGATTTTATGAACAGAAATGATAAACCATCTGATAACAGTGATATGCCGGGGAATATTGTTATATTGAGAAAGCTTATTTCTCAGCTTCCTAGTGGTGTTACAAGACACACAGGCGCACAGATTATCAGGCAAACAATGGAAGCTCTTGGTATTTCAATGAAGAGTGTCTTGACTGAGGCTCAGGAGGTTCAGAATAATTTGAAAGAATCTTCTAAGGAATGTCAGATGACTATTCAGGAATACAAGAGAAAAATAACTAATCTTGAAAAACAAACTCAGAATTACCAAAAGCAGTATGCTGCGTTGAACGATTTAATCAGTTTGTTTATTCAGACAACTAATTAGTAAAAAAGAAGAAATAAAAAAAGACCTGAAATATTAGGTCTTTTTTTTTTATTGAAAAATTTTTATTAAGCTACATTTTGATTGCTCAGATAACCATATGTATCAACAATCTTGGCTGTTGAACCTGCAAGTGTTGTCAGAGCAGATGCTCCTGCAAGTATACCTGCACCTTTTATAACTAACGGATTATTTGCAAATTTTGCTAAAGGTTTACATTTAGCTAATAATTCCAGAATTTGTGCTTGTTTTTGAACTTTAATAGCTTTAGAACCTTTTATTGCTTTAACAAAACCGTTCCCGATTTTTGAAGATTGGCTTATTGTTCCAAATGTTGCAAGACCGGCACCACCACCAACTGTTAAACCGGTTGAGTTATCAACAACTCTTTGACCCAAGTTGCGATCTCCGTCGCCTTTATATGCTATTGGAGCTGTTGCTGAAGGACGAATTGCTAATTCCATTTAATGCCTCCTTACACACCTGTTGCAAGTTCTACTGGTGACTTGCCTCTGTTTCTGCCTGTCAGGTTGTCGACCAAAACCGAACCTGTTGTCGTTGCAGCCATCGTGTTTTCGATTGCTGACTGGATGGATGCACTGTTAATTTTTACATTTTTTATTGATTCGATAGTCTTCTTTAGCGGATCAATAACTTTAGCGACTTTTGGATTTTTGACAAAACCAATAACCGCCTTACCAACTTGAGAAGCTTTAATGCCCTCTATCGTTTTTATAACTTTTGGATTTTCCATTGCTTTTGAAGCTACACCTGAAACTCCTTTTGCAACATCTCCTGCTGTTTTGCTTACTGCATCAACCGTACCCTTGATTGCAGGGTTCTTTGCAACTGACTTCAAGGATTCAATAATAAATTTAGATGAATATTTTGCCATAACGAAGGTTGCTGCCAAACCGATAAGGGATGCTGCTAATCTTACACCTTTTCCTGCCTTTTGAGCATATTTATTATCGGAGTTTTCTAACTCATCTGCTAAGTCTTCAAAACCTTGCTTAGATTGATTAATCTTATCAATCTTATCATCTCTTTCTGCTTCTATTTCATACTTGTCAAAGTAATCAGGTGACGAAGCTCCGTAGCTGCTGTGTTCATATTCATTACCTTTAAAACTGACAGCCGGTTTGGCTTGTATTTGCGGTTGGTTTTGAATTCCTAACATTTCACACACTCCTAAAAATTCACTTTCCACACATATATATCAACAAATCAAACGCGTAATATTTGCTAAAATGTAATTGTATTTTTACAAAAATTAACACAAAAATAAATAATAATTGAAGAAATGTTACGCAAAACTTGTCAAAACATGATAAAATAGTTTCGGGAGATTGGTATGAAATATAAAGAAATGGAAGAGCTTATTGGCGTTGTTGAAACCTTGAGGGGTGAGAACGGATGCCCTTGGGATAAGGCACAGACACACGAATCGTTAACCCCTAATATGCTTGAAGAAGCATACGAAGCAGTTGAGGCTATTAATGAGGGGACACCGGAGCATTTACGTGAAGAATTGGGGGATGTTCTTTTGCAGGTTGTTCTACATGCCCAGATTGCAAAAGAAGAAGGCTCATATGATATTGAGGATGTAGCAAAAGAACTTAAAGATAAGCTTATTCATCGCCATCCGCATATATTTGGAAATGCGAAAGCAGATACCCCGGAAGAAGTTCTCGAAAAGTGGGAAGAGCTCAAACAGGAAGAAAAAACTGAAAGAAAATCTCAAATGGACGGTATTCCTAAAACATTCCCGGCGCTTATGGCGTGCCAGAAAATAAGTAAACGTGCAATAAAAGTCGGTTTTGAGTGGGATAAGGTTCAAACTCTTAAAGCGTGTATAGATTCAGAATATGAGGAATTTTTCGAGGCAGTTAAGAAGGGTGATAAAGACGCAATGGAAGATGAGATGGGGGATATCTTCTTTGCTACTGTTAATCTTGCAAGATGGTACAACATAGAGGCTGAACAGGCGCTAATAAGAGCTAACAATAAGTTTATGAAACGTTTCAGAAAAATGGAAGAACTTGCAGAAAAACCGCTTACCGATTATTCTTTTGAAGAATATGATGACCTGTGGAAAAGGGCTAAAAAGGCACTGGAAAGCAAATAGTTATTTTGCGAAAAAGGTGATATACATATAGTATGCAATAGCAATGATAAGAACGAGTGCCCCGACAAAATTTATTTTCATTGCTGATTTGGGGTTATCTACCATACTCGGATAAACATATTTTTTTGCGTTTTCTTTCTTCTTTTTATAAATCTGATTATTTTTCTTTGCTGTTTTTTTCTTTGCAATAAATTTTTCTTTAAGAGTATTTTTCTTCTTTTTAGGTATAATCAATGCCTCTTCTGAAAATTCAAGTTTCTCAACGCTTTTATCTGCCCCTGAAATAATCGCAAAATTTATCCCCAATTCAAAGGCTCTTTTAATACAGTCAAGAGCGATATTCCCGTCTTGTTTTACCTTTTTGCCGTGAACTGATGCGTTTCCCTGAGCCTTAATAAAATACAAATCGCTTATCATTTCTCTCTGGCGAATGTTTTTTGTGTATAAGTCCTGAAGTGTTGCAAGACAGTCATCAAAGGATGAATCAGGCACGACTCTGTCACCTAAAAGCACTTTGCAAATATTTTCAGCATATCTGCGTGTCTGAACAATCGCCTGTTCAAAGTATTCGTCCCTATAAAGGCTTTCTGCATCCTTTATGAGTGTATAAATATCTTTATCTATTTCTTCAAGAAAATCAAAATTTGACATAAAAATCTCTTTCTAACTTATTTTATCATAACACACATAAAAGATGTCGGCTTCCAAGGAGTATTAAGTCTAAGGAAACCGACATAGAATTGCATTCCGACTTCGGAATAGCGAGAAGAAGTTATCTTATTGCTAACTGTTCTCTGTAGAATTCACTATTGCTAATACGTTCTCGGATGAGATTTCTGTTAGCAGTAGAGTCTTTATCAAGCTGAACAAGGCTGTTAAGTCTTGTCAACAAAGCAGATGGCGCATAGTCTTTGTGGTGTTTTTTTAGCAAGTTCCAGTACATTGCTTCTTTTTGTGTCGCCAGTGTTTCTTCTTCAAGGGTTGCTACTTTGAGCTTGTGAAAACTTTCGTGAGCTATAATACAAGCAAGTTCTTCTGGTGATGCTTTTTTATACTTTGTGTTGATTAAAATGTATCTGTTACCAAAAGAATCGATTGTATTTATTGCGAAATGATTCATATACTTGTATGAAACCTGTGAAAGATCATAAAAGGTTATCTTAACTGAATTTTCTTCCAAGTTCTGAAATACTTCGTTAGCACCAACATTTTCAAGTAAAACCAATGCGTTTTTAATATCGCAATCTCTGCTGAAATTGTCCACATATGCAGCAAAAGTTGGCATGCAGAACAGCATAAGTACGGCAAATGTAATCAAAATTTTCTTAATATCCATAATTCCCCGATAAATTTTTATTTATCAAGTTTTATGCAATATGCGAATTCATCTTTTTTACGTGAATTAATTTAATAGTAGTCGGGTAAATAGTCGCGTTAGTTGTCAGATAATCATGAATCGCTATCGAAAACTCGGTAAATGTATATTCTCTTAATACTCCACTATTATTTTAACCCATGCTCGCAACCCTCTACAACCCTGATTTGTCAAAATATTTACATGTCGTAATAATTGCCTTTTTTAGCCCTAAAAAACTTTACAAAACGGATATTTTTTAGTAGAATATAACTGTGAAGTTTTTCTAAAAAAAGAACGGATTTTTCCGTTCTTTTTTTTAAATAAAGGGCAGTATGAAGCAGGAAATAAACAGACACGAGATTCTTGAAAAAATAACACCTCTCATTGAAAATACGGCAATGAGATATGACCTTATACCGATTGAGATTGATTTTGCTAAAGAGAACCATCGTTGGTTTTTAAGAATTTATCTTTATTCTCACAAAAGAGGTATTACTCTTGATGACTGTGAAAACGTAACAAGAAGTTTGAATGACTTTCTTGATGAGATTATACCTGTGAAATACTATCTTGAAGTGTCTTCTCCGGGGGTTGAAAGAAAATTCAAATCTGACAAAGAGTTTGAAATTTTCAAAGGAAAGCGTATCAGTATAAAGCTGAAACAGCCTCTTGAAGGTGAGACAGAAAGAATATTTAAAGGTGAAATTATAGATTGGGACAATACTCACGGGCTTACCTTTTTTAGGTTTGATGATGCTCAGGAGTTAAAAATCCCGAAAGATAACATACAGTCTGCAAAGTTGTATATAGATTAAATGAAAATAACAAATGCCACAGGCAGGAAGGAATAAAATATGATTAAAGTTACTGGTCTTTATGAAGCTTGTGAAGAGCTTGAAAGAGAACGCGGAATATCTAAAGACGATATTTTAGAAGCCTTGAAAGATTCAATGGTTGCAGCATATAAACGTCACTTCAGAATAAAAGAAGCTACAAATATTGAAGCTATTTTGGTTGAAGAAACAAGTGAAATCGGCATCTTCAGAACTAAGGTTGTTGTAGATATGATTTCTGATCCTGATACTGAAATTCCTCTCGATGAAGCAAAAGAAATCGATGATGAAGTTGAAGTTGATGACGAAGTTAAAATTGAAGTTACTCCTGAGCAGTTCGGCAGAATCGCCGCTCAAACTGCAAAACAGGTGCTTACTCAAAGAATTAGAGATGCAGAAAGAAACAACATCTTAAATGAATTTTTGGATAAAAAAGGTACTCTTACAACTGGTATTATTCAAAGGGTTGAAGGCAGAAATGTAATCGTAAACATCGGTAAAACTGATGCGATTATGCCACAGAGAGAACAAATTCCTGGCGAATACTACAAGGTAGGGAATAGAATAAGAGTATTTGTTCTTAACGTTAAAGAAACTAACAGATTGCCTCAGGTTATTGTTTCACACGCTCACGCTGAAATCGTAAGAGAGTTGTTTGAACTAGAAGTTCCTGAAATCGAAGACGGTATCGTTGAAATTAAATCAATTGCCCGTGAAGCAGGTTACAGAACCAAACTTGCTGTTTGGTCAAATGATGAAGAAGTTGACAGTGTGGGTGCTTGTATCGGACCTAGAGGAAGCCGTATTCAAACTATTGTTGGTGAACTAAAGAACGAAAAAATCGATATCGTCAGATGGTCACCTGATCCTGTTGAATACATTGTTAACGCTATTGCTCCGGCAAGAGTTGTTTCAGTTGATATTATGGCTGATGATGAAGAATCTCATGAAGCAATGGTTGTTGTTCCTGATGATCAGCTTTCTCTTGCTATCGGTCGTGACGGTCAAAACGTAAGACTTGCTCACAAATTGACTCAGTGGAAGATTGATATTAAGAGCGTTTCACAGATGGAACAGGCTGAAGCAGAAAATATCAGAAACTATGAAGAACCTGAAGAAGTTGAAGAGGAAGATTTAGATACTCAGGATGAACTTCAGGCTGAAATAGAAGAAGAAATGAATCAACAGGTTGTTGATGAAGAAGATTTGGTTGCTGACGCTGTTGAAGAAACAGACGAAGCTGCTGAAGAAGAATAATTATATTTAATATAATATTTAAAAGGGGACACGTTTAGTGCCCCCATTTTTTAGTAAAAAATAGGCGGCTCCTATAAATAGTAACCGCTAATATAATTCTCCCATAATATACTTTTGTTATGACTTATTCAACAATCTTAATTCGTCCGGTCGTATTTATATCAATAGGGCCGTTGTGATGTTTGATATAGTCTGAAATCAGTTTATCTTCGCTGAAATCGAACATTTGTTCAGCGTGGTCAAGCTGATTAAATGCTTTAAGTCCGTCCCCTCCGCGGAGAATGAAATCGTCTGCTGCGATTCTGTATATCTTTTTAGGATCAGGGTTGTTTACATCTATCTTGCGTTCATTACCTTCTCTGTCGGTATAAACCATATCAAGTAATTCCCCTGTTGATTTCTTAATTGAATATGTAAGACCTGATGCATAAATTAAACCTGGTTTCCCGTTAATATCAACAACTGATTTACATCCGCCTTTTATACCTTCAACGAGATCTTTTTCACTTATTGTTGTTATTGCCATTCCGTCCCCAAACGGCGAAATTGCTTTAGTATCTGATGTGTCGATTTGGCCCGGTTCAAATACATTTCTTATGTTTCCGGCATTTACAATACCGATATCAACATTTAATTCGTTCCTGATAGCATCTGCAACAAAGTTAGCGTGAGGGTTTTCTTCGCTTAATCTGTGTTTAGGACATGGAAGTGCAGAACGTATAACGCCTAACTTTTCAGGTTCCCCCATAATATCATCAAACATCTTCTTATAAATCAGGTTTTTATGACGCTTGCTGGTTTCATACAGATTATTAGATGCTTCAACAAGTACACCTTTGTCATCAAATACAAGGTCAGCTTTGCCGTAATAGTTGCCGTCCTTTTCTGCGTTGGTAATTAAAACAGGTTCGTTATCTTTTGATAAGAATAAGTTTTTTCCGGGTTCTATGCCGTTTACATAGTTATGTGAATGGCCGCCGATGATTACGTCAACGCCTGAGGTGTTTTCTGCGATTACTCTGTCGCTAAAATGACCTACGTGAGAAAGCAGGAATATATGCTTAATGCCTTGTTTCTTTAAATCGTCAACTTCTTCCTGGATCCCCTGTATAGTTTCATCTAGGTCGTCTGCTTTAAAATCTTCGTACAGTTCTGGGTGCCCCATTCTTGTTTTCATATCAACAGGTGCAACACCTACAACACCATACTTAACGCCCTTATAATCACCAATATATGAATCTACAAGTTTGTCGTGAATATATGCGTGTTTTTCACCGCTTTCGTTATCTTTTGATTTTACATCTTGTCTGAAATTCTTAGCCAGATATTTCATTTTTAAGTTTTTTGTAAGTTCATCAAAATTTTTCTTTGACATGTCGACATCGTGGTTGCCTAATGCGGAAGATTCATAGTCTTCTCCGTCCATGTATTTAAGGATACATTCATTAACCTTTTGGTTTCTGTCATCTCCAAGCATGTTATCGCCGCCGGAGAATCTTAAATCGCAATCTTTAAGTGCATCACCTATTTTTTCTAATTTTACATATTGACCATGTACGTCATTGATATAACCGATTTTTAATTTTACTTTACCGTCAGCCTGTATTGGTGTGCTTTCTTTTTTATCAGAAGGCTGGCTTGTTATATTACTTACAAAAGATGCCAGAACAGGAGATTTAATGTTTCTGGAATAGTTATAAAAATATGATTCAGGGGTCGGCAAAGATGAAGTCTTTGTCGTTGTTACAGAAGCACTTCTCTGTCCGTTTCCTGACGGAGAATACTCTGACCTGCGGGTTGTTCGGATATTATGGGATTGAAAAGTTATCATAACACACCTTTTGTTATACTGTTTTAATACTTCTGCTATTTTTTTTTTGCTAGTGTGAAATCTTTTTATTAAAAAAAATTTACATTGAAAGATATTTCAATGCTTCGCGCAATAATTCTTCTGAATCCTCCTTATTACTACATTTTGGCATTATCACTTTGAAGGCAGTGTTTATCTCCTCATCTGTATATCCAAGTGATAATAATACCGATGTTGTCTCCTGACTTGCCTTTGTAAGCTCGATATCAGCAAATTTATTTGGAATAATCTGTAAATTGGCTTTTATCAGTTTATCTCTTAATTCAAGAACGATTTTTTGAGCAAGTTTTGTACCTACTCCCTTTGCTAAGGTAAGTTCCTTATAGTCTTCGTTTATAACCATTGAAATTAAATCACATGCATCAAACTGACCAAGCAGTGCAAGTGCCATTTTTGTACCGACTCCTGACACAGAGGTTAAATAAATAAAGATATCACGAGTTTCTTTTTTCATAAAACCGCACAAGGTCATTGATTCTTCTTTGTGTATCAGTCTAGAATACAGTTTAATGTCAGTTCCGAGTTCATTTGCCTGATTAAAATCAAGTTCAGAAACCTCTAACCTGTAGCCGATACCGTTCACATCTATCACAAAGTAATATCCGTTTGTTGAACTGTATTTATCGGTTAAAGTTCCTCTTATATACTCAAACATTCGCAATGCTCCCTGACTAATTCTCTTGTTTTAATTCTTATCTCTTTATCTGTTTCAAAAATCTCTTCAATTGTAGGTTTTAGTGTTGGGGTGTGTGAACTATAAATTTTTTCAGTAATATCGTAAATATCGTACAGCTTGATTTTTCCGTCTAAGAAGGCAAATACCGCCTCTTCATCAGCACCGTTTAATGCTACCGTTGCAGTTCCACCGGTTTTTCCTGCGGAATATGCAAGGTTAAGGAACGGGAATTTATCAAAGTCAGGTGCCTCGAAATCAAGTCTTGCTATTTCTGAGAAACTGAAACTCTTTGATTTTATTCCTTTAAAGCGCTCCGGATAGCATATTGCATACTGTATAGGTATGTGCATGCTAGGAAGCCCGATTTGGGCAATTACACTTCCATCAACATATTCTATTGCCGAGTGAACAATACTTTGAGGGTGAATTACTACATCAATCTTGTCATAAGGCATATCAAATAAATGATGCGCTTCTATTATCTCAAGCCCTTTGTTCATCAAGGTAGCACTGTCAACAGTGATTTTTCTTCCCATATTCCATCTCGGATGAGCAAGCGCCTGTTCGACAGTAGCAGATTTTATATCGTTAATTGATTTGTTTAAAAAAGGACCGCCTGATGCAGTTATAATAAGCTTTTCAACCTGAGAAATATCTTTAATGCACTGATGAATTGCGCAATGTTCACTGTCAACCGGAATTATGCTGACACCATTTTCTTTTGACAGATTCATAACGATATCACCTGCCATAACAAGTGTTTCTTTATTTGCCAGTGCAATATTTATCTTGTTCTTTATTGCTGTTATTGTTGGTTTAAGACCAATTTTACCTGATACTGCAACAAGTATAATATCATTTTCCGTATTAGAGCAGATTTCCTCAAGCCCCTCTGTTCCATATAAGACTTTGCTGCACCCTGTAACCTTTTCTCTGCTGTTTATATCTGAAACGCACACTGATTTCGGGTGAAATTTTGATATCTGTTCGTTAAGCAGGTCAACATTACTTCCAGCGGTAAGAGATATGATTTCAAATCTGTCTCCCAATTTCTCAATAACCTCTAACGCCTGAGTCCCGATTGAACCTGTTGAACCAAGAATACTAATTTTTTTTCTCATATCTAAATTATAGACCAAATAAAAATTGTAAGCATTTAATTTTAAAATTTTTAACAAACAATTTATGTTAATTTATTGATTATTAACCCTATTTTTCTTATAATTTTTAATAAGGAGAGGGATAGTTGAGTAAATTTAAAGGTATTTTTCTTGTTGTATTGTTTTTGTGTACTTTAAATATGTCGTTTGGAGTGCAGAGAGGAAGTGTCCAATATTCAATACCTACCGACTATTCAAAAATAAATGAAGCAGAGCTCAGTACTGAAGCCGAGAACCTTTTCCAGGCATTTCTGACATCAGAAGATCCAAAACAAAGGTATATTATACTTAATCAGCTTTTGAGCGATTATTCGATATTAGGTGAGATTAATAAAGATAATCCGCTCTATTTTGCAAGACTTGGTATAGTATTTGATAAACTTGGTAAAGACAGGTATGCCATTTCAAATTTTTCAAGAAGTGCAAATATTTTACCTGATTATCCGTATGCTTATTATTCCTTTGGAAATTTTTACTTTGACAGGGGCAGATATATAAAGGCGCTTAAACTGTACAAAAAAGCTTATGATTCTGGCTATGACAGCCATTTTTATAATATCTATCAAATTGGAAGAATTTATGAAAAATTTGGCGATTTTTCGTCAGCAATTTTATACTATAAGAGAGCTTTGGTATTTAATGATTCTCCTGAACTCAGACAAAAAATACTTGAGCTTGAAGAATTACTGAACAATAATTCGCTTTATAATCTAAGGCGGGGAGAGATTGAACAATGAAGAAGATTTTAGTGATATTTTTTCTGTTTTGCACAGGATTAATGTCAGCAGCATATGCAGAAGATGTTTATACTGATTACGTACCTAAACAAGATGAAGTTATATATTCAAAGTCATCGAGAAGCATAAGTATGATAAACCCAAACGTTACAACGTGCAAAAAGAACAGTGCATTCCCGGGATTTAGGGGTTCAAATCAGCTTGTGGTTTATACTGAATCATACGGAAGAAGAACCGGAACAAACGAGTTCGGCGCTGAGGCTATAGTTAAAGATAATACAGTCGTAGCCTTAAGCGGTGCTGATTCACTTATTCCTAAGGGTGGGCTTGTTATCAGCGGTCATGGTTCTGCTAAGAACTGGATAAACAAAAATATTATTATCGGTACAAAAGTATTTGTAGATAAAGATAATAACTCAATAACGGTTTATACGACTCCAGAAAGCTATATATACGCTGCAAAGGAATGTCTTAAAGAAGTTCAGGATGTGATGAAGTATTATATATCTCATGATTCAAACTATGATAGTAAAAGAATTGAAGAAGGTATTAAATCTTCCCAAAATTGTATAAAAAAGGCTGAATCTCGTCCTACACAGGTAAAGGAATATTCACAGCTTGCTATAGAATATGCAAATAAGGCACTATCAATGGCTGTGCCATACAAAGAATCCGAATTAAAAGGGGTTTGGATTAGACCTGCATGCAAAACCCGGGAAGATGTTGTTTATGTAGTAAGTAAACTTTCTGATGCCGGCTTTAACAACATATTCCTTGAAACTTACTATCACGGAATGACTATTTTTCCGTCAAAGACAATGGAAAAATACGGTTTTATCCAGGAAAACCCACAGTTCGGAAATCTTGATGTTCTTAAGACCTTCATAGAAGAGGCTCATAAGAGAAATATGAAAGTACATGCCTGGTTTGAAACCTTCTATGTGGGTAATAAACGCCCTGATTCTAATAAAAAGAGTATTTTAGCCGTAAGCCCGAGTTGGGCAAATCTTACCAAAAACGGCTATGATTCTGATAAACCTGTTCAGTGTTCAACCGAACATAACGGATATTTCCTTGATCCTGCGAACCCTGAAGTTCAAACCTTCTTGCTTCAGTTAGCGTGCGAAATGATATATGATTATCAGCTTGATGGGATAAATATGGACTACATCAGATTCCCGCAGAGTTCTATTCCGCGAACAGCCGGAAGTGACGGTGGCGCCTGGGGATACACCTGCTATGCAAGAAATGATTTTAAGTCTATATACGGAGTTGATCCTGTTGCAATTGACCCTACCGATAAATGCTGGCAGGCGTGGAATGATTACAGGCGAGGTAAGGTTACTGAGTTCGTAAGACGATTATCAAAAATCTGCAGGTCAAATAAAATTACACTTACAGCGGTTATTTTCCCAAATAAATATTCAGCCTTAGAAAATAAACATCAGGACTGGGAAGTGTGGACAAGTAATGACTATGTTGATGGTTTTACTCCACTGTTTCTGACCTGTGATCCTGCAACTGCAGCTGAAATGATGAAAGAAGTGATCAGGTACAAAAACAGAAAGACCAAACTCTATGCAGGTTTGTTTACGGTATTTATGAACGGTTCTGAATCGGATCTTGTTCGTGAAATTCATGAAGCAAGGAAACTGCATACAGACGGCTTTAGTATATTTGATTATGCACATTTACAGGATAAATATATTAATACTCTGAAAGAAAGTATTACTAATCCAAATGTACAAACTAAAAAGAAAAAACGTATTAAAAGAAAAAAGAAACAAAAATAAAGGGGAATTAATATGAGCATTGATGCACTAAGAAAAGAAAATGAACTGTTAGATATATTCTGTTCTCTTGCTGAAATACCTTCACCATCCTTGCACGAGGAAGAGGTTATTAAGTGGATACAAAATTTTTGTAGTGATAATGGTATAAACTGTCAACTTGATGATTACAAAAATGTGTATATCTATGTTCCGCCAACAGACGAAAGCAAAGAGCCTATTATGTTTTCGTCGCATATGGACGTAGTGGGCGATGCATCTCCAATTGAGTTAAATCTTGACGGTAATTTTATTAAAGCGAACAACCGCACTCTTGGTGCTGACGATAAGGTTGGAGTAGCATCTGCGCTTTATCTTGCAAAAGAAGTTGTTAACGATAAAAGTATCAAACATGGCGGGCTTGAAATTACCTTCACTCGTGATGAAGAAACTAATATGAGCGGAATTGAGCATGTTGAATTTTCTAAAATAAAATCAAAATATATTTTGGTTTGTGATGCAGACAAACTGGCTCAGGTTCAAATCTCGGGTGCAAGTTATACAAATGCAAAAATATTTGTTAAAGGTCATGTCGGTGGACACTCGGGTATTGATATTGGTGACAGGACAAGATTAAATGCAGCAAAGCTCATTGCCGAACTTCTTAATAATTTCCCTCAGGGTGTATATTATGAGGATGAAACTGGGGTTATTACTTCTTGTAATTTAGGAGCAATTGTTGCAGGCGGGATTCAGAACGCTGTTAAGTCACTTATAGATGACCAGGTAAATTCACCTGATTACATAAATACCATAATTCAAAAGTCTTCAACAAATATTATTAACACTGATGCAAGAGCCTCTTATTCCATAAGAAGTGCGAGTGTTGAAAAGGAAGAAGAATTAAAAAATATAATGAAAAAGTGTGTTGAAGATTTTAATAAAAAATATGACAGTCTGGCAAAGGCTGAAATAAACTTTGAAGTTCATCTCCCACCTTTTGAAAAGGCGGCTGATGATTCTATACCTGAACTGCACACTAAAGTTTGTAATAAACTCGGAATTCAAAATGAAGTATCTTCTTTCCACGCTGGGGCTGAAACCCATATTTATGCTCATCAGAAAAACTCAAAAGGTGAAACCTTTATGCCGTTTTTACTCGGACTTGCAGATGTTTATAATATGCATTCTGCAAATGAAAAAGTCGATTTCACAACATTGCTTAAAGGATACTCTATAATCAAAGAATTATTTATTGAATTTAATTCATAAACGGGAGAAATAATGAAAAAGCGCGAATATATTGCCATTATTGTATTGATTATTCTGTTCGTGCTTTTTGCGTGCCTGCAGTCTTCTCAGCGTAATTATTATGATGTTATCAGTGTAATTGCGCCTGACGAGATTGTTGTAGATATAAATTCAAACGGTGTTGTTGACGATGATGAGACTGTTAAAGTCTTGCAGGGGTATCAGTATATAACAAAGCACAAGTCAAATCTTGATGATGTCTTAAAACTTGATGATAAGACTCACTATGCCTTTTATTATTTAACAGAAAAATATATCAATGATGTTTTGCTTGATAAGAAGATTTTGTTTAAGAAGGGGCGGGTATACATCAATGGGGAAGATTATCAGCAAATTATCCAAAGATCCGGTTATTTATTTAAAGATAACTCGCCTGTGAACATCAAAGCCTATCAAAAAAGATTGAACCAAATAAATAAGGCCGATTACAGACTATATAATACAAAAAGTAATAAGTATCACATGCTTGACTGTGAGTATGGTAATAAGGCTCATAATTATGTCCTTGTGGCTAAATCTCAGCTTCCTAAAGGGGCTAAAGGGTGTAATTTTTGTGTACATAAGAAGCAGCATACGCATATAAAGCAAAAGTCGACAAGTCATAATGATCTGGAATTGTCTTGCGGCAATATTAAGATATTTCTAACAGATCACACAACGCATTTAAAGCCAAACAGGAATGGGAACACCCCTGTTTGCAGGGAACTTATAAAGCAGATTGATAATTCAAAGACGTCAATTGATATTGCAATATACGGATATGACAGAGTTCCGAAGATAGAACAGGCAATTAAACGCGCAATATTAAGAGGAGTAAAGGTTAGACTTGTGCACGATACTGACACTAAAAGCGGAAATATTTATGCAAATACAAGCTATTTTGCAAAACTTATTAGAAATACCTCTACGGATATTGCACCACAATATCTTAAAGACAAGTCCGGGTATACCAATTCCATAATGCACAATAAGTTCTATATATTTGACAGGGAAAGGGTTGTGACAGGTTCTGCAAATCTCAGTTATACAGATATGTCTGACTATAACTCAAATTGTGTCCTTCTTATTAACTCTAAGCAAATTGCTCAAATTTATACTCAGGAATTTGAGCAAATGTATAACTCTAAATTTCACAATTTAAAATCTCAGTTGTTGAATAAGTACAGGATAAATGTTGGTAATTCTTTTGTATCGGTATATTATTCTCCCAAAGATAATGTTATTAACGCTCTTATTGTGCCAAAGATAAATGAAGCCAAAAAGTATATTTATATTCCGACATTTTTAATAACAGAGACAAATATTGCAAACGCATTATTAAATGCTAAAAAGCGTGGGGTGGATATAAAAATCATTGTAGATGCCACAAATGCAAAAAATAACTATTCTAAGCATCACTTGCTCAGAACAAACGGTGTATTGGTCAAAACAGAAAATTATGCGGGGAAGTTGCATTCTAAGTCTATTTTAATAGATGACAAATATGCTATTATTGGCTCAATGAACTTTTCCAGAAGCGGAAACTTCAAGAATGATGAGAATATGCTCCTTATAGAGAACCCGGAAATAACGAAGTTTTATAAAAAGTTCTTTATTTACTTATGGAACAGAATACCTGATTATTGGTTAACCCACGATGTTAGTGCCGAAAGCATATACTCTGTCGGTTCTTGCAATGACGGCATAGATAATGACTATGACGGTAAGACCGATTATGATGACGAAGGGTGTAAGGCAAAATTAAAAAAGTTCCCTAAACGCTAAGTGTATAGCTTAAACGTCGATTCAACGTTCTCTTTTGCTACTTGTTTAAGTGATTCAATTTCAGTTGTTATTGCACTTCTTTCCGAATCGAGTTTTTCTAATCTTGTATCGTATCTTGCATCTTTAGCGTTGATTGTCGTGAGTTCATCTTCATATTTTTGTCCTGCTACTTCAATTGCGTTGTTATCGGCAATTTCTCTTAAGTTATAGTGGAGGCTATCTGCTGTTTTTGAAAGTGTCTCAGTTTCATAGTCCCAAGTTGTAAGTATAACCTGAGCACTCTTAACCATGTTGGTTACCCATGAAGAGCTTTGAGCTGTTGCATCAAATATTTTTGTGTATCCGCCTGCTGCTTTAATAGCGTTATACACTTGTTCGTAGTATTCAGCTTTAACTTTGTCGTCAGGAACAAAAGTGATAAGCGGTGTATAGTGTTCGTAATCACTTTTGTATTCTGCGTATTTACGGTAGTTTACTATATCCTGATTTGTTAAACCGTTGGTTGTTAAGAAGTCTTCTTCAAAAGTGCATTCATTGCTGACTCTTGTAAAGATTTTTGTCAATGCTTCTCCATATCTTGTTATAGATGAGTTGTAGCTGTTGAGAATGCTTTTTGCAGTTGAACCATTGATTACAGCTGTATCGTATATGTCTTCTGCATTTGTGTATGCGACATCTGTTGAAGTTTGCGGCAGAGCGAAATAATATTCGTATGTTTCGGTTGTTCGTTTAGTCCCGGTCAGAGTTCTGGTCCCTCCGTTAAGCATCATTTCAAAGATATCGTTACCTGAGAATTTTTTTGCTTCGGATTTAGCATAATCTTTAGTGTTATATGTTGCTTTAATTTCTGACATTAAGTATGTTACTGTTGTAGTTTTTGTCCCGCCGTTGAAGTCCGTTGCTGTTACTGTATCTTCAGGGTATGTTGCATCTGCTGAGCCTGATGCCATATCATATGCAGCCTCTATAACACCTCTTTCTGCAGCTGTGTAGGCTGTTTCATACAGTGTTGAAGAAATAACGTTTTGTATAACATTTTTAAAGCCTGTTGCTCTTGCATCATTAAGTGCCTTAGTTTCATATAACCCATCTGTGCTTATGCCAGGGATGTTAGTCAGCATAGTTGACGCGAGCAGCTTCTTTGATCTGTCTTTGTCTACTGCTTTATCATACGCTGCAAGCAAGGCTTCTGTTTCTTCTTCAGTCGGTGCAATAAGAGTGTCCCATCCCTTTTTAAGTGCGTTTTGATAATTTATTATCATTGATTCATTTTCGTCAATTCTTGTATATTTTACACCGAATTTTTCAGCGAAATCGCGTTCATCTGATGCTGAATCATAAAAATTACAAATATCAGCCGGCATATATAAGGTGCCGTCTTTCATATTTTGTACGTAGAATACCGAACCGGTTGTTTCATCTGAAGCGTCATAGCGCATTAAACTGTTAACTGTTGCATTAATCCAGCAATCATCGCCGGTTGCGTTATTTATCTGACGTGTTTTTAATGTTACTTCATCAAGCGCATTAATATATTTTTGGTACACACGATCTGAATCATTGGATAATCTAAGTTTCCCAGCCATCAAACGTTGAGCTTCGCCCTCAACTGTATGAAGTCGGGTTGTTAATGTTAGTAATCTTGCTTGTGAAGCTGATAATCCCACTTTTCTAAATCCTAATAAGTACGTACAATTTTGTTGACGACATTTTTCAGTTTTTCTTTAGTTTTTGGGAAAAAGTTGTTACATTATTTTACATAAAGTGTTATAATGTAAAGATATGTAACAAAGTACGTTCAAAAATTAAAGATTTAAGTAAGTTATGCCGTAAATCGAAGTATAGGAAAATTATATGGAGAAAAATCATGGGTTTATCAGCTTCACAAGCTAGATTACTTAGCTTAACCGC
>JAILHQ010000017.1 GCA_024695725.1 Cyanobacteria bacterium RUI128 | reverse complement strand
TTAACACAACCCTTGCCCAACTGATAAAGGCTCAGCGCACCAAAACCGATTGCCGTAATCGGAGCTAATACAGGGACTAATGAACACGCAAGAACAGTTGCGCCTATAATACCTGCGGTTGCAAGAGGGTGTTTAAATATTGCAGTCACAGGGCTTATAACACCTTTCAAAAAGTTTTTCCCTGCTTCAGACCAGTCAAACTTTCCGTTATTTGACTTATCCTCGCCTCTCTCAAAAGCATCAGGTTTTGCGCCACCTACGGTGCCTAAAAACATTGTTTTCTTCTGTTCTTTTGGCTGAACCTTGCTGAGAGATATATTACTAACCGCTGATAACATGAAAATTCCCTATAAACTAACCTTACTCTATAAAACACATTTTCTCTGAATAATTTGCTATTTATTCAAAGTATGTAAAATTTTCTTAATAAAATTACGAAATTTTATTAAGAAAAGTATAATTTTGTACCCCTAATTTTCTTTACATGCCCCGTGTTTATGCTATCATGGGTATATACGATAGGGGAAAAGGAGAAAGATTTTGGCTCAGCAAAATATGTTTGAAGACGGGAAAATCGTTCCTGTTGATATTAATAAACAGATGAAACAGTGTTACATAGATTACGCTATGTCAGTTATTGTAGGTCGTGCGCTGCCTGACGTACGTGACGGTTTAAAACCTGTACACAGAAGAATTTTGTTCGCTATGAACGAATTAGGTATGACACCTGATAAACCGTTTAAAAAGTGTGCGCGTATCGTCGGTGAAGTTTTAGGTAAATACCACCCGCACGGTGACAGCTCAGTATATGATGCTCTTGTACGTATGGCACAAGACTTCAACACAAGATATCTGACAGTTGACGGACACGGGAACTTTGGTTCTGTTGACGGCGACGGCGCAGCTGCTATGCGTTATACGGAAGCACGTATGCATAAAATTACACAATCTATGCTTGCTGATATTGACTGTGAAACAGTTGATTTCGTACCAAACTTTGACGGTTCACTTCAGGAACCTTCAGTTCTTCCGGTCAGACTTCCTATGTTATTGCTGAACGGTGTTTCAGGTATTGCGGTAGGTATGGCAACAAACATTCCGCCTCACAACCTGTGCGAAATCGTTGATGGCACTATTGCTCTTATTGATAATCCGCAAATTACCATTGACGAACTTATGGAACACATCAAAGGCCCTGACTTCCCGACAGCTGCAACAATTATCGGGCTAAACGATATCAAACAGGCTTACGAAACAGGCAGAGGCTCTATCAAAATGTCTTCTGTTGCGACTATCGAAGAAATTGCAGGCGGTGCAGGACGTCAGTCAAGAACTGCTATTGTTGTTACCGAAATTCCTTATCAGGTTAATAAGGCTCAGCTTATCGAAAAGATTGCAGACCTTGTTAAAGAACAAAAAATTAACGGTATATCTGACCTCAGAGATGAATCAGACCGTACCGGTATGAGAATAGTTATTGAGCTTAAACGTGATGCTAATCCTGACGTTGTTAAGAACAACCTGTTCAAATATACACAGCTCTCAACAACGTTCGGTGTAAACATGGTTACGCTTTGCGGTCAGCAGCCTAGACTACTCAACCTCCATCAGGTATTGAGCGAATTTGTTGACCACAGAGTCGAAATCGTTACAAGAAGAACTATCTTCTACCTGAAGAAGGCAAAAATGAGAGCTCATATCTTAGCAGGTTTATTGATTGCTTTAGGTTCATTAGACGAAGTTATTGAACTTATCAAGAAATCAAAAACCACAGATGATGCTCGTACAGGCTTAATGACAAGATTCGGTCTAGATGTTGATCAGGCTAATGCTATCTTAGAAATGCAGTTAAGAAGATTAACAGGCTTAGAACAAGACAAAATCAAAAACGAATACGAAGAATTACAAAAGAAAATCGCTGAATACGAAGCTATCCTTGCTGACAGACAAAAAGTTCTTAATATTATCAAGAAAGAACTTCTTGAAGACAAGGAAAAATATGGCGACGACAGAAAGACACAAATCTTGCCTGAACAGGGTGAAGTTACTATCGAAGATTTGACACCAAATACTCCGATGGCTGTGTTTATCACTCGTCAGGGCTATCTGAAACGTATCAGCCTTGATACTTTTGAACGTCAAAACAGAGCTACACGCGGTAAGAGCGGTATGAAGACTAAAGAGGATGACGATATTGAACACTTCTTTACTGCAATGATGCACGATAAAGTATTGTTCTTCTCATCTAAGGGTATCGTATACAGCCTTAATGTTTACGACTTCCCTGAAGGCGGACGTCAGGCTAAGGGACTTCCTATCGTTAACGTTCTTCCTATCGGTCAGGATGAATCAATTACTGCGGTTGTTCCGGTCAGCAACTTTGATCCTAGCACAAACCTTATCATGCTGACTCAAAACGGCTCAATCAAGAGAATTGAATTAGAAAACTTCACCAATATCAGAAGAAGCGGTATTATCGCTATCTCACTGACTGACGATGACAGTCTGAACTGGGTAAAACTTGCTAACCCGAACGATGAAATCATTATCGGTACATCCTGCGGTATGGCAATAAGATTCCCTGTATCTGATTTGAGACCGTTAGGCAGAAGTGCAAGAGGGGTAACCTCAATGAAACTGAGAGCAGGTGACAAACTTATCGGATGCGATATCGTTCCTAGCAATTACGATGCAGACCTGCTTGTTGTAACTTCAGACGGTTTCGGGAAACGTACAAAATTATCCGAATTCAGAAGCCAAAACAGAGGCGGTATCGGTCTTATTGCAGCGAAATTCAAATCAGCTCAGTCAAGACTTGTTGCACTCACTATTGTTGAAGAAGACGACGAAGTTATGATGGTTACAGCTAACGGTATCGTTACAAGAATTAAAGCTAATTCTATCTCTCAACAAGGCAGACCTGCAACAGGGGTAAGAGCTCAGAACCTTGTTGATAACGACAGCGTTGTATCAGTAGAAAAAATCGTTAACCCTGAAAAAGGTCACGAAGGCGATAACCTCGACGACGAACCTGCTGAAGAAGTAAACGTTGAACAAGGTAAGATTAACTTAGAAATCGAACCTGATACAACTGAAGAAGAATAATCATTATAAAATACAGAACATAAAAAAGGAAAACCGCTTTGGTTTTCCTTTTTTATTACTATACAGATTCTTCGGTCGCTTTACTCCCTCAGAATGACAATTACAATTATTTATTATCAGGCACTTTAATCAGAATGTCTGATATATCACAGTTAAAAAATTCGCTAATCGTTTCAAGGGTGCTTAACTGATAATTATAATGCTTACCACTAAATAACTGACTTACTGTCTTTTTACTCAGACCTGTGGCATTTATAATATCTTCTTGAGTGTATTTTCTATTCCATTTAATTTTATATAAATTTACGATATACATATTAAAAGTATATAATTTTATCTTATAACTTGAAAATTACCCTCTTATAAGATACTATTAGGTATATTATAGGATACATAAAGCAATATTTATTAATACAAAAGGTGCGATTATGGATAACAATAGCGTCAAAAAACATATAGAGGAAGTCATGAAAATCAGAGAAACACAAGCCTATAATTTAAATAATCTGCTTTTTCAAGCACTTGTAGAGAATAATTTTCATCTGCTCTGTGAATATCTTTCCTCAGAAATAGAATTTCGGGGAGGAATTGAATGGTTTTCCGAAAAATCAGAAATTAAACCAAATGACCTGAAAAAATTTTTTAATTCACAAGAAGAACCAAGTATGGTTTTACTCTCAAGAATTTTGAACTGTCTCGGATTTAAACTAAAAATAGTTAATAAATAGTATTATTTAATTCGCTCTTTTAATATTTCACAAATTTCTTTTGCTCTGGATTCTATAATTTCCGTTGCTTTTCTCATATAATTTAATGCGAAATCTTTGTACTTCTCTGTACTTACTTCATTCATATATGGTGCTTTATTTTTATACCACACATAAGGTTTTGAAATATCTGCCTGAACAAAAAAAACGTTTTTAGGTTTTCCGTTTTCAATATATTCTTCCAAAAAATTTTTTTCGCAAAAGGTTTTAAAATCATTTATTTTTTCGAAATAATTTTTATTCAGTTCTAAATTTTTTATTTTTTCTAATTCGCTGTTATTTCCAAACAATTTTGAATAAAAAATATCGGCATAATCTTTACACAGTCTTTGTTTTTGCATATTTAAACTATTCATTCCTCCACCATTCGGTAACAACATAAAATTACCAAGAGTTAAATATTTGTCCCGAAACTGACGAACTTTATTATAAAACTCCTGATTTTCTTCATTAAGAGGAACCCACTCTTTTACTCCTTCAAGTTTGTCCTGAAAAAGATTATTGAATGTATTTATCGTTTCCCCGCGGTATTTTTCCCCGTCAATGTCGTTGAGAGTATTTAAATCAGGCAGCTTATCATGATAGCAAACCAAATATATCATATTTGCAAGAACTGTTGCATCAGGATCAAAATCATCACTTTTGTGTAACATTCCATACGGATAAAATGAATCCCAATGTGATAATCCCTCAAAAGACCAATTTTTGAAAAGATCTAATTGTTCACTTGTTTCCAAGTTTGGGAAAATTATGTTTAAAAACTTTTTAATTTCTGACGCACAGTCTTTAACATCATAATCTAATATTTTCTTTGTCATCATACCCTCCAATATTGTCCTATTGTATTATAAAAGCCATGCACGTCAAATAAGGGGATATAAATTCCACTACCTTAAGATACTTCGGACTCACTTTATCACTGTCCTCAGTATGACAATGATATATTTATCACTATAGATTTACCGCTTTACCCCTATCCCTATTGACCGATAGAGTTGGCAAATTCCTTATAAACGTTCATTCTGTAATTATATGATGCTTCAGAAGTGTTGAATATATTATTATAACCGCTCTCTAAATCGCCGTAGGTTGTACGATTTTCACTTCTCATCATCTGATCGTGAGTATTTGTATAAGGCGATAGAGGGAAAATATCTGCCATCTGCATATACGTCGGCAGACGATAACTTATGTCTTCATAGGCATTAAATGCATTTTTAATTCTGTTCAGTCTTGTTTCAAAACTCAGTTCGCCATGGTCATTGTCATCTGAAATAATCGGGCCTGCCGCATATTCATCATTCCAGCGTTGTTTTTTGAACTCATGCATTACACTGTCAAAACTGTCAGCCTTGCCCCAGTCATTACCTGCAGTGTAACCGAGAGCATTAAATCTGTTATCATCTGTACATTTTTCACCGATAATTGCAATATCGTTTCTGCCGGTTTTTGCTCTTATCTGCTGGGTGATATATTGCATCTGCTGGAAATTCGGGACTCTTCCGTGTCCGCAATAGTTACCCATATCGTAATCACCGACATGTTTTGCACTGTCTAAAAATATAGCGTCAAACCCGAGCTCTACTGCCCAGCAACATGCATCAATAAACGCTTTTTCATCTTTATCCCAGTTGAAAGGTCTGCCCTGAACTGTCATCTGTCCTTCAGATAACGGCATTCTGAAACCTGTTTTTAAACCTCTGATGTGAGCTAAATCGTTAAAGGCTTTAACCTGTTCATCATCACCCATTCTCTGGTTACCTCTTGATAAGTTTCTTGAGGTTAAATTCTGAGAAATACCTGAGTGCAAATCTACCGTATATAACGAACGGTCACCTGTTTTGTTATCGTCATGGTTACCCATCGTCGGATACAGCTGGGATAATATTATACAGTTTGCCCAGCTCTTACCTGAAGGCGGAATAGCCGGCAATAACTTAATCACATTCAATAAACCTTCTTGTTTTTCATTGCCCTGAGTCATAGCAACAGTTCTCGGGTTTATCTCAATATAATTAGCTCGTCTTCCCCATTTGTCCCCGTAATTCGGAGATAAAATATATGACGGAATTTCATAATGATTATTCAGCGTACAGATACTTTGTATCGCCTGTTCCGGGTTACGTTTCAACAAATCTTCAGGGTTTGTCGTTACCCATTTTTTGCCCGATAAAGTATTATACGTTCTGTATTCTGTTTCATCATCCTTGCAAATATTATTCCTGCCTGTCAGTATCCAAAACAGTTTTTTTGCAGGCTGCTGATCTCCGTAATACCCGCCAAAACTAATTGATGCTTTATTATAGGCAGCAATATTATTCAAACCGCTTTCTTCATAAGAGCGATTTTCTTTTGACAAGGTTTCTTTCCGGTCGGCATTTCGCGAAATATTATTTAAGCCAACCTGATTATGATGATTAATCTTCATACCTATATTAAAACATGAAGAGTATTTTTTTTGCCATTAAAGGGATAGTTTTATCAGAGTCAATTTTTGCGAAAATTTTGACAAAATTTTTCTATTTTTTGCATGCCAAAATTTTAAAATTTAACAAAAATTGATACAAAAATTAACAAACATGGTAGCAAAAATTTTTTATCTCATGTTATTATTAGAGTGAAGATTATCAACGGGATTGAGTGCATTTAGTACACTTAAAAATTAAATGTATCCGCCTAAAATTTAACAAACAAATCAAATGTTAACAATTCATAATAATGAAAGAAAATAATGAAAGTTTACAGTACAATTAGTTTAATAAAGCGAAGATAGTTGATGGTGTGAAATGATGTTAGATACGTATGAATTAACAGGTTACAATTTTTATTCAAGTCAGTTAGATATGAACTTGATTTCAAATATTGTCGAATGTTTAAAAGAGATTTTAGAAGAAGACCAGAAGCAGCCTCAGCCGTTATTCCTGCACGTCAGAGACGGTTTTATTATGGACATTGCAAGAAAGGTCGTACAAGAGAAGAAGAGAACATTTCTTATCGGGATAACAGGGGAAAGTGCATCAGGTAAAACAGTTTTTGTAGATAACACCATTCACGCATGTGTTAAAGATAATAAAGACGGTATTTATACAGTTATCCGTCAGGACGATTATTACAAAGATACTTCAAAAGAACTTGAAGATGCAGGAAGCTATGAAGCATTATTCGCAACAGGGTTCAGCTTCGATACGCCTGATGTAATCGATTTAGAACTTATGCGTGAACATTTATTATGTCTTAAAGCCGGCACTTCGGTTATTTCACCAAGATATGATTTCAAAACATGTGTATCTGATGTGAACGGTGAAATTAAAAAACCGGCTAAGGTTATCCTTACTGAAGGTTTATACGTTCTGAACAGAGAAATTCGCGACGTAATGGATGTTAAAGTATATGTGTTTACTCCGCTGAATGTTATTAAAGACAGATGGTATAAACGCGCTGAATCAAGAGGAAAAACAGGCAAGGCTGCAGATATGCAATACGCCGATGTTAATAAAACTGCACAAATGTATATCAGACCTAATTATGAAATCTCAGATTGTATAATTAATGGTATGGTTACCCAACAATATATTCAGGAAATTACTGATAAGATTTTGACAAGATTATCAGAAATTTGCTAATCAAAGAGATAGTATAAATATTTATGAATATAAAAAAGAGGCTGAATGAATCAGCCTCTTTTTGTGATATAATAAATCCAGTGTTTATAAGAAAGGAGACTCTGCTATGTGGGAAAAAGATCTGAATATTAATGAAATAAGAGAAATCAGAACCAGAACTAATGTATATTTTGGTTGCGGCGCAATAAATAAAATTGATAATATTTTAAAAGATTTAGTCAAAAAAGGTGTTAATAAAGTAATAATTATGTCCGGACGTAATGCGTACAAATCAACCGGCGCATGGGATGTTGTTGAAAAAACTTTAAAAGCAAATAATATTGGTTATATTAATTATGACAAAGTTACGCCAAACCCTACAACAGATGCTATCGATGAAGCAGCAAATATGGCAAAAGACTTCGGCGCAAATGGTGTTATAACAATCGGCGGCGGTTCTCCGACCGATGCAGGTAAATCTGTCGCAATTCTACTTGAATATCCTGATAAAACAGGTGCAGATTTATATGAGTTTAAATTCAATGCAGAAAAAGCTGTGCCGATTGTTGCGATTAACCTTACCCACGGAACAGGTTCAGAAACAAACAGATTTGCCGTTGCTACAATTCTGGACAAAAATTATAAACCAGCAATTGCGTATGACTGTATTTATCCGACATACGCTATAGATGATCCTGATTTGATGAAAGGTTTATCACCAAAACAAACAAGATACGTATCTATAGATGCAGTTAACCACGTCATTGAAGCAGCGACATCAAAAGTAGCGTCACCTTACGCTGTTACTCTGGCAAGAGAAGTTATTGAAATGGTTGGGAAATATTTACCAAAAGCTATTGCTAATCCTGATGATAGAGAAGCCAGATATTATCTATGCTATGCAGCAATGATGGGCGGAGTTTGTTTTGACAACGGCTTGTTACATTATACTCATGCTCTTGAACACCCTTTGAGTGCAATGAAACCTGATTTTTCTCACGGTCTTGGTTTAGCTATTTTGCTTCCTGCAGTTATAAAAAATATTTATCCTGCAAAGGCAAATACTCTTGCATATATCTTAGAACCAATCGTGAAAGGGCTTAAACCTGATGCATCAGATGCTCAAAAAGCTTCCAACGGAGTTTATGAGTGGCTAAAATCTGTTGATGTACCAAATAAACTAAAAGATGAAGGTTTTTCTGAAAATGATGTTGCAAGATTGACAGAGCTTGCATTCACAACACCATCTTTAGACGGTTTGTTGGGAATTGCACCTACAAAAGCTACAAAAGAGGCAGTCACACAGATTTACAAAGAATCACTGTAAGACATTATATAAATAACAAAAAGAGGCTGATTTGTTCAGTCTCTTTTTGTTATGAGAACAAAGTTTTGCATGAAGAAATATATATCCCCCCAATATTTACCCTGTATAAATCCTCTAAACAGTTGATGACATAGTTGCATATATGCCATAGTATACTAGTGAGGGAGAAGTGTAAATGTTGAATAATATAAACAACGAAAACATAATCACAATATCTCAGATGTACGAAAAAATGCAGCCTGACAAAAATCTTGGCGTCAGTTTTGCAAAAACAATTAATTATCACGGTATTCACAACAATTTTTGTTTAGATATTCCTGAAATTATTGAAGAAGAACAACGCCATCAGGAAAGAAGAGATGATATTGCCAAATTCACAAAACTTGCAATATCTGATATCGAAAATACTTCTCATAACGACTTGGTAAAAGATTTGATGTCAGACAAAGAATTTTTGAGAATGTATGAAGAAGAGATTATTGCTGATTTATCAACTGACAAACAGCTTCTTAATGACATAGGGCTTTTATAGTGATAAAATTTTATTAATGTTTAAGAAACTGAAGAAATTTTATTACACAAAAATCCTCGGCAAAAAATATTACAGGGTTGGCTCTTGTAAAGGTTGCGGCAGATGTTGCCGTCAAATTTACGTTAAACACGCTAAAGGTGTTATTAAAAACGAAAAAGATTTTGAAAACCTTAAACATCAGCACAGGTTTTATACTTATTTAAAAGTTACCGGAGAAGATGAAATCGGTTTAATTTTCGAGTGCCAGAATTTGGATCCCGAAACCCACTTATGCAAAATTCACAAAACCCGCCCGGGGATATGCAGACGTTACCCGCAGGAAGAAATTTTTGCAATGGGAGGGAACCTATCAGATGATTGCGGTTATCAGCTTGTACCGATTGAGACTTTTGGGGAAGTTTTTGATAAAATAAAAGAAAAAGAAAACAAAAAAAGTTTGTGGGACAAATTATTTAAGAAATAAAAATGAAATTTGTAGAAAAATTATTAAACCCTTTAAAAAATAATAAGAAACCGTATCAGGATATTTCTAAAGAAAGCAAACAGGTTGCACAGAATACCCCGAGCGATTTACTTATAAACGCGCGCAATATTGCGGGAAACCGTATTCAAAACATGATTAATACGCTTGAAGGCTGCAGATGGCTTCGCGCAGAATATACCTATCCGTCTTTTGACAGTATGAATTTCGCTTATAAAAACAAGATTTTTTCGGTGGTTATAGATATCAGAGATGAAGAAGGCAATTCTTACATACCTGAAGAGTACGTAAAAAGGCAATTATACGCAGCAGAGGTGTATAATCTTGTTCCATGCAAGTATATTGTCACTGTTGATAACCCCGAAGCCCCTGATTTATCAAGTTTAAAACCTGCAAATGAGGGCTGGAATTTATTCAACACAAAAACCGAAGAAGAGGTTATCCCCGAGCAAACTGCAACTGACGAAAAAACAGAAATGTCCGAGTGGGAGATGAGAACAATCGGTATTCGGTTTATTATGAATTACCTGAAATCAAAAAAATATATAGTAAGAAACTTTCAGGACACTTTAGAGGTTGATCCCCAAATTTGGTTTGAAGATGCAAACGGGAAAAGGAGCTGGGTTCTTTTAAGATGCTCAAAATCAGGCGAAGAACTGAAAAAACCTGAAAAGATGAACGAAATTATAAGAAGATGTTTTAAGTTTGACGGGTATTATATTCATATAGCCTTTTCATCGTTTAATACCGACCAAAAACTTTACCGCGATGAAAAATATAAAACAGATGTTCTTATGTTCGAAAAAATTCATTCTGTAATATAATAGTATTATGCAGACGAAGTTAGTAGAGAATAACAGTAAAAAATTAACCATATTTCTGACAGGCTGGGGTTGTGATGCCGACCAGTTCAGGTTTATGAAATCAGAAGACAGCGATATCCTTATATGTTATGATTATACAAATCTGGATATAGCTTTTGATTTTTCAAAATATGATGAGTTTAACCTAATTTCGTTTTCTGCAGGAGTTTGCATTTCCGGCTTAATTAAAGATAAACTGCCGAAATTCAACAAAAAGATTTCTATAAACGGTAACCCTCTTGCGTATAATCAGTACTACGGACTGAGAAAAGAAATTATTGATGTGTTTGAAGGTGTTACTCAATCAAATGCTCTTGATTTCAGACGTCAGTTTCTGGTTTATGACGATGAAGAATTCAGAAAATTCAACGCAAACCAGTCACACAGAAGTTTTGAAAGTAGTCTGACAGAATTGGTTTCACTAAAAAGTTATGATAATGAAAGCGTAGAACCGATGAAGTTTGACACAGCTGTTTTAAGTGAAGATGACAAAATATTTTTCTATAATCGTCAAATAGAATATTGGTCAGATAAAGCTAAGTGCGTAACTCTTCACGAAGCTGCCCATTTTCCGTTCTTCAGACTGGATAATTTTGATAAAATTTTAGAACTATAATTATCCTTCGGGAAGATAAATAACCTTATTTTCCAGCACATCACGTATCTCTTCTAAGTGTTTCAGACTGTGTGTAAGCTGCTGATATTCCTGCACTATCGATATAATATCGTCTGTTGATAATTGGATAGTACGTCTTGCGCCTGTTGATGATTCAATAATTCTTGCCATAGTTTAGCCCCCTTGTTATTTTGATGGTTGGTAAAATTATTGACGGCAGATTATAAATTTCGCTCAGTGATTTGTTTTAAAAATACTCTTTATAATTTAGAAAAGTTTTTTCATATTTTAAGAATTATAATAATTTTAAAATTTACATTTTCCATTGATTTGATATCATTGTAATGTAGAAAAAATAAAGAGAGGTATAAAATGAGCGGACATTCCAAGTGGTCAACGATTAAGCACAAAAAAGCGAAAACTGATTCGGCAAGAGCAGTAGTATTTCAGAAATATTCGAGAGAACTTATTGTAGCAGCAAAACTTGGCGGTCCTGATCCTGCAGGAAACTTCCGTTTAAGAACAGCTATTGAAAAAGCAAAAGCTGCAGGTTTACCTAACGACAATATTAAAAGAGCAATAGAAAAAGGTGCAGGTCAGTCAAGTGCCGATAACTATGAAGAAATCACTTATGAAGGATACGCAGCAGGCGGTGTTGCTGTTGTAGTCGAAGCAATGACCGATAACAAAAACAGAACTGCAGGCGATATCAGAAGTTACTTTACAAAGTTTAACGGAAACCTCGGTGAAACAGGCTGTGTAGGCTGGATGTTCGACAAAAAAGGCTGTATCACTTTTGACAAGTCCGTTGATTATGAACAGTTATTCGAAGCTGCTATCAACCTTGATGCTGAAGATATTGAGGATGATGAAGAAAATTACAGAGTAATAACTTCTTATGAAAAACTTCAGTCAGTAACAGAAGGACTTGAACAGGCAGGTTTCAAATCTGTTACGGCAGAATTTACGAGAATACCTCAAAACGAAATCGAAGTAACAGACGAAAAAATCGCTACAAATATTATGAGATTATACACAAGACTTGATGAACACGACGACGTTCAAAACGTGTATATGAACTTTGATATTGCAGATGATTTAATGGAAAAATTAGATTACTAATCAAATTTTTTATAAACAAAAAAGACAGGAAAAAATCCTGTCTTTTTTTTATTTTTCCAAATAGTCAAGGACTTCATCAACGTGTCCTTTAACCTTTACTTTTCGCCATTCTTTTTCAATTTTTCCTGATTTATCAAGAACGAATGTTGAACGTTCTATCCCCATATATTTTTTGCCGTACATAGATTTTTCTTTCCAGACCTCAAACTGCTCGGCAAGTTTATGTTCCGTATCAGAAAGCAGAATAAAATTAAGGCTCTGTTTTTCTCTGAATTTCAAGTGACTTTTTATACTGTCAGGGCTGACCCCTATGACTGTGACTGCGTTTGTCCAGCGATTTATATTATCTCTGAAATCACACGCCTCTTGCGTACAACCTGAAGTGTTATCCTTCGGATAAAAATACAAAATTATTTTCTGACCTTTAAAATCTGATAAAGAATATTCTTTTTCATTGCCGTCTGTATCCAGACCGCTAAGTTTTAAGTCTGCCATAACCACTCCTATACCAAATCTTCACCTTTTGCTGTTTTATACGAACGACATAAAATCATAATCAAATCAATTAACCACCATATACCAAAACCACCAAATGTAATGATTTGAAGGATACCGATTCCGATATAACCTGTATAAAATCTGTGAGCAGAAACCCCGCCGCAAAACATACAGAGTAACAGTGTTATTACCCAGCTTTTACCCGACAATGGTATTATTCCACCGACCTGACATCCGCAGTGCACGCATATTACTGCTTCATCATCAATTTCTCTACCACATTTTCTGCAATACATCTTGTATCCCCCCCTAGAATACGTCGGTTTGTTGTTTAATTTTGTTCTTAAACTTAGTGATATTATTTTGGAATATCAGGTTAACAGTACCGACAGGGCCGCTTCTTTGTTTTGCGATAATAATTTCAGCCTCGCCTTTATTTTTAGCGATTTCTTCAACATCTTCGCCTTCTGCCTGACCTTTGCTTGCGTAATATTCGCCACGATAGATAAACATAACGATATCAGCATCTTGTTCGATAGAACCTGAATCTCTCAGGTCAGAGAGTTGAGGACGTTTATCTGTTCTTTGTTCTGTTGCACGTGAGAGCTGAGAAAGTGCAATAATAGGTACATTCAGCTCTTTTGCCAATATCTTCAGACCTCTTGAAATCTGTGAGATTTGTTGAGTTCTGTCGGAATCTCTGCCTGATGTTTCCATAAGTTGGAGGTAGTCTATCAAAACAAGGCTAAGATTTTTGTCTGCCATGGCAAGTCTTCTGCACTTAGCACGAATATCCGTCAGGGTACAACCCGGGGTATCGTCGATATAAATCGGTGCATCTGAGAGTTTGCTCATTGCATCTGCAAGTTTTTCCCAGTCGCTTGACTGCATGTGACCTGAACGTAATCTCTGAGAATCAACCTCTGCTTCAGCACACATCAGACGCTGAACGAGCTGATCCTTTGACATTTCCAGAGAGAAGATTGCGACTGTTTTGTTATATTTCAGCGCCGCATTCTGCGCAATATTCAGAGCAAATGCCGTTTTCCCCATTGCAGGACGCGCTGCCAGAATGATTAAATCTGATTTCTGGAACCCGTTTGTCAGGTCGTCTAAATCGTAGAACCCTGATTCAACACCTGTTTTCTGATCACGGTGTTTGTATCTGTAATCAATATTTTCATAAGTTTTAAGTACCAAATCTTCAATCGGCACAAGGTCTGACGAAGTCTTTTTTGATGAGATATCGAAGATAAGTTTTTCGGCTTTTTCGAGTGACTCACCGCTCGGGCACTGGTCATAGCCTGATGTTGTGATTTCTGAACCTGCGTTTATCAAAGAACGTTTTATTGCTTTTTCTTCAATAATACCTGCGTAATACGCAACGTTTGCTGTCTGAATACATTTAAAACTCAGGTCATTGATATAGGCACGACCGCCTACCAGTTCAAGTTTCTGGTTAATATTCAGAGTATCTGAAACGGATACAATATCGATAACTTCATTACTGTTTGTAAGCTGAAGAATAGCCTCATATATATATCTGTGAGCCGGTTTGTAGAAATATTCAGGTTTCAGGGTACTCATAACTTTGTCTAAACAATTCGGATTTACAAGAATTGCGCCTAAAACCGCCTCTTCCGCTTCTATATTTTGGGGCATTAGTTGTGATAAATCTGCCGGTTTATTTTTTGTTGAACTTGGTGCCATATCTCCTCCTGTATAAAATTAGTTTATCATGGTATGAGTTTGATTTATAGGGTATTTATGTAAAAAATAATTAACAAAATAACATGTATCAGCAAAAAAAAATTATCAGATGTATTAAAACGGCAGGTAATACAAGAACAAGGAAGAAGATTATGATAAGACCTGTCTCAATGGGAAAACAAAACTTCACAGCACGTACAATATTAGGTTGGCCAAAAAAACCAAAGGAAAATATTGAAGAACCTATAAAACCTGAAAAAACGAGAGGTCTTACGCGTAATGAAAGAAATATATTTCTGGCAGGCGCATTTATAGGTGCAGCAATGGGAGTTGGTGGAAGTATGATGTATGACAACTCTCAGACAAAAGACTTATTAAATGATATACAAGAAGAAATTACGGCAGATTCTACTCAAACTATAAAAATAAAAGATATGAATCTGGACAACGTTCCTGAAATTGTAGTTGAAACTGAAAATGGCGACGCTGTTTATTATGATTTTATGAAACACAACGCATATATCAAAATGGGCAATGAAGAAGCTGTTGAAAAACTAAGATAACGGCAAATAATCAACATCAAACCCAAGAGAGCTGATATCCTGAACTTGTTGTTCGGTTACTTCGCCACAGGTTGTGGGTAGAATTAGCGTAACATTGTTACCGTCAGATTTTTTGTCTGTTTTCATGTAGTTTAGAGTTCGTTTTTTGTTTATAAACCAGCATTTTGGCGGTTCATAGCCGTATATATGCATCAGGGTGAACGCTTCTTCGTAATATTTTCTTTCACAGAGATTATTTTTAAGAGCGTAATTAAACACATACATCAACCCCAGAATGACGGCATAACCGTGAGTAAATCTTTTGTATTTTGTTTCTTCTTCGAGTGCATGCCCGAAGGTGTGACCGAGGTTCAGTATTTTTCTCAGACCTTTTTCTTTTTCGTCCTGATTAACGACTGCAGATTTCAGTTCAAGGCAGATTTTAATAATCTCTGATAAGAAGTCAGAATTTCTTGTTTTGAAGTTTTCTGTATTATTTTTCAGAATTTCCAAAAGGTCATAATTTTCCTGAGCATTGCAAGATTTTTCGATAAAGGCATATTTTATCACTTCTCCGAATCCTGATTTATACTGTTTATCATCAAGTGTTTTAAGGAAGTTTGTGTTTATGTAAACAGCTTTTGGCTGATAGAACGCACCTACGTAGTTTTTGCCGTGGGGCATATCTATTGCGGTTTTTCCGCCGACTGAGGAATCAACACAGGCCAGTAATGTTGTCGGCACCTGAATAAAATCTATCCCTCTCATGTAAGAAGCGGCTGCAAACCCTGCCATATCTCCAACAACACCGCCGCCTATTGCGACAATAATATCTTTTCTTGAGAGTTTCAGAGTTATTGCTTTTTTAATAATCTTTTCAAAGAAGTGGAGGTTTTTCTTATCCTCGCCGTCTTTCAGCACAAATATTTCTGATTTATTAAAATTCAGTGTTTTGCCGTAGATTTTGTATACTTTTTCAGAGAATATAACGAGCCTTTTTCTGCCCTGAGTTTCTTCATCGAGTTTTGATTTAAGCTGATTTATGTCATCATTATTGATGTATATAGGATAAGACTTGCTCTCTGTTTCGGGTATGTTAACTGTTAAAACGGTCATATTTCTTCCTTGTTAAGACTACTGTAATAATTTTATCAATATTAGTATATATTTGCAATATTGCAAATAAAATATTGCCAGTAAAATATGTTTATTATACAATTTGCATGTTGAGAGGCAAATATAGGGGTAAATATATTCCTCCGACGCAACATTGAAAATTGAACAGCGGATTTTCGGTAGTGCTTTAGCACGTAAGTAGGAGCAAAACCACGCTTTTGCGACCACCCGAATAATCCAAGACATGTCGTTGTGGCACTCTGCCGAGCGGATTTTGCGTAGAGTGAGTGGCGAAGCCACGAAACTCGAAGTAACACCGAAATAGTGAACGACAATTTTGCGATAGCAAAATAAAGTGAACGACTTGAAGGTGTGAAGCAATAATCCAAGACACGAAACGATTAAGTATCGTTTCTGAGAGGGGAGGTATACGCGACAAAAAACGAAAACATGTCGTAGTGGCACTCTGCCGAGCAAAATGATTGAGTATCATTTTGTGAGAGGGGAGGTATACGCGCACATTATACAAAACTTTGAAAATTAAATATATAAACATGTCGTAGTGGCGGAATCGGTATACGCGCACGTTTGAGGGGCGTGTGGGGAGACCCGTGCGGGTTCAAGTCCCGCCTACGACACCATAAAATAGCCAATGACTTTTGTTATTGGCTATTTTATTTTGACAGAAAGGGACGCAGAACCCCACCGAACGGAGTTCGGTCAGGGTTCAAGCGGATTTGCGTACGTATTGAGCGAAGCGAAATTCGGATAGCGAACAGATTTTGTTGACAGGTACGAAGTACCGAAAACAAAACTCTGTGAGCGTGGAGCAAATCCAAGACAGTCCCGCCTACGACACCATAAAACAGACGATGACATTTTGTTATCGTCTGTTTTATTTTAAAAAATCTCATAACAACTTCTTATATAAACAGGTTTGAGTTAGCATTATTGCTTTCTGAAATATACTTTGCAACTCCGCCTATTTCAACTCCGTCTATCAGTTCTTCTTCTTTTATACCCATAACATCCATTGACATATTGCAGGCAATAAACTTTACACCGCTGTCTTGAGCTTGTTGTATGAGTTCAGACAGGGTTGAAATATTCTTATTCTTCATAAC
>JAILHQ010000092.1 GCA_024695725.1 Cyanobacteria bacterium RUI128 | reverse complement strand
ATAGTATTTGTACCCGTTCCGCCTGACAGAATTGAGTTAGCATCAGAAGGTGTTATCGTATCATTACCACCACCTGCATATACATTGGTAGAACCGCCAAGCACAATATCATCATTAAAAACAGTACCCGGCAGGTTTTTTACAAATGAGGTTCCCACTATTTCTTGGTTTACACCATAAAGGTTATGTTCGTCAACATAATCAACAAGATTATATGTGGTTGAATCTGTTTTTATAGTCTTAATAGGGAATGCACCGTTTTTGGCAAAATAATTCTTAAACGTAACAGTGTGACCGTTTACCGTCATAGTAAGATCACTCTTCTCATGATCACTTGTTATGAGCAATGTACTGATATCACTGATTCCCTTAAAATAAATTCCGTTAAATTTAGACTTTTCTATTGTCATATCCGCTGTCACAGTTGAAACGTCTATTGTCTGAATTTTGGATTTTGCCATTTTTATTCTCCTATTCTTATTGATTTTTTTACTCTTTTTTTTATCTGACCACAGGCATAAATTTTTGAATGAGGTTTCTACTCATTCAATTTGTTGCTAAAAAATTGAATATGGATTTCATTTCCACATAATAATTTTTCGTAATCGATACCTTCTGACCATTGGAATTTTAATTGTTTTGAAAAACTCATCCTCATACGACAATTATAACACATGAAAATTTTATGCAAATTATAATACAAATAATAGCAAATTCTTTTTTTACGGACATTAAATACATAAGACCAACACAATGAGGAATGTATGAAAATAGCTTTTTTTCTGCAGCAAATAATATTCAATCTTCAGTAAAATCACATAAAAACATTTCATTTGGTGAATTAGACGGCGATGATTACAGTTACACCCCTCGCATTACAAAAAGCCAATACAGTGCAAGAAAAGAACAAATAAATGAAAAATATGACCTTAAAAGAAGTTCTTATTTGAGCGATACTGATGATTTAGGATTTAGTAACAGCGTAGTTTGGGAACAGCTTAAACATCTTGAACAAATGCGCGACAGCGAATTAAGAGACTTGGAATCAGATTACAATTATTAAAAAGGAGTTAAAAATAAAAGTAGGACTTTTATTAAATAATAATTATACTCAAAGCAATATACGCAATTCTTTTAAAGGACACGATAAAAAGAATTAAAATCAGGTTGTATTAACACTTACTAAAAAATAACCAATAAAGAAACAGGTTGTTTACTCATTGTAAACAACCTGTTCTTTATTTTATTCGCCTGATAATTTATTTATTATCCTGCGGGATTCTCATTCCATAGAACGAACGGACAACGAACACAAGCGCAATGAGCAGGAAGACAAATCCCGCAATTTTGGCGTGTTCTCTGAACGCAGGTGCTATAGCGATTTCCATAGCCAGCAAGCCAAACAAGGTTGTAAACTTGATGATAGGGTTCATAGCAACTGATGAAGTGTCTTTGAACGGATCGCCGACAGTATCACCAACAACAGTTGCTTCGTGCAAAGGTGTACCCTTTTCTGCCATATCAACTTCTACAATCTTCTTAGCGTTATCCCAGCAGCCGCCTGCGTTAGCCATAAATACAGCCTGGAACAAACCAAATACTGCAATAGCTATCAGGTAGCTTACAAAGAAGGATACCGGAATTGATACATCACCAACCGGTGCTGATAAACAAGCAAGTGCCAGTGCAAATGAGAACAGTGCAACGAAGATATTAACCATACCTTTTTGTGCGTACTGAGTACAAATCTTAACAACCTCTTTTGAGTTAGAAAGGTTAGCAGATTTATCATCTTCTTCACCAAGTTTGATATGGTGTTTAATGTACTCAACTGCTCTGTATGCACCTGTTGTAACAGCCTGCATTGATGCACCCGAGAACCAATAGATAACAGCACCACCGGCAATGAAACCGAGAAGTGTGTATGGATTCAAAAGGTTAAGTATAAGTTCAGGTTTGATACCTAATACGTTTTGTATAACCAAAATCAATGAGAAGATCATTGTTGTGGCACCAACAACAGCTGTACCGATTAATACCGGTTTAGAAGTTGCCTTGAAGGTATTACCTGCACCATCATTTTCTTCTAAGTATCTCTTAGCGTTTTCAAAATCAGGAGCGAATTTATATTCCTCTTCGATTTTCTTAGCAACGTCAGGGATTTCTTCAATGAGTGATAACTCATAAACAGACTGAGCATTATCCGTTACAGGGCCGTAAGAGTCAACGGCAATAGTAACAGGACCCATACCCAAGAAACCAAACGCAACCAAACCAAATGCAAATACTGACGGATAAATCATAACTTCTGCCGGAATATATGTACTTGCAGCATAAGCCAGGCCCATCAGTAATACAACGATTGCACCAATCCAGAAACCGGAGAAGTTTCCTGAAACTATACCTGAAAGGATAGTCAAAGATGCACCGCCTTCTTTTGATGCTGTTACAACTTCGTTTGTATGTTTTGCCTTAGGCGAAGTGAATAATTTTGTTGCCTCAGGAATAAGTGCAGCACCTAATGTACCGCAAGAAATGATTATTGATAACACTAACCATAAATTGTTTCCTAAGTCGGCCAAAAGATAATTACTTACGCTAAATGTCATAGCGATTGACAATATTGAAGTAATCCATACAAGGTTTGTTAATGGAGCTTCAAAATCGAATTTTTCTGTTCTTGCTGCATAAACTTTTGTTACCAAACCGTTAATCCAGTATGAAACAACAGAAGTTATAATCATCAAGAATCTCATAACAAATATCCAGGTCAATAATTGTACCTGATGTTCTGCGCCTGCAACAGCAAGCAAAAT
>JAILHQ010000044.1 GCA_024695725.1 Cyanobacteria bacterium RUI128 | reverse complement strand
ATTGTTGTTTCATCCTTAGTAACAGTAACTCTCTTAGCCTTACCCATCATATCTGTTGTAATGTTTTCTAACTTGATACCGAGTTCTTCAGTAAACATTTGACCGCCTGTTAAAATTGCAATATCTTCTAACATAGCTTTTCTTCTGTCACCAAAGCCAGGAGCCTTAACTGCAACAGCTCTCAATACTTTTCTCATTGTGTTAACTACTAATGTAGCAAGAGCTTCGCCTTCAACATCTTCAGCAATCAATAACAATGAACGGCCGTCACGAGCAACTTGTTCAAGAACAGGAACCAAATCAGAGATAAGGTTAATCTTCTTGTTTACACAAAGAACATAAGCATCTTCCAAAACTGCTTCCATTCTTTCTGCATCTGTAACAAAATAAGGTGAGATATAACCCTTGTCAAACTGCATACCTTCAACAACCTTTAAGTTAGTACCGAAAGACTTGCTTTCTTCAACAGTGATAACACCATCGTGTCCTACTCTGTCCATTGCCTCTGCAATTAATTCACCGATTTCAGAGTTGTTACCTGCTGAAATTGTTGCAACCTGAGCAATACCTGCTTTTGTATCTACTGATTTAGAGCAAGATTTAATCTTCTCAACTGCCAATTCTACAGCCTTATCAATACCGCGTTTCATTGACATAGGGTTAGCACCTGCTGTTAAGTTCTTCAAACCTTCTCTGACAATAGCCTGAGCCAAAACTGATGCAGTTGTTGTACCGTCACCTGCAACATCATTTGTCTTAGATGAAACTTCTCTCAACAACTGAGCACCTGAATTTTCCAAACCGTCTGCCAATTCAATTTCTTTTGCAATGGTTACACCGTCATTAACGATTTGAGGTGAACCGAATTTCTTTTGCAGAATAACATTTCTGCCTTTTGGTCCCAATGTAACCTTTACTGCATCTGCGACAGCGTCAATCCCTCTGAGAAGAGCCTTTCTTGCTTCTTCTTCAAAAACTATTTTCTTTGCCATTTTTATTTCTCCTTTAAAATCTTATTTTTATTAACTCAGAACTGCTAAAGCATCTTTAATAGACAAGATCTTGTATTCAACACCGTCCATCTTGATATCGGTGCCTGAATATTTAGCGTATAAAATGATATCCCCAACTTTTACGTCCATTGGTTCTCTTTCACCGTTTTCACCAACTTTACCCAAACCAACAGCTACAACTTCACCCTTTTGAGGCTTTTCTTTTGCACTGTCCGGAATAAAAATTCCGCCTGATGTTTGCTCTGTATCTTCAATAACTTTGATAACAATTCTGTCTGCTAACGGTTTAATACTCATATCTATTACCCTCCTATCATAGTAATCAAATCTTACATAATATAATGTATAACAAAATAATCAAAATCTTAATTATCTTAACGAAAAATTAAGATTTGGGGGTGGGGGGGGTAAATGTAGAGGTAAATATACCGGAAGTAATGTATAGCCATGCAGATGTGTGCAACAAAAAAGGGAGTGACAAATGTCACTCCCTTCAAATCCTGTTTAGTAAATAAATTACTTACCGTTAACAGTAGTTTTGAATTTCTTACCAGCTGAGAATACAGGAACTGTCTTCGCAGGGATAGAAATTTCTTTACCTGTTTGTGGGTTTCTGCCAGTTCTAGCAGCTCTCTTACGAGCTTCCCAAGTACCGAAACCAACTAATGTAACTTTTTTACCTTTAGCAACTGTTTTTTGGATAGTTTCAACTAATGCGTTTAAAACTTCACCAGCATCTTTTTGAGTAACTTTAGCTTTCTTTGAAATTTCTTGTACTAATTCTTCTTTGTTCATTTGAAAACTCCTTTCTTATTTATTACAACACTATTATATGAGATACATACAAATTTTCAATAATTATCAAAAAAATGCCGCAAAAGCCTAAAACGCAGTCAAAATAACACTTTCCAAGTTTACATAAGTTTATAATAGCTAAAAAATCCTATATTTGGAGTAGTTAACCATGCCTGTATATACTGTTATTCGGGCATGGGGGTTTTATTTTGGCAAAAAAAATGCTAGAATAAAAAAGGAGATTACATTCTAATCGTTTATCCTAATGTATGAGGAATTATAAGTTATGAGTATTTTTGCATCTAAAAAAACAGCAATGGAACGAGAAATCTATGAACAACCTGAGATTTTGAGAGGTATATTAGAAATCGAAGGAGTAGATAAAATAAGTGTTCCTGAAAAAGTAAACAAAATTGTACTTGTTGCAAGCGGTTCTTCCTATCACTGCGCAAGATTCTCTGCAGAACTGGTTGGCGAAATTGCAGGTGTCGAAGCAAGAGCAATATACTCAAGCGAATTTCTTCTCAAAAAAGTTATTCCGCACGATAGAGATACTCTCTATGTATTTATTACTCAGTCAGGAGAAACAACCGATACAATAAGCGCTTTAAGAAGGGTAAACAATGGTTTTGAAGACGAAAACGGGAAATACTGGCTGGAAACTCTTTGTGTTACCAACAACCCGGAATCTACAGTCTGGAAAGAAACAAATTATCACGTAAATTGCCTTGCAGGGACAGAAAGAAGTATTGCCGCAACAAAATCTTTTACAGCACAAATGCTCTGCGTGCTGATTGTTGCCCTGAAAATCGCAGGGCAAAAAGGACACAGTACGGATAAATATATTGAATCATTAAAAGATTTGCCTGATGTAGTCAGCAAAACTCTCGGACTGAGAAGCAAAGTACATCAGCTTGCAGGTCTGCTTGCGAAACAAAAAGTTGTGGTTATTCTGGCAGAAGGTCTTTCTTATGCAATAGCAAAAGAGGGTGCTCTCAAGATAAAAGAGACATCTTATATGAATATCAATGCCGCTCTTATTGGCGAATTTATGCACGGGCATCTTGCCGTCCTAAACAGAAAATCATCGGTCGTATTTTTGTCTGTCGAAGGACTCTCAACAAATGCCGTTGAAAACCTCGACAAAATCAAAAAAGAATACAACCCGTCAATATATATAATCGGAAAACATAATAATAAATATATATCAAATTTTAATATCAACATTGACTGCAAAAATGAAGTATTGCAAATGTTTTCCAATGCAGTAATCTGCCAGATGCTTGCACTTGAAATAGCAACAAAATTACACAGAAACATCGACAAACCTAAAGGACTTAAAAAAGTCGTACGCTAACTTACTTATTTTTCATACCAAAGTTATAGAAATATTATCAATTAGTATAGTTATCCGTAGGTTAAAAAAGTTTTAATATATTAATATGAAATTATGCGATATGAAATCGCACTACGTTTTGTTCCCGGGAACTCCGACTATCACAAACAAAACGGTGTGCGATATGTTTGTGACTCTTAATAAACTAAACAAACCCGTTGTCATTGACCTTGACGGAGTTGGAGAATGTGTTAACGACTTCTACAGAATGTTCGAAATGTTTTCAAACATTACCCTGCTGAACGTTGAAAGTCAGATGCTCTCTACAATATATATGACAGGTTTTGATAAGTTCGTCACAATATACGGCGAAAATGTATCGTTTGAAGATAAGTCCAGACAACTTGTTAACAGGAGATTAAGTATAGTTTAACTATACAGGTATCCAGACTTCTTTTATAAATTGCGGTTTTATCTTTAAATCGTAATTTGATATACCTTTTCCGCTTCCGTCACCATACGCCAGTTCGCCGTGTCCGCGGTTATCCCCTCTGACATATCCATTACCGCTGCCGTTATCACCACGGTAAATAATAATTGCTCCCGGCGGAAAATCATTAGGGCTAACATCCCAATTTGGTACTATTTTCTTGAAATGAGTATCCCCGTTCAGGAACTGATCGCCAATATCACACGCCTTACCAAAACGTGAATAGTGGGTTTGACCTCCATAATATGTGTCATTTATTGCTTCTCTGACAACTGCAACACATTCGTGCCGTTTACCTCTGTATTTACTCTTTTTGGCATTATTGACAAGCTGTTGACCTTTTTCAGGATTATATCCGAGGTTTTTCCAGAAATTCAAATCTTTTTTACCATACGTCACGTTATTCGCAGACGAAACAGAAGTTGAAGTAGAAACCGTTGTCGGAGTAGCAACACTTGAGGAAGCTGCCGCTGTACTTGCAGGCACAACCCCCGGAGAAGAATACAAGTACGATGAACTTCTCGGGACAAAGGTATCCCCTATCGGAGCACTTGGCGCCGAACTCATCGGAATGTACGGTCTTGTTGCAACGCTGTTATTATACGGATAAGGCATATCCCCCTGATTATAGCCGACATTACCTCTGTTCATAAGTTGCACCATTAAGAACGTACTCATCATATTCATAAACGAACCAAACATCGCACCAACAGGAGAAAAGCCGCTAAAAGGTCTTGGCCTCAACATAGGCTGTGGCTCTACTATTATTATTTTTGTCGTCGATCGATTATAAAAGGACATAGCTTCTCCTGTATATATAAAGGATATACTCGGACTATTATGCCTTTTTTAATCGTATAGTTTACAAAATGTTAATATATGAAAGCTTAATTACGCGACCAGTGGCGGAAGCTGTCGCAAATACGGATTCCCCGCAGATAGCTGCTGCCCACTAAGAGGATTAAGCTGCTGTACAAATCCGTACCAAGGCTGTCTTGCAATATTCATTCTTGCTAATTCTGCCATTGTTCTTATATCAGAAGTAACAGGACGAAATATCTGTTGTTGTTGGGCAACAGGATGCGGCGGACCTTGTTGTTGTCCTTGTTGCTGAGCTTGTTGCTGCTGTTGCCACGGCAGTCGCGGCAGTTGCCACTGTTGCTGAGTTTGTTGCTGCTGTTGTTGCTGTTGTTGGGCTTGTTGTTGCCGCTGTTGTTGAGCTTGTTGCTGCTGCTGTAAAAGCAACTGCCCAATAGCATATTGATATTCAAGCTGGTGTTGCCCGTAATTATTAACCCAATTTACACATCTCATTGCATCTGCATACTGATTATCGTATGCGCCCATTGCTCCAATCGGTTGACCACTCATAGTAATATCCCCCATTAATCCCCGTACTAATATAAAGATGTTTTTTCTGAAATAATTGACTTTTTAACGTCAATAATGTTTACATAAATTAACAATTCAAAAACTTCCTAAAATATTGCCCAAATAACGTTATAAACCGAAATAAACTTTAAATAAAAAAGCTAAAAATCATACATTTATACGATTTAAACGGCAACAATTAGTTGTAAAGTAGTAGTGTAAGAGATTGGGGGATATAAGTTCTTCAGAAAAAGGCATGCCTTCAGGAAAAATTTTTTCGGGAAAAATGTCTGAAACTCTTTTAAAATAAGGAAATCTTAATAAAACTTAACAAAATTAAATCATGCTCAATAGCATGCCACACATGGGTTTTAGGGAGATTGAAAATTTGAAAGAATCACTTACAAAGAAATTTTTGTCTTATCAAAGTCGATAAGATATAATTGATAAAGTGTAGAGGAGTTCATTTATGACAAATCATGTTGTTGAAACAAATCTACTACGTTTAAAAGAAGAAATCGTACCTTATACACCACGAATAATTGCAGTAACAAAATACTACGACATCAATGCAATACTTGAAGCGTACAGCGCAGGTCTTAGAGATTTTGGGGAGTCGAGGGCAAATGACGCAATTTCAAAAATTGATGCATTGCCGGATGAGATAAGAAAAGAGAGCTTTTTCCATTTCATAGGACATTTGCAGACAAACAAGGTTGATAAAGTCGTAAAGCATTTTGATTACATCCAGTCTGTTGATTCTTTACGGTTAGCGAAAGCTATCTCACAGAGCGCAGACAAGCTGAATAAAGTTCAGAAAATACTTATTCAAGTTAATATATCGGGAGAAGTTCAAAAGTTTGGGTTTGACGAGAATGAGTTAAGGAATTGTATTTATGAGCTAAAAGGCTTGGTTGGTATTTCTGTCGAAGGGCTTATGTGCATGGCACCTCTCGGAGCAGATGACGATGAACTCGACAGGGTATTTTCCAAAGCAGCAAACTTATTGAGAGAGCTAAATGAAAAATATGGACTGAGCTTAAAAGAATTATCAATGGGAATGAGTGATGATTACAAACGTGCCGTCGCAAACGGCGCAACAATGATACGTGTAGGAAGACTATTATTTAATTAATAACATTGGAGGAAAGATGAATTTAGGGGAGAATTTAGGAAAGGTTGCGGATTTTATTTCAAGAAGTCTTGGCATAGGTGATGATGAATACATCGATGTTGATGGTATGGGTCCGCAAGATTTTGAACGCGGGTATGAAACTGTTTACGGCAATGATGGAAATGCTGCGACAGTAAGATACGAAGAACCAGACAGACACACAAAACCAAGAGACAGAGAAACAACAAATGTTGCGAAGTTACCTGGTTACAAAGGACACGAAGTTAGAATTATCGAACCTCGTTCTTTTGGGGATACTACGCAAATTGTTAAACAATTATTAGACCAAAAAACAGTTGTTTTAAACTTACATTTACTTGACAAAGAACAATCTCAAAGAACAATTGACTTTGTTTGCGGTGCTGCTTACGCATTAAGCGGTTCACCTCAAAAGGTTGGCGATACAGTTTTTGTATTCACTCCAAACTCAGTTCAGTTGTCAGTTGAATCTAAAGAAAACAACGCTTTTGGCGGAACTGATTCTTTATGGGGCGGAAACCTCTAAGAATTAAAATAGTCTAAAATATAAATTGATTTGTGATAGTTGGATATTTAGGGTGCATTTGCATCCTTTTTTTTGCTTTTTTTTATAACAAAAAGACCTGAGAATAATCTCAGGTCTTTTTATATCGTGTTAATCATACTATTTTGATACAGGATAGTAATCTCTTACGATACCCTTATATGCATCTAAATAGATTTGTTTAATATCACTCATAAGAGGGTATGCAGGGTTTGCACCCGTACACTGATCGTCAAAGGCAAGTTCAACCAGCTCGTCAAGTTTAGCCATAAAGTCTTCTTCCTTAACGCCGAAGTCCTTAATAGACATCGGAAGGTTTACATCCTTCATAAGTTTTTCAACTGCCTCAAGATACAACTCAACTTTCTGATCATCAGTCTTACCGCCGAGACCAAGTTCGTCAGCTATCTGACCGTATTTAGTCTTAGCATTCGGATACTTGTATTGCGGGAAGATTGCCTGTTTATGAGGACAATCAACTGCGTTATACTTAATTATTTGTCTGAACAATAATGCATTCGCAACACCGTGAGGAATGTTAAATGCAGCACCTAACTTGTGGGCCATTGAGTGACACAGGCCAAGGAACGAGTTTGCAAACGACATACCTGCAATTGTTGCAGCATAATGCATTTTTTCTCTTGCCAGAGGATCGTTAGCACCTTCGTTGTATGAACGTACAAAGTATTTAAAGATTAACTTGATTGCTTCGAGAGCATTTGAGTTAGTAAAGTTTGTAGCCATACAAGATACGTAAGCCTCAGTTGCGTGAACCAAAGCATCAATACCTGATGCTGATGTCAAACCTTTTGGCATACCGTCAACAAAGTTAGGGTCGATAATTGCCATATTAGGTGTCAGTGCATAGTCTGCAATCGCATATTTTACGTGAGTTTCATCGTCAGTAATAATTGCAAACGGTGTAACCTCTGAACCTGTACCTGATGTTGTAGGAATAGCAACCATTGTAGCTTTTTTACCCAAATCAGGAATTTGACAGATTCTCTTTCTGATATCCATAAATCTCATTGAAATGTCGCTAAAGTCGGTATCCGGCTGTTCATACATCAACCACATAATCTTAGCTGCATCCATTGGAGAGCCACCGCCAAGTGCGATAAACACATCAGGTTCATATGGTTTAATTATTTCCATTGCCTGTTTGACGGTTGATAAAGTCGGATCAGGCTTAACATCAAAGAAGATTTCATGATCAATGCCAACTTCATCAAGTACACTGGTAATAGCATCAACAGCACCTGAATTAAATAAAAATCTGTCTGTTACAATAAATGCACGTTTTTTACCGGCCAGTTCGCGCAGAGCCAAATCAGTTGCTCCTCTTTTAAAATAAACTTTCGAAGGAACTTTGAACCACAACATATTTTCTCTCCTTTCAGCAACTGTTTTGTAGTTTAATAGGTTTTCTACCCCGATATTACCTGAGATAGCGTTTTTGCCCCAAGAACCGCAGCCAAGTGACAGTGACGGTTCAAGTTTGAAGTTGTACAAATATCCAATGGCCCACT
>JAILHQ010000138.1 GCA_024695725.1 Cyanobacteria bacterium RUI128 | reverse complement strand
GGCAAAAGCGTGGTTTTGCCATTGTGCCTCTGTTCGCAATCCGCTTTCCGACACCTTAACCAGTTGAATATGTTGTCGTGTATGATTGGAGTTTACCTGCATATGGAACTGCCCTACATTATTATATTAACATATTTTCGTATAAAATAAAAGTAAAAGTTCTGTTTATAATAAGAAATTTTACTCTAAGATTAGCAATATTAGTTCGCTTTCACAATATTCATAAAACGATTATTTTATACAATATTTAACTGCAAAAGCTGAGTGCAAAAATAAGTGCTTAATGTTTAGTAAATAAATATTTTACTTAATATATTTTGATGATAATATATTTTAGTAAAAAAGATTTTAAGGAGAGCATTTATGTGCGGAATAGTCGGATATATCGGGGAGAAATCAGCTGTTGATATTCTTTTGAACGGGTTAACAAAACTTGAATATCGCGGATATGATTCATCAGGTATCGCTTTAAATAACGGCGGTCATATTGAATTATACAAGGCAGTCGGGAAACTGAACAACCTGAAAGATAATATTAAACCGATAAAAGATGAACTGGATAAAGCAACTATCGGTATCGGTCACATCCGTTGGGCTACTCATGGTGCGCCTACCACAGTAAACGCTCACCCTCACACATGTAACTGCGGGAAACTTGTTCTCGTTCACAACGGGATTATTGAAAACTATCAGGAATTAAGAGTTGAGCTAGAAAAAGAAGGTTGTTTGTTCAAATCCCAAACAGATACTGAAACGGTTGCTCACCTTGTGGCAAGAGAGTTTGACAAGGTTAAAGACCTGACAGAGGCAGTCAGACTTGCAACCCAAAAGATAGAAGGTGCTTACGCACTATGCGTTCTTCATCAAGATGCCAAAGATACAATCGTTGCGACAAAAAGAAATGCACCATTAGTTGTCGGTATCGGGGAAGGTGAATATTTTGTTGCATCTGACGTTCCTGCAATCATTGATTACACAAAGAAAGCTATGTATCTTGATGATAACCAAATCGTTACTCTGACAAGAACATCAATGAAACTTATTGACAAAAATAATAACGAAATTCAGGGGAAAATAGAGGTTCTTCCTTGGGAGCCTGTTGCCCTCAGCAAAATGGGTTACAAACACTATATGATGAAGGAAATCCACGAACAACCCAGCATCATAAGAAACCTTTTGAGCGGCAAAATCACAGGGGTTAATGAAAACCTGAATTTGAGCGAAGTTCAACTGGATAAAGAAACTGTTAAAAAACTGAATCGTATCCAAATCGTTGCCTGCGGTACATCATTACACGCAGCAATGGTAGGGAAATATATCTTAGAAGATTTCTGCGGGATAGCGGTTGATGTTGAGCCGTCAAGTGAATATATTTACAGAAAGACTGTAACAGACGAAAACACTCTTGTAATCGGGGTTTCTCAGTCAGGAGAAACGGCTGATACAATTACTGCAGTTAAACAGTCTAAAAAACGCGGTTCCCATATCCTTATTGTTACAAACAGACCTGATTCAACAATGGCTCGTGAAGCTGACAGTCTTATTTCTGTTTGTGCAGGGATAGAAGTCAGTGTTGCGGCTACAAAATCATATATGGCACAACTTATTTCATTCTATCTGTTAGCTATTTATATTGCAGAAATTAAAGAGTCTGTTGATAAAGAGTTGGTTAAAAAACTGAAGAAGGAACTCATTGTATTGCCTGAAAAAGCTGAAGAGGTTCTTTCTCAGGAAAATCAGGTTAAAGTTATTTCAAGAAAATACGCTAACGCAAAGAACTTTATCTATATCGCAAGAGGTATTAACTTCCCGACTGCGCTGGAAGGTGCATTGAAATTAAAAGAAATCAGTTATATCAATGCGACAGGTTACACCGCAGGGGAACTTAAACACGGCCCGATTGCTATGTTAGATGAAACGTTACCTGTTTTATCAATTATGATGAAGGGTAAAGTTTATGACAAGATTTTGTCTAACAGTGAGGAAGCAAAAGCAAGAAACGCTAAAATGATTGCTCTGACAAACTCGTCTGATGAAAAATTGAACGATTTGTTTGATGATATTATAAGAATCCCTGAAACGGATGAATACTTGTCACCAATTCTGGCGATTATTCCGTTGCAGTTGATTGCATACTATATTGCGGAATTTTTAGGCAAAGACGTTGACCAGCCTAGAAACCTTGCAAAATCCGTTACTGTGGAATAATTTAGTCATATATTTTGAACAGGTAATAGTGGGGTTTACTTAATATTGTTAACAAATATTATAAATCCTACTTGTAATCAGAATATATTTAAGATATTGTATAAATACACTAGTTATAGAAAGGACACTTATTATGTCAAAGCAATGTGAAATCTGTGGTAAAACTCCACTTAAAGCAGCTAAAAGAACATTTTCAAATAAACAAATCGTACACAGACAAACTCCAAACTTACAAACAATTAGAGTTGATGTAAATGGTAATACTAAAAAAATGACAGTTTGTACATCTTGTTTAAGAGCCGGAAAAGTACAAAAGGCTGTTTAATTCAAAAAGTTTTATAAATAAAGAGAGCCGATTTATTAAGTCGGCTCTTTTTATTTGATTTAGAACAGAGATTTATTATATAATACGACTATGGTTTGTAAAGCAATTACCGCAACGACGGTAGGATTAGAAGCATATAAGATAGAAGTAGAGGTTGATGTTGCAAATTCTCTGCCGGCTGTGAGTATTGTCGGACTCCCCGATAATTCGGTATCGGAATCAAGAGAAAGAATCCGTTCCGCTATAAAAAATTCGGGTTACACATTCCCGAAGGGGAAAGTTATTATTAATCTTGCTCCTGCCGATATAAAAAAAGAGGGTACCCTGTTTGATTTACCAATGGCAGTCGGGATTTTGCAGGAAGAAGGTGTTATTCCCGAAGATAAAATCAAAGAGATTGCGTTTATGGGTGAGTTGTCTTTAGACGGCTCTATAAGAGGGGTTAACGGGATACTTCCGATTGTTCAGGGGTTAAAAGAAAACGGGATTACAACTGTTTTTGTTCCTGTTGAAAACGCAAAAGAAGCGGCATTGGTTCAGGGTGTGACTGTATTGGGAGTTGAACATCTGACGGATGTTGTGAATCATTTTACAGAGGCTCCCGTTTCTCCGGTTATCGTTGATATGGAGCAATACTTGAACACCTCTTTTGAAGAAGATTATTTGTATGATTTTAAGGATGTGAAGGGACAGCAAAAGGCTAAAAAAGCTCTTGAGATTTCTGCTGCCGGCGGACACAATGTTTTGATGTCCGGTTCTCCGGGCTCAGGGAAAACGCTTATGGCTAAATGCTTTGCATCAATTCTTCCGCCTTTAGAGATGGAAGAAGCTCTTGAGCTGACTAAAATATACAGTATTTGCGGACTGTTATCAAAAGAAAAACCTCTTATGACTCAGCGTCCATACAGACCTGTTCATCATACGGCATCTTCTGTCGGGATTATCGGTGGCGGTCAGAACCCAAGACCGGGGGAAATTACTCTTGCTCACAGAGGGGTGTTGTTCCTTGATGAGATGGTTGAATTTCCGAGAAATGTGCTTGAAACTCTCAGACAGCCGTTAGAGGATGGGTATGTTGTTATTTCAAGAGCAAAATCTTCAATAAGATACCCTTCAAAATTTATATTAATCGGGGCAATGAATCCTTGCCCTTGCGGGTTTCTTGGCGATGTTGAAAAACATTGTAATTGTACAGATGTCCAAATTCAAAGATACAAAGCAAGACTTTCAGGTCCGCTACTGGACAGAATTGATATGATTATTGATGTACCGCGGTTGACTCCTGATGAATTATTGAATATAAATGAGGAATCAGAACCATCATCAGAAATCAGAAAACGTGTTACAAAAGCCAGAAAAATTCAGGCAGAGCGGTACAAAGATGAAGGAATTTTTACTAATTCAGAGTTGAGTGCAAAATTGATTGATAAATATTGTGTTTTAGATGGTGATGCTCAAAATCTTATGAAGATGGCAGCCTCTAAATATCAGTTGTCAGGAAGAAAATATTCAAGGATTCTCAAGCTGGCAAGAACAATTGCAGATTTGGCGGGTGAAAAGGATATTACAGTAAACCATTTGTCACAAGCTTTACAATATCGTTCTGATGATTAGTTTATGATATAATTTATACATGGAGAAATAATATGATATTAGTTACAGGCGGAGCAGGATATATAGGAAGTCATTGTGTTCTAAAATTGTTAGAACTCGGTGAAAAGGTTGTAGTTTTTGACAGTTTAGAACTCGGACATTATGAAACGATAAAAACACTCAAAAATATCGGAGATAATTTTGTAGATTTCATTCAGGGGAATTTACAAAATTATGAGGAAATAAACTCTGTATTCAAAAAACACGATATTGATGCAGTTGTTCATTTTGCGGCATTTTCGCAGGTACGCGAGTCCGTTAAGAACCCTCAAAAATATTATCTGAACAATGTATACGGCTCTTTGAACTTATTCCGTGCAATGCTTGAAAACAATGTTAAAAAGATAGTTTTCTCGTCAACCGCAGCAACATACGGCGAGCCTGTTTACACTCCTATTGATGAAAAACATCCGCAGGAACCTATTAATCCATACGGAAGTTCAAAATTGATGATTGAAAGAATTTTGGATGATTATGATAAAGCATACCATTTAAAAAGTATTCGCCTGAGATATTTTAACGTTGCAGGTGCTGATTCACAGAGCAGAGTCGGGGAGTGGCATGAGCCTGAAACTCACCTGATTCCGAATATCCTGAAATCCACATTCTCCGGAGGGAAAACCTTCCAAATGTTTGGGACGGATTATGATACAGTTGACGGAACATGTGTCAGAGATTATATAAATATTGAAGATCTTATTAATGCTCACGTTTTAGCTCTAAAATATCTGAATAATGGCGGTGATACAAATTATTTCAACCTCGGCACAACTGATGGAAACAGTGTAAAACAAGTATTTTCAGCTTGTGAAAAAATAACGGAAAAAGACATTCCTGTTGATGTTATGGGCAGACGGGAAGGCGATCCGGCAACCCTTGTTGCAGATAACAAAAAAGCAAAAGAAGTTTTAGGCTGGAACCCTGAAAAGTCACTTGAGCAAAGTGTTCAATCAGCGTATGAATGGGAAAAACTCCTTCAAAAAAGATTAACAACTTTGCAAGAAATTCATATTGTTACACACTAACATTTTGTAATCGAAAAGTTTCTTGAATTATTTGTAAATACAAAATCATTTTACAAAAC
>JAILHQ010000098.1 GCA_024695725.1 Cyanobacteria bacterium RUI128 | reverse complement strand
TTTTTTTGTTATGATATGTGATTCGTGTACCCACCATTCTCCGTCTTTGAAAGACAGGGCAAAAACGTGTGCAGGTACATCAGCATCCGGACAATATTTTTTTGTAAATCTTACAATTTGTCTTGCAAGTTTGTGACGTCTGCCGTATTGCATACCGATATAAGTCTTTTCAGGATCTAAGTTATCAAAATTAACTCCGCGCCTTGGTTTGTGAATTTCAGACGGTTTTTCCGTCTTGCTTATTTGAACGATATCCTGCTCATAATCAGGTATATACGGAGTTTTGTCCGTGTTGCTTTTTGATGATTTAAAAGCAAAATCAGACATTTTCGGATAACTGAAACTTCCTATTTTATTCATACACACTTCTATAACTGTCGATTATGTCTTTTTAAAGTAATTAAATCTGAAAATTTTGCCGTTTTTGTTACAAAAATTTAATTCCCTATATCCTGATTATTATTTATCACTCTCTTTGTTCATGATATTCTATTACTATAAATACACAAAAGAGGAAAAGGGGTAAATATAATGGAATCTACAAAGAGTAAGATTAATATAGATGACTTGCCTACCGTATATAACGCACAGGAAACGGAAGAAAGAATTTATAAATTTTGGGAAGACGGTGAATATTTTAAGGCTGATGCACACAGTAATAAACCGCCTTATTCAATAGTTATTCCGCCTCCGAACGTTACGGGTGTACTCCACATGGGACACGCACTTGACGGTACTTTACAGGATATCTTAACCCGTTATCACAGAATGAGTGGGTATGAAGCTCTTTGGATTCCGGGAACAGACCACGCAGGGCTTGCAACACAAAACGTTGTTGAAAAACAGCTGAGAAAAGAAGGTCTTACCCGTCACGATTTAGGTCGTGAAAAGTTTCTTGAACGCACCTGGGAATGGACTAACGAACACAAGTCCACTATCCTCAACCAGTTCAAGAGATTAGGCGCATCTTTTGACCGCTCAAGAGAAAGATTTACTTTTGATAAGGGTTGTTCTGATGCGGTAAAAGAAGTTTTCGTTAATCTTTACAACAAAGGTTTAATCTATAAGGGTGCATATATAGTAAACTGGTGTCCTCGTTGTCAGTCAGCAATCTCTGATATCGAAACTGAATACAAGACAGAACAGGGACATCTTTGGGAAATCTCTTATCCTCTAGTTAATGAACCTGGGGCAATAATAGTCGCAACAACAAGACCAGAAACTATATTTGGTGATGTGGCAATAGCAGTTCACCCTAGCGATAAGAAGTTTTCCGAACTTATCGGAAAAACAGTTATGATACCGCTTTCAGGCAGACATATTCCTATTATTGCAGACGAATATGTTGATAAATCTTTCGGTACTGGTGCAGTTAAAATCACTCCTGCACACGACCCTAACGATTACGAAGTAGGTAAACGTCATAACTTAGCACCTATCTGGGTTATTGATGAAGAAGGTAAAATGAAAGCGTGTGCTGAAGTTCCTCAAGATTACCATAATCTTGACAGATATGAGGCAAGAGAAAAGATTGTCAATATGCTTAGCTACAACAATTTCTTGCTCAGAACAAAAGACCACGAACATAATGTTGGTAAATGTCAGCGTTGTGGTACAACTATTGAGCCGCTATTATCAGAACAATGGTTTGTTAAAATGCAGCCGTTGGCTGAAGAGGCTATCAAAGCGGTAAAAGACGGCAGAATAAAATTTATTCCTCAAAGATGGGAAAAAGATTATTTAGGCTGGATGGAAAATATTCGTGACTGGTGTATTTCACGTCAAATATGGTGGGGACACCAAATTCCTGCTTTTTATAACAAAGAAACAGGCGAAATGGTTGTTGCAAAAGAAAACCCTGATCCTGAAAAATACGTTCAGGAATCTGATTGTCTTGACACGTGGTTCTCATCAGGTTTGTGGCCGTTCTCAACTATGGGATTCCCTAACAGCGAAACTGATGACTTTAAGAAATTCTATCCGACATCAGTGCTTGTAACAGGATTTGATATTATCTTCTTCTGGGTTGCAAGAATGATTACTATGGGATTGGAATTCACTAAGAAAGCACCTTTCCCTGTTGTTTATATCCACGGTCTTATACGTGACGAAAAAGGTCAAAAAATGTCTAAATCTAAAGGCAACACTATTGACCCTGTTGAAATTATAGAAAAATACGGCTGTGATGCT
>JAILHQ010000133.1 GCA_024695725.1 Cyanobacteria bacterium RUI128 | reverse complement strand
TATGGGAGCAGAATGACGATGAGTTGATATTATTGTTTACCAGAACCGGAACACACTCGGATTTATTTTGACAATCAAAATATAAAAACAAAACAAATTCTTTCATTAATCATTTAAAATTCATGTAATTATGAAGAAAATTTTTTCACTTTTAGCTGCTGTCCTCTTTGCAGGAAGCATGATGGCAGCGGAGAAGACAGTAACTTATGTCTTTACTACTAAATCGTGGGCGGCAACAATGAATGATGCTGCTGCAAACTGGATTTCTAACAAAGATGGTGGAGGCTTCTCAAACAATGGTGTTCAAGTAACCACTAGTTATTCTGGTGCTAATGCAACCTCTCCTGATTCTTACAATCAAATTTCTAAAATCGTTGTTACTTACAACACAAACAAATCAGCTGGTAAAGGAACATTTGATGTAAAGATCGGCGATAACGAAAAAGTAAATAAGGAATGGAAATATAATACCGGAGATGCAGACGGTCGTATAGCAAACTATGAAACAGAGTTTACATATGATACTCCTCAAACAGGTGAAGTTACTCTGACCGCTAATACCACAACCAACTCTGTTTATGTGGTAAGTATCGCTATTACCTATAATGAGGATGCTTCGGCTCCGGTTCTCAAAGCAGACAAAATTGACTTAGGTCTTGTTGTTATTTCAGATAAAGAATCTGAGTATGTTTTGGATACCAACCTCGTTGTTACTGCAGCTAATCTTACAGCTCCAATTGCAGTTACAAATTCTGCACATGTAACTGCTGCTGTCGCTTCTTTGCCAGCAGAAGGCGGTACACTGAATCTCCATATAGTTGCCCCTGTCGGTGAACTTAAAGATACTATTGTTCTTGCTTCCGGTGAAAAGTCTATTAAAGTAGCTATTGTTGGTAATGTAAAGCAAGCTGTCGTTCTTCCTGGTATCCCGGCAAAAATGGAAACGGGCGATGCTTCTATGGAAGCTACGGTAAATGGACTTCCTGCAATAAAAGCTGGTACTGGTTCTAATGCTGGTAGCATGAAGATTACTGTTCCTGCCAATACAATTAAACTGCATTTCTATGCTGTTGCTTGGAAAGACGAAGCGGGTGATTTGTCTATTGCAGCTCCGGAGGGTGTAACTCTTGATAAGAGTGCAGTTGCTTTGTCAGCTGATGATGGTATTTCCGGTTCTGGTTCTGACTATCTTCTTAAAACTTTGGTAGAGAGCGATTGTGCATTCCATATTAGCCTCAACGGTGTAACGGAAGAAACTGTTATCACACTCTCTCGTCCTGCTTCTAAGAATCGTTTCGCGGTATGGGGCGCAACATATGAATTAGGTGAAGCCACCGCTATTGAGAATACGGCTGTTGAGGCAAAGGCATTCAAGACCTTCGAGAACGGACAACTCGTTATTATCAAGAACGGCGTTAAGTATGACGTTACCGGCGCAGTTATTCGTTAAGCGAAAATCGAGCAAAAAGTATATATATACGTAGTATATATATAGTAAAAGGGCGAAAAATAGTACTTTTCGCCCTTTTTTTGGCTCTTGTCCTATGGTGATCCTATGGTGATTGTATGGCTGTCTTTTGGTTTGATATCGTTTTTATATCGTTTTTCCTCGTACTCGGGTCTTTCGCGGGTCTTTCGTGGGTATTTCGCGGGTCTTTCGGGATGTGAAAGTGTTTTTTCTTAACTGAACTTTCCCACACGATCTTTGACATGTAAATAAAAGAAGATAAAAGCTTTGAGTGCTTTAGGAGCAAGCTCCTTGAACCAATAGTTACCAAAATCTGCTTGTAAGCAAGCTTCCAGACAGCTTTTACTAACTATTTGTTCACTCTTCGAGTTAAAGCACTTAAAGAGATAAATTAAGATAAATTCGCAGCGAGTCAAATATTGGTTTTGGTCTAAAATTATCAAAAATTAAGGAAAATTTTATTTTTTTTAGTCCAAAACAACCCAACACCCCCCAAAAAATCTGTTTCATCTGTTTAATCTGATGCTAATTGAGTACTAATTGAGTACTTATCATATGCTTATCAGAATTTTTTATGTTGTGCGCATTTTGGATCCGTTTTGAACTAAAAACAAAATAAATTTAATTTTTAATTAAAATATTTGCATATGTCATTTTTTTTTACTAACTTTGCAGCGGATTTCAAAACGATCCATAACAATCCAAAAAATCCCAAAAAGAAAAATTCGTTAAATCCGTTAAATCTGTGGACGAAAAGAAACCAATTAAAACAACGATTTTAGTGACAAAATAAAAATTAAAGAGAAAGGAGAGAATAATATGTATACTTTTGAACCGGTTAAATTTAATTCAGAAGAGGAGCGGTTAGCAGCAAAGCGCCGCATGGTCGGTATGAGAAAAGAGTTTGAGGCTCGCGTAAGAGAGATTATGGCTAAGCATCCTGAAATGCAAGTTGTGTTATGATTGTTCTTTCTGCAGAGGCGATTAATATCCGTGCTCCGTATCCTGTAAAACAGGTGGATAGTAGTATCTTTACCTTTGTTACAAAATACGGGATTACCTATTCTGTGGGCTTTGTGCCAGATACTTCGTTTTTGGAAGATGGCGTTTTTCAGTTCTTTCTAATTGCTTCTGCCGGCAAAAGTGTTGGGCAAGACAATAATGTGTTTGAGACGGTGCGTGTGATTATAGAGGAATTCTTTGCGCAGAAAGAGCCGGTGATGTTATATATATGCGATACGGCAGATAAACGTCAGGCTTCACGCGATAGGTTGTTCCGAATATGGTTTAACACGTATATGCTCAATAAGTCATATACGATGTATAATGAGCAGATGACCTTAGATAATGTGCAATATTTCTCAAGTATCATTTTGCGAAAAGATCATCCGAAGCACAATCATGTAATTGCTGTATTTCATGATTATATCGTAGAACATGATGAGGGATAAATTGTCTCCGCAGTTCAGAGAAAACTAAAACTATTTCTCTCCCTGCTGATGATTATGAAGGATGAGGGCGAGAAAGTTTAAGAAACTTATAAAACAGCGATTTCGCATACAAAATAAAAATTTCTGCAAAAATATTTGCAAATATCCAAGATATTTTGTAACTTTGCACCAAATTTGAAAACGTAGAAAAGTACCAACAGTTAAGACACTACTTTTGTATGAACAAAACTACAGTATATCAGCATTTTGCCTCCGGTCTCACCACCGTAGGGGATATGTAACGCGCATTATGAAACAGAACCATTGTAAGGTTTTGTTTCTTTTTGTTAAAAATACTACTTAAATGGCAAAGAAAGCAGAAATAGCAAGATTTTATGTTTCGACTGACAAAAGAAGAGTCTAATTCGCTGATTTACATGGGG
>JAILHQ010000093.1 GCA_024695725.1 Cyanobacteria bacterium RUI128 | reverse complement strand
GTCTTAGGGTTTGGCATCAAGCCCTTAGGACCTAACACTCTACCTAATTTACCTAACATACCCATACAATCAGGTGTTGCAATCAATGTATCAAATTCAAACCATCCGCCTGAAATCTTATCGATAATATCTTCAGTACCTGCAAAATCTGCGCCTGCTTCAGTTGCTTCAGTAACCTTAGCCCCCTTAGCGATAACACAAACTCTGACTTCCTTACCCAAACCTGCAGGTAAAACTACTGTAGATCTGATTTGTTGATCAGCGTGTTTTACATCGATACCTAATCTCATGTGACATTCTACTGTTTCATCAAACTTTGCAACTGTCTTTGAGATTTCCTGCAATTTTTCAACTGCGTTCTTTATAGTTGAAGGTTGTTCGAAACCTTCCAGTAATTCATTTACTTTTTGTTGTCTTTTAGTTAATTTTGCCATTTTTATATTTCCTTTCATGGTCATAGCGGACTAATGTCCTTCCATTTTAAAATTTATACCTACTACTCAGCGACTGTAACACCCATAGATCTGCAAGAACCTTTAATCATTTCTACTGCAGCATCTAAATCTCTGGCATTTAAGTCGTCCATTTTGATCTTAGCGATTTCTTCCAATTGTGCTCTTGTGATTTCGCCAACCTTATCCTTCTTAGGATTTGAAGAGCCTTTAGGAAGGTTAAGAGCCTTCTTAATCAAAATTGGTGCAGGTGGTGACTTAATAACAAAAGTAAAACTTCTGTCTTCATATACATCAATAATAACAGGGATGATGTAACCTGCTTTATCTTGTGTTTGTGCATTAAATTGCTTACAAAAATCCATGATGTTTACACCATGTTGACCCAATGCAGGACCAACCGGAGGTGATGGATTTGCTTTGCCTGCTTCGATTTGAAGCTTAATTTTTCCTACTACTTTCTTTGCCATTTATTTTTCTCCTTTCGTGGTACAAACGGGTTAAACCCCTTCCACTTTTATCAGCTTACTATATTTTTTGAATTTGCTTGTATTCCAATTCAACAGGTGTTTCACGACCGAAGATTGAAACGTTAGCACGTAATTTAGATTTATCCGGATAAACTTCAGTAATATCACCGATAAATTCTGCGAACGGACCTGATGTGATTCTGACCTTGTCACCAACCTTAACATCAAGCTCAATTTTCTGAGTTTGAGAACCTGCTCTGTTGATAATCTTCTTGATTTCACTGTCTTTTGCAGGGATAGGTTTCTTAGCAGAACCGACAAACTTGGTAACACCTGCAGTGTGTCTTACTACATACCAGCTGTCTTCGTCCATTATCATTTCAACAAGAACATATCCAGGGAAAATCTTTTCATCTTTTTCCTGTTTCTTTCCGCCCTTGATTTGAGTAACAGTCTTTTGTGGGACTTCTACTCTGAAAATCTTGTCTGACATGTTCATATACTCAATACGCTTTTCAAGGTTACCCTTTACCTTGTTTTCATAACCTGAATATGTATGAACTATGTACCATCTCTTTTCATTCTTTTTAGATGCTTTCTTTACGTTTGATGTACCTGTAGCTTCCTGAACTGCGTCCATTTCGCCTGTTGAATCATCAATTACATCTTCATTTTCTAAAAAGTTTTCTTCGTTTTCAACCATTCTTGTCACCTATATTTTACATTGTCGGGATTAACCCTAAAATTGCCTTGAAAATAATATCAATTAGATAAACTGCTACAGTGAATAAAAATACAATTGCAACAACTGCGACAGTTTCAGCTATAACCTGCTTTTTTTCAGGCCAAGTAATCTTAGCCCATTCAAGCTTTACTGATTTCAGATATGCAACTATTCCGTTTAATGTATCGTTCACTAGATTTATCCTTTTATATAATTCGCGCCCTGAAGGACTCGAACCCTCGACATCCGGTTTTGGAGACCGACGTTCTACCAACTGAACTAAGGACGCTTAATTCAGTGAATAGCGAAGTTTGACTCCCCATTCACCGAAAATCGGTTACTTAGTTTCCTTGTGTACTGTATGTTTTTTACAAGTCGGACAGTATTTGTTTAATTCCATTCTGTCCTTTATAGTCTTTTTATTTTTTGTGGTTGTATAGTTTCTTTCCTTGCATTCTTCACAAGCTAAAACTACCATCTTGTCTACTTTTCCTTTGATACCCATCTTTTTATCCTTTATTAAAAATTATTCCTATTTAAAAAAGAATGTGCTATCACATTCTTTTGTCGGCTACAATATCATAAAATAAACATAATCAAATTGCAAACGGTTAATTTGATATATTACGGTTTATTAACTAAAAGGGGTAAATATATAATTTTCTACCATAATGAAAGAAGTATATATTTATCCCTGCCCATACCCATATTTCCGATGTTTTCCTAAAAAAACAATTTATTATTCTAAAAAAGGAGTAATTTATGAAAAAAATTTTAGTATTTATTATCTTTTGTTCGGTTTTTACGTGTACGGCTAATGCGTTTTCAAACAGCCTTGACGGATCAGCACAAGACCAGTCCTTTCCGCAAAACAACAATTTTTCTAACAAAAGCCCCAGCAAAAGCAACTTTAACCAATCTTTTACCCCGAAAGAACATACAGGTTTCCAACACACTGACGGACAATACTCAAACCCGGAAATGAATGACACAAGATATAATTCCAACTGCCAATTCGGTCAATGTATCCCTGGCGGTATGGCACCAAATAACAGATAACACAACAATATTTACCCCCCTAACATTTACCCCCCTAACATTTACCCCCCATAAAATTTACCCCTTGTGGGCATTATCATATCGTTTTTGGGTAAAGTATCTGGTCAGTCCTGATACAACAAACCCCATAACTCCAATTGAGAATACAAACGGTGCACCTGAGATGAGTAATTTCTGCTTCGCAAGTTTTTTATATTCTTTTTCTACGGGGGTATTTTTCTTCTTTGAAATCGTTTCTGCAAGTTCGCCTAATTTATCAAACTCAGGTACTTCAAGTTTTTCCCCTATAATCTCTTTACATTTTCCCATTTTTTTGAGTACTTTTTTAAACCCTTTTTCAACAAACTCACTTCCCGTAATCACGTATGCAGCAACAATAGGGAATCTTGTTGCAGTTTCTTTAAGGTTTTCTTTTCCTCTGTCGGCAGATGCGCCGAAATACCCTGCTCCGCCAGTTAAAACACAGGTTGTAAGCTGACCTTTACTCATAACAAGTTTGCCGTCATGATTGTTGAAATCTATTGAGAAATACTTGTCGAAAAAGTTTTTGGCTTTTTCCGTTTTTTTAGATTTAAACAATTTTGTTCCGGGCGCAAGAATAAATTCAGATATATTCTGTAACACTTTTGAATTTTTCCCTTTTGTTGCCATCAGCCCTGCAAGTCCTAAAAGCCCGCCATAGATACCACCTGCAAGTGCAATATGTTTCTTTGCACTCTTTTCGACTTTTTGCTGCTGAGCAGAATCTTCTTTATTATTTTCAAGCGATGCTATGTTTTTGAAATCGCTCTTTTTAAATACCTTCAAGGTCATCAGGTTCTTTATATAATTAAGCGAAAATTCTGTCAGCGGAATAATGGTCGCAGCTAGCGCTATTGCCGCTTTTATCGGTAATACTTGCTTATTTGCTTCTTTTTTCTCTTTCAATAATTCAGCTGCAGGTTTTGCGACTTCCTGCTTCAGTTTTTCGGGTAACTTTTGTGACAAAACCTTTCTTCCAACATTTTCGCCCAAAAGTGCAGGAGTAAAATATATCAGACTTTCTTCAGCACCCTCAAGAAAGACGTTTTCACACAAATCCGGAAGACTTCTTGAAAATGTCGCTTTCGGCACCATACAAACAGAAAAATCCTGAACAAAACGTGAGGTTGAAAGTCCTGATGCCTGTTCTTTGTGACGAACAAACTTAGCCGCAGGTCTTAAATATTTAGGTAAGTTATTTATTGATAAATTAGTCATTGATTTTCCTTCCGTAATTTTCTGTTTCGGGTATTTTTTACCGGCCCAAAACTTATTACGGGCAGGCAAACCAAGAGGTTTTAACTACCCTGTAATCTTTAAAACAAACGTGAAACTAAAGGGTAGTTAAACTAACCCTGCCACCAATTATTTTGTTTTAAAGTAGTAATATTTGTGTTCATTTTTCGTCCTTGTTTCTTTATAATAAAACGAAGTTTTGTTTCTGTCAATAGTAACAAAACATGAAAAGAGAATAAATTGCTAATTTCGCTTAATTACTTAACATTACTAAATAACAAAAAATAAGGTGCGTAATTCAGCGCACCTTACAACAATATTTTTCTTGAATTACAGGACATCAAAGCCTGTATATTTTCTCAATACTTCAGGTATAACGACAGTTCCGTCAGCCTGCTGGAAGTTTTCCAGAATAGCGGCAAACGTTCTGCCTACAGCAAGACCTGAACCGTTGATTGTGTGAACAAATCGAACTTTACCGTCTTTATCTCTGTATCTGATGTTACCTCTGCGAGCTTGGTAATCTCCATAGTTTGAACAGCTTGAGATTTCTTTGTACGCATTATAAGATGGCATCCAAACCTCTAAGTCATAACACTTATTAGCAGAGAAGCCTATATCAGATGTACAGAGAGCAACCCTTCTGTATGGCAGACCTAAAAGATCAAGCATTCTTTCGCCGTCCTGTGTAAGTTTTTCGTGTTCTTCAGGGCTGCTTTCAGGTGTAGTCAGCTTAACCATTTCAACCTTGTTAAACTGGTGAACTCTGATTAAACCTCTTGTATCTTTACCAGCAGAACCTGCTTCACGTCTGAAGCACGGAGTGTATGCCGTCATATATTTAGGCAAATCACTTTCTGCAAGAATTTCGTTTGCATAAATGTTTGTTACAGGTACTTCAGCTGTCGGGATAAGGTACAAATCTTCGTCAACACATTTGTACATATCTTCAGCAAACTTAGGTAACTGACCTGTGCCTGTCATGGTTGCGGCATTTGCCATAAACGGCGGCAGAATTTCTTCATAACCCTCATTTTCTGTATGCTGGTCTAAGAAGAAATTGATAATTGCACGTTCTAATCTTGCACCTTTACCTCTGTAAAGAGTAAATCTTGACTGAGAAAGCTTAACACCTCTTTCAAAATCAACAATATTCTTTTCTTCACAAATATCCCAATGTGCTTTTGGTTCAAAATCAAATTTAGTAGGTTCGCCATGTCTTGCAACTTCTACATTATAGTCTTCCGTAGGACCGACAGGTGTCGATTCATCAGGAATATTCGGGATATGCAAAAGTACGTCTTTCTGTTTTGCATCAAGTTCAGCCTGTTTTTCTTCGAGTTCTTTTATTTTATCCCCGAGTTCACGAACTTCTGCCTGAATAGCATCAGTAATTTCGCCGTTCTTTTTCATCATACCGATTTTGTTTGACTCAGATTTTCTTTTCGCACGTAATTCATCAGCTTCTGCCTGAATTTTTCTGCGTTCTTCATCAATTTTTATAACTTCATCTATTGATAATTCAGGATTTCTTCTCTTTAATAATTCGTTTATTTTTTCAGGATTCTCTCTAATCAACTTAATATCTAGCATACTCTTTCCCTCTTTAAAATGTATTTTCTATATTATATAACAAAAAGGATATTTTAAAATTTGAAAAATTTTATTTCAATTTAAAAACGGATTTTATCTTATCCTTCAAAGACAATTTTTGTTCTGCAGGTTTTTCCTCAAGCGCTGATACTTCTTTTATCCCCGTAACCTCTTTTATTTTCTGAGCCTTAAAAGCCTGCGCATCTTGTTTTCTCAGAGCTTTATCTTCCTCTTTTGCATTCCTTGCCTGTTCGTCGAGTTTTTTGTTTTCGGCCTTAAGTTTATCCTTATCTAAATCTAAGGATATCTGGTTTTCGACAATATTTTTACCGATTGCCTTCTCTAAGTTTGCTCTTGCACAATTATACTCATACAAGGTGTTATAGTATTGCAACTCTGCATTCTGAAGCTGAACCTGAGCCTCTTTGAGTTCGACAGGATCCCCGACTCCGACTCTGTATCTGCCAAAAGACAAATCATAGTTTTCTTTTGCCTGTTTTACATTAACTGTCGCAACCGGAATCTTGTTCTTCTTTTCTCTCAGTGCATAATAAGCGTTTTGTATCTCTAAATAAATATTATTTTGAGTATTCATAGCGTTTGCAATTTCTCTTGAATGGACAGATTTTGCCTCCTTAATTTCCTGATTTATTCTCATACCGTTTACCGTTGGGAAATTAAGGTATGCACCAAAGTTATAACCGTGGTTTGAAGTGAATGATTTACCTCCGATTTCAAACTGTCCTTCTACAGATAATTGCGGTGCCCAGGATTTTTTTGTAAGTTTTACATTCTGCTTTGCGGTTTCAACTTTTACAGATGCAAGTTTATAATCAGGTCTTGCCTCTTTTGCGATTTCAACCGCGCCATCTAAAGTAACAGAACAAGGATTGTACTTAAGAACGTCCTTAATGTTGTACCTCATAATATAAGGAAGTCCCATCGCATTATTTAGTTTTGCCATTGCAATATCAACAGCATTTTCAGCCTCGATAAGATTAAGCTTTGAATTACTCAGGTTAACCTGAGCAATTGTCAAATCAACTTTTGGCTTTGTGCCTGCAGTATAATATGCTTTTGCCTGATCATAGAAAAGCTCATATCGCTTAACCATTTCTTCTGCGACCTTCTTCTGCTCGATAACATAAAGCACATTATAATAAGCATTTTTAACGTCACAGATTACATCATTGATAGTTTCCGTAAGCATTATCTTATACTGTTCGTTCTCTAATTTTCTTATCGTTACCTGATTTTGAGTAACCCCAAAGTCATAGAGCATTTCTGATAACGAAATCTGACCAAGGGTATAATAGTTATAAACCATTGAACGACCAAGCGCATCTGCTAACTGCAACTGTCTTATACGTGTATAACCCGTCTGCCAAGACACCTGCGGAAACCAGTTTGACCAAGCCTGTTTAATTCTTGCATCAGATGCAAAAACATCCTGAATTGCTGCCTGTATTCTCGGGTTGTTACCGAGAGCGAACTTGAGGCAGTCTTCAAGAGTAACGTCAAGAGTGTTTTGAACACTTCCGTGAACAGTAACATTCTCGTTTTCTGTCGTAACAACAGGGGCAACAAGATCACTGTCAGGATATTCATCCTTAATAATGCTCTTGCCCAACTCTTCCGCAAACACAAGATTTGAGGATAATAAAACAAATGATAATATTAAAGATAATATCTTTTTAACCATTCTTCATATCCTCTAGCTTTTTCTTAACTGCACCATAAACCTTTTTGGCAAAATCTACAAGTCTGCGCCCGAAAACATCTTTCCAGTCAATAGCTGCAGTTTTTTCTTTCATAACATTCACGCAGACAAAGAATGCAGGAACAAGAATACTCCCAATAAACGATACGGCAATCATACCACC
>JAILHQ010000052.1 GCA_024695725.1 Cyanobacteria bacterium RUI128 | reverse complement strand
CTGAATGCTGATTATGATTATGACCCTTTAAAACAGGATTTGTCGGACGATGATGAAGACTGTGATCACGAATTTATGCCCGTTGATTCTACGGGGGAAACACTTGCTTGTATTAAGTGCGGTTTTGTAGTACAACGTAAGAGTAATGATAAAGAAGAGGACGAATAGATATGATTTCGTTTAATGATATAACGGAGAGATTTCAATCCCATAAAGTTACGGATTATGTTATATTTTTCTGTTTTGCTTTAGTTTTAACCCTGCTTGTATCATCACAAAACTTCTTTTTCCAAAGAGTTATAGAAAACGGTATAAGCAAAAAAGATATTGTTGCGCAAAAAACTATTACGGTTGTTGATACAAAACGTACCGAACAGCACAGACAAGAAGTTATTCAGAACATTGAACCGATTTTGATCCCGGCAGAGGACGAGTTTATTAAAGTTAACTTAGATACTCTTCAGACTTCGATAAAACAAATCAGACAAAAAGATATTTCTGATGCGGTTAAGAAAGACGAGTTGTCATTATTGTTTGATATTCCGTCAAAGGACAGAAAGGCTTATTTAGCCAATTATTTACTTGTTACGGATGAACAGAGTTTACAGAAAATATTTGATAAAGCGAAGATAGCGCTTGTAAAAGTTCTGAATGTCGGGATAACTGAAAGCAGTTACGAAGACGGAAAACTTGATAAGATTATTCAGAGAAATATCCCCGTAAACACACCGAGAAACCAGATAACGGTTATCACATCTCTTTTGAAAGAAATTATTACACCTAACCTTGTTGTTGACGATCTGGCAACGGAAATTGCCAAGAAGAATGCTCAAAACTCGGTAAAACCTTACGAAGTGGTTTTCCATCAGGGGGATAAAATCGTATTTGAAGGTGAACCTGTTACTAAATTGAAGAAGGATGCTCTTAGAGAAGCGGGATACAACGTTTTTGAACTCAATTTCTGGGGTATTTTCGGTATTTTTGTACTTGTATTGTTCTCAACCTTTTTATTTTTACAGTATGAAAAATATTTTGAAAAAGTTTTCTATGAATCACATCATATAATGATTACAGGGTTTTTAACTCTGTTTCTGGCATTGATTGCGGTGTTAATTCCTACCGGATTTTCGCCTTATATATTGCCATTCCCTGCATTTATAATTATTTTGGCAATCTTTACCAATGCAAGAATTGCGATGTTCGCATCTATGCTTGAACTTGCAATCTTGACTGTCGGTCTGCATTACGGTATTGAGTTTGTGGCATCATTCCTTATGCTCAATGCGGTTTGTATGATTTCGATTTCAAAGATAAGATTCTCAAAGAGATTTGATTTGATTATTACAGGGTTTAAGATTTCACTTGCAGGTATTTTGATAGTTACCTGTGTTTATATGTTAGAGAAATTTTTAATTGATGTTGATAATCTTTTAATACTTAGAGATTTATTATTAATCTTTCTGAACGGTGTATTGAGCGGTATTATAGCACTCGGTACTTTACCTATTTTGGAAAGTACGTTTGGTATAATTACACCATACGGTCTTGCAGAACTTGCAGACCACAACCAGCCGTTACTGAAAAGATTACAGTTTGAAGCTCCGGGAACATACCACCACAGCCTGATGGTATCAAACTTAGCGGAAGCTGCAGCTGAGGCAATAGGTGCAAACCCTATCCTTGCAAGAGTTGGTGCTTTCTATCATGATATCGGTAAATTAAAAAGACCGCTGTTCTTTGTTGAGAACCAGTCTTATTTCGGGATAGAAAACCCTCATACAAAACTTAATCCGAGATTAAGTAAAATGGTTATTACGGCGCACCCGAAAGACGGTGTGGAAATTGCTAAAGAGTATCATTTACCGTCAGTTGTTCACGCATTTATTCTTCAGCACCACGGTGAAGGTCTGGCAAGTTATTTCTATCATCAGGCGATAGAAGAAGAAGGTATTGAAAACGTAAAAGAAGAACAGTTCAGATATACAGGTCCAAAACCGAATATGAAGGAAACCGCGATATTGATGATAGCTGACGCGGTTGAATCTGCGGTTCGTGCGCTGAAATCTCCGTCTAACGAAGAAATAGAAGAAATTATAGATAAAATCATTAAAGAAAGACTGAATGACGGTCAGTTCTCAGATTGTCCGCTGACTCTGAAAGATTTAACGGTTATTGCAACAACCTTTAACAGAATTTTGAGAGGTATGCAGCATAACAGAATTAAGTATCAGCAGGCTATTGTGAACGAGTTGGATAAGGAAAAGGTTCAGTCAAGTTTTATGGACAGTGATTTTGAAGCTAAGATAAAACAGCTGGAACAGGCAAAAGAAAATAACGAAAATAATGGCTAATAAAGAGATAAACATCTTTACAGAAAATATTTACCCTGAATGGAAAGGGATGGATGAGCTTGACGAGTTTGAAGTTATTCAGAACACCCGAAAGATTGTTGATTTTTATCTCGATCAGCTTACGGAAGTTTCCTGCCTTGAGGGGTTTGAGTTTGATACCTTAACTTTTGATATTTTGTTTTGTGACAGCAAAAAGACTCATCAGATTAATCGTGATTACCGCGAAAAAGATTATCCTGCTGACATTATAACGTTTGCTATTTTTGCGGATGACGGTGCAAAATTTGTGTTGGATAACGATATTAATCTGGGTGAGATTATTCTTGCTTTGGATAAAGTTAGTGAAGAAGCAAAAAAACAAAATGTTTCCGATAAATATGAGTTGTATTTTTTAATTGCTCATGGTATCTTGCATTTGCTGGGGTTTGACCACCAAACAGAAGAAGATTATAATTTTGTTGTGGAGGTTCAGAAGAAGGCCCTAAAATACGCAGAAATAGGTGAAAAAGATGAGTAAATTTAAATCACAGGGTTTAAGAAATACGTTTAAAAACGCAAGAAAAGGTTTCAGACTTGTTCTGAAGAGTGAAAGAAATGTGCGTATTCATCTTGTTGTCGGCTCTGTTGTGATAGCACTTGCAATTTTGCTTGGTTTTGATGTTGTGAAATTCTGTGTTCTTTTATTTGCTATCGCAATGGTTATTGTGTCTGAAATGCTTAATTCTGCAATAGAATTTACTCTCGATTCGTATTATCATAACCGTTATAACAAGATGGTAGGGATGGCAAAAGACATATCTGCAGGGGCGGTTATGCTTGCTACTATTGTCAGCATTGTAATAGGATGCCTTATTTTTGGTCAGGCTGTTATTGAACTTGTTGCCAAAGGCGGACTTATATAGTTTTGCAAAAAAACTTTAAAAAATAGCAAATTATTTTTTTTGTCTGTTTATATACAAATGTATAAACCAACAAGGAGTTACCATGCAAATTTACCCTGCTCAATGTTATTGCCCTGTTTTTTCGGGTAATAAAACGAATAACAATTCCTGTGGAGCTAAGATTATTACCGAGTTTCGTAATGAGAATACAAAAGATATTGATCTTCTTCCTACGGAAGAAATGATACGAAGAATAAATAATGAGGATAAGAAAGTTGCACTTGCCGTGGAAAAAGAAATTCCTAATATATCAAAAGCGGTGGATTTAATTGCTGAGCAATTCAGAAAAGGCGGAAGATTGTATTATTTTGGAGCAGGAACATCAGGCAGACTTGGGGTTTTAGATGCATCCGAATGTCCTCCGACCTTTGGGGTAAAACCGGATATGGTTAACGGTATTATTGCAGGGGGCGAC
>JAILHQ010000038.1 GCA_024695725.1 Cyanobacteria bacterium RUI128 | reverse complement strand
TATCATAATTGGCAGTGCAGCCGGCTTATCATTTATGGACTTTATTTATGAATTAACAGGAATCGTTGCGGTAATATTAATGGTTGTCGTATCAATACTTGCATTTATATTCAGAAAAAAATTAGTTACAACACCTGAAAGAATGGCAGATATTGCGAACTTGGATAATAGCGGAACAATTAAAGACAAAGGACTACTTATACGTTCATTAGTCGTATTATCACTTGTCATTCTCGGTTTTATTACTCACGATATAACTCATATCCAAACAAGTGTCTGCGCAATGGCAGGGGCAAGTTTCTTGTTATTATTTGAAAAACCAACAGATATCCTGACAGATGTTGAATGGAGTACAATATTCTTCTTCATCGGTTTGTTTGTCATAATCGGTGGATTTGAAAAAGCCGGAGGGATTGAGCTTATGGCAAAGTGGCTTATTGATGTTACGCACGGTTCACAGTCACTGGCATCACTTGTTATCCTTTGGGGTTCAGGCATTCTGTCAGGTATTATAGACAACATACCATATACTGCAACTATGACACCTATGATTGCAGAAATCGCTGCAGTTAAAGGACAAGCATTTGCTCTTCCATTATGGTGGTGCTTATCATTAGGTGCCTGCTTAGGTGGTAATATGACTATTATCGGTGCAGCAGCAAATGTTATCGTATCCGAAACATCAGCTGCAAAAGGATACACAATAGAGTTCATGAAATATCTCAAATACGGTTTCGGCTGTATGGTTATTTCATTGGCACTTTCATCGGTATATATCTGGTTAAGATTTTTACACTAATTTCATAAAAGCAAAAAAGACACTCCTTGCGGAGTGTCTTTTTTGTTGTACATGTTTTTATAAATTATCTAACACTTCATCTCTAGGAACAGTTATTTGTTCAGAAGTAATCAGGTTCTTAATTGATACTTTATTAGAAGATATCTCATCATCACCCAAGATAACTGCAAAATTTGCTACTTTAGATGCTTTTTCCATCTGCTTTGTAAACTTCTTACCCGAGAAATCAAAATCAGTCCTTATACCGCCATCCCTGAGGTATTTGACAAGTTTTAGCGCTTCCGTTCTATCGGTAGAAACAACAAAAGCATCAAGTTTTTGAGCATCTTCCTGTCCCATCAGGGAATACAGACGTTCCATACCCATTGCAAACCCGATAGCAGGAGTATCCTCGCCGCCTAAGTTCTTAACAAGACTGTCATAACGTCCGCCACCGCATACTGCATTCTGTGAGCCTAAATTATTGGACTTTATCTCAAAAACTGTTCTGTTATAGTAATCTAACCCTCTTACAAGCAGTTTGTTTACTGAATACTTTATACCCAGTGCATCTAAGTATGATTTCAGTTCATCAAAGTGATTTGCACATTCTTCACAGATAAAATCACCTTGAATAACCGCTTTTACTTCAGGTTTATCAAAAATAGCCTTACAACTATCCACCTTACAGTCTAACAATCTGAGAGGGTTTTTATCATATCTTGTTTGACAGTCCTCGCATAATTCATTAAAATACGGTTTCAAAACCTCTCTTAACTGATTTTTGAAATTTTCTCTGCACTCCGGACAACCAAGTGAATTTATTTCCACATCTAAATCGTTAAGCCCTAAAGCCTTTAAATAGGATATAGCCAATTCAATAACTTCTGCATCAGCTGTAGCATCTTTTATCCCAAACATCTCGACACCGACCTGATGAAACTGTCTTTGACGTCCTGCCTGAGGACGTTCATATCTGAACATCGGGCCTTTATACCACAGTTTTACCGGTGCCGATAATCTGTGCATCCCGTTTTCAATAAATGAACGAACAACCCCTGCAGTATTTTCAGGGCGAAGTGTAAGACTTCTTTCACTTTTTTCAAAAGTATACATTTCTTTATTTACAATATCAGTTGTATCCCCAACCCCGCGGGCAAACAACTCGGTTGCCTCAAAAATAGGGGTGCGGACTTCACCATAACCTGCACGGGAGAATATCCAGCGTGCCTTATCTTCCATCTTGTGCCACAATGCCATTTCCTGCGGCAGAATATCTTTTGTTCCTTTTTGTACTTTTATAATATTAGCCATAGTAATTAGATTATATAATAAACAAAACGTACAAAAAAGAAAAAACCACTTAAAAGTGGCCTGTGTGAAAAATTATAGGGAAAATTATATATTTTTAATCTTGCTTGAATAGTGAACTGTGACTACTTGTCCTCCCGTCACATATTATTTATGAGAATAACTTGAACGTACGTTCTACGTTATCTTTTGCTACAGTCTTTAATGTTTCCATTTCTGATTTAATTGCGTTACGTTCGGCATCAAGTGCTGCAAGCTGAGTATCGAAATGACGATCCTTCATATCAATCTTTTTCATATCAGCTTCATATTGAGCTTCTGCCTTCTTAAGGTTAGTTTCATCCGAAACTTCCTGAAGATTCGGGTTAGTAGCAACACTTGTATTACCTGCGGTATCACTGTACGGATTACCATCACTTAAGTAATATCCCGCATTGAGCAGATTAGCTAACGTAGTTGCATTTAATGTAAATGTTGACGGATCCGGATAATCTCCATCCGGAGCTACCAACGTAAGATGAACACCATTTAATAAAGCGGTTGTGGCATCATCCCATTTAACTGAACCATCTGTATTAATACCACGTACCTGAATCTTAGTAGCATCAAGTGCTGCCAGATAAGTATCATAAACACGTCTGGACTCGTTAGCCATTTGGAGCTTTTCAGCCTCCAATTTGGCAGCTTTATATTCGATCTGATGCATTCTTGCAGTCAGATTCAAAAGTCTAGCTTGTGATGACGATAAACCCATTCCGTATTCCTTTTTTTTACTTACATTTATATCTACGGCACATTTATATTAAAACTTTAATCTTTTAAGCATATTATTTACAAAACTTTACAAATATCATAAATATGCTCAAAACAGACATTTTCAGCTTTGCAATAGAATAAGATTTATAGTACGATAGAGGGGTAAATATATAACTTGTTATACAGAAGAGGCTTTTGATGAAAAAATATAAAATTGGAATGATTGGTTTAGGAACGGTAGGAACAGGTGTTTTTAAAACCTTAAGAGAGTTTGATGATATAGAAGTTGTTAAAATTGCAGTAAAAAACATAAATAAAAAACGCGAAATTGAAAACTTTGACACATCTATTCTGACAACAGATGCATACGAGATAATAAATAACCCTGACATTGATATCCTGGTCGAAGTTATTGGCGGTGTAGATCCTGCCTGGGATTATATTTCAAAAGCTCTTGAAAACGGTAAACACATAGTTACCGCAAACAAAGAATTGCTCGCAAAAAAAGGCGAAGAACTGTTTAATCTTGCAGAAAAACATAACAAGGTTGTTTTATATGAAGCCGCTATTGCAGGCGGAATCCCTCTTATTATGCCTATGAAAACGATTATGGCAGGAAACAAAATTTCTCAGATAAGAGGTATTTTAAACGGAACTACAAACTATATTCTCACAAAGATGGATGTTGACGGTGCATCTTATGATGATGTTTTGAAAGAAGCGCAAGAACTCGGATACGCAGAAACAGACCCTACAGGGGATGTTGAAGGTTTTGATGCAATGTACAAAATCACAACCTTATCAACCATTGCCTTCGGGAAAAGAGTAAAACTACAAAATGTTTACAGAGAAGGTATTACAAAGGTCAGAGCCGAAGATATGAAAAAGGCAAACGAACTTGGCTATAAGATAAAACTTATTGCTCTCGGTAATATCGACGAAAACGGGAAAGCAGACGTAAGAGTTCACCCAATGCTCGTCAAAAAATCTTCATCACTTGCTCACATTGACTATGTGACCAATTCAGTATACCTAAAGGGTTTCCCTATGGGTGAAATTGCGTTCACAGGCCCGGGAGCAGGAGAATTTCCTACAGCAAGTTCTGTTGTAGGGGATATCATAAACATAGTGGCAGAACTGAAACACACAGATTACATTCTGCCAATGATGAGATGCAACCACAGCGAATGTGCTGAAATGGTAGATATATCACAAACCTATAACAAATATTATCTGTCAATAACAGCACCGAACAATATAGGTGTAATCGGTAAGATTGGTAACGTTTGCGCAGAACGACATATCAGTTTATCTACAATACTTCAAAAGGGGTTATCCGAAGATAACACCGCTGATATCACAATAATTACCGAAGTTTGCAAAGAAGAAGATATACAGGCTGCAATCAGCGAACTTTCGGAATGCAGAATTGACAGCATTATCCGAGTCGAAGGATAAATATAGGGGGAGGGATAAAGGGGTAAATGATATAAAATACCTCCCCAGTAAATATATAAATAACAAAGGAGCTAAGATGTATTATAAAGGTTTAATTAACAGATACAGAGAATATTTGCCGGTAACTGATACGACACCGGTCGTAACACTGAACGAGGGCAATACCCCGCTTATAAAGGCAGATAATCTGGCTAAAAAAATTGGTTTAAATGCTAATCTCTATCTAAAATTTGACGGATGTAACCCAACAGGAAGTTTTAAAGACCGCGGTATGACAATGGCCGTCACAAAAGCAAAAGAATCAGGCTCCGAAGCAATAATCTGTGCATCAACAGGAAACACAAGTGCCTCCGCTGCGGCATACGGTGCAAAAGCAGGAATGAGAACACTTGTTCTTATACCTGACGGTTACATTGCACTTGGAAAACTCTCACAGGCAATGATGTACGGCGCAGAAATAATTGCAATACAAGGCAACTTTGATGTGGCACTTGAATTTGTCAGAAAAATTGCAGATACAAGTCCTATAACTCTTGTTAACTCAGTTAACCCGTACAGAATTGAAGGACAAAAAACAGGTGCGTTTGAAATCATAGATGCACTCGGCAAAGCACCTGATTATCATTTCATTCCTGTAGGCAACGCAGGTAATATTACGGCATACTGGAAGGGTTACACCGAATGGCATAAGCTAGGTAAAATATCAACTCTGCCTAAGATGATGGGCTATGAGGCAGAAGGTTCTGCAGCAATCGTCAGGGGCGAAAGAATACTTAACCCTGAAACACTCGCAACAGCAATAAGAATAGGTAATCCTGCAAGTTGGGATAAAGCAGTCGCTGCAAGAGATGAAAGTAACGGCAAAATCGGATGCGTTACGGATGAAAAGATTGTTGAGGCATATAAACTTCTGGCATCAACAGAAGGTATCTTCTGCGAACCTGCAAGTGCAGCCTCCGTTGCCGGACTAATTCAGGCAAACGGGGAAAAACTTGTTAAAGAAGGCTCTGATATCGTTTGTATATTGACGGGTAACGGGCTGAAAGACCCTGACAATGCCATAAAATACGGAAATTCAGAAGTTAAAAAAGCACCTGCGGAATTAGATGCAGTTATGAAAATCATTATGGGCTAGGGGTAAATACCCAGACTTAACTTTCAGGTTCAATAAATGTTATGTATGCAAAAGCGTTAAAGTCAACGCAGCCGAAGATTATTTTCATTTGATGGTCGTTGCAAGGCAAAACTCTTGCGAATTTGATATATTCTTCATTAAAATCGTCATTGGTTTCTTTGGCTTTGATTTTTGCCTTTAATACGTGAGCCTGATACAAAAGAATGTACACTCCGTCAGTTTTCTTTTCACCTTCGACCTTATAAAACCCGCGTTCAACTAACTGACCGTTAACAATAAAATCAACAGGCACAGTTATAAGCTGATTTTCGTCAAGCTTTTCGTCAGGTTGCTCGTTAACAATTTCCTCGTTATGAGCATCCATTTCAGGTGTTAAACTTGAACCTTTAAACTTCCTGATAGTCTTTTCACGTTTCTTTGCTTCCTTTTTCTTTGAACGAGCCTGAAGAGCATCCATTGTTTCTTCAAACTGCTTGTTAGTGATAGTTTTCTGACCGTCCCAGGCATTATCAATATTGTTATAATCAGACCAGTCATCCCCTGCAAAAACAACAAGAGATGAAAAAACAAAAATCGATAACGCTGTAATAAGAAATTTCTTTAACATACACTATAATATTTAATTATTTTTTACTAAAAGTAAACCTCCAAAAGGTTGAGAGGGGAAGGATATATTTAGAACACTAACTAAAAAAAGAACCGTTATTTCTAACGATTCTTTTTTGGTTTATTCTTTGATATTCATTCTTAAGTGATATTCTTCCATTCATTGTCCTGAAGATTAACGTTGACAGCATCAACCTTAGCCTGAGCCATTGTAACCTGTCTGGCAATTGCTGAGAAATCAACACCATAAGCCTGCTGGAAGCCCTGACGTGCTTGAGCCTGTTCTCTTTTTGCAGCTTTATAATCTTTGTTTGCCTGAGTACTCTTTCCGATACGCATACCGAGGACCTTCTTATGTTTGCCGGCTGTTTCAGCTGCGGCACCATAGCTGTCAACAGTTGCCTGAGAGTTACCAATACCTCTTGCGTCCGCAGATAATCTGGAGAATGCTGCCTGAGCTATATCGAATGCTGCTTTCTTATTTATAAGTTCTGTTTTTAAGGAACCTTTGATTTCATTCTTCTTCGCAGTTATTCTTTCTTTAATTGCACTTATATTAGCATCTGTACCAATCTCAGCATTGCGTTTAACCTTAGCATCAAGATCAGATTTATGCTGAGTATACGTTGAGAGCGTATGACCGGTATTACCAACAGCCTCATCCTTGGATCCTGTGAGAGATACTTCCGTACCATCAACTGTGGTCTTGAAGGAAGCTTCAGTAGGAACCGTATCAATACTCAGATCGTATTTACCATACTTATTTGCATACTCATTTTTCATTGTATCGAGTCGTAATTTATTAGTCTTAATCTGCGCTAATTTTTTCTCGACACCTTCTGCCTTTTCTTTTCTTGCAGCAAACTGCTTGTCGAATCCTTCTGCAAGTTTTCTTGCTTCATTTTTTGCCTGAGGCATATCCTGATTTGTCACTTGACCGGTCTTTCCATCAATAACTTTAAAAGTTGCGCTATCAACTTTTGCAGCATCTGCGCCCTTACCTTCAAATGTCAATCTGACCTGACATCCTTCATACTTAAAGTTTGAGGCAGCCAAAGGAGCTTCATTAATTTTTGCAGCCGTAACTGTAGCTGTACCATCCTCAATGCTACCGCCGGATATTTGAATGTCTGTATCTGTTTTTAACGAATTTACAGAATTAATTATACCTGTTGTTTCTTCATTAAGGTCAGTATAAGCCTTTTGTGCAACTTTCGCCTCAGCAAAGTCCTTACTCAGTGTTTGGAATGCTTCCAGCCTCTTATTATCTTTACCAGCAGCCGTAAAATCATCCAATTCCTTCTGCGTAGTTCCGTCT
>JAILHQ010000037.1 GCA_024695725.1 Cyanobacteria bacterium RUI128 | reverse complement strand
ATTGAGTTATTTTAAACCTTATTTCTTTAATGCTGATACTTCATTAAATACCAGAATATTCTTCAGGGATTTTGGTTCATATCAAATTCCGATGGCAATAGAACGCAGATTTGGCGGTGAATTTACTGTTGCACACAAGCTGAAGAAAAACAGACATGCAACAGCAACATTCAGTTTGGGACTTGAAGATATCAATGTAAAAGAAGGTGATTTTAACAGAATTTCAAATTTATACAGAGCATATAAAATTCCTATATCAGAACGTGCAAAACAGTTAGAGGGTGGTTTATTCTTATCACTGAGTCCGGCATTATTATATGATACCAGAGATTCTGCAACCGTAACAAGACATGGTACAATGGCTAGTTTAAGGTTTGATGAAAGCTTTGGAATGGATGGATTTAACAAAACAAACGGCAGATTAACCGGTATGATTAAACAATACATACCTATTGCAAAAAAATCTTCGTTTGCTTTAACTGTTAAAGGCGGTGGTGCAATTCACGGAGATATCCCTGAAGTTATGGCATATCGTTTAGGTGGTCCTTATACTATCAGAGGTTTCAAGATGAGCGGTGTTGGTACAGGTGATGCGTTTATAATGGGTTCTGCTGAATTTGCAACTCCGATACCGTTTATGGACAGAACAAGAATTGCATTCTTAAACAATTTGAGATTCACAATGTGGGCTGATGCAGGTAAAGTATTTAACGGTACGGTATCAAATACAATATATGACAGACCTATGTATGCGATTGCAGTCGGTGTCGGTTTGAAAGTATTTATACCGGGTATGGGACCTGTTTCAATCGACTATGGTCTTCCGCTTACAAATTCCGGAAAAAATGGTGCTAAACACGGTTACTTTACATTTGGTGTTGGCGACTTAATGTATTAATATGTGCAATATAAAAAATAAAAATAAAACACAGGAGGAAGTATGAAAAATTTAAAATTAATGGCTTTAATAGCTGTAATGGGTTTAACATTCGGTATGGGCAGCAGTGCTAATGCAGAAGTTGGCTATATTGATTACCAAAGAGTTTTAGAAAGTTATCCTATGGCTCAGCAGGCTGTAAAAGAAATTGATGCTAAAACCCTTGAATTACAACAGTATATGCTTGAACAGGAAAAACAATATAAAAATCTGACAACACCTTTACAAAAACAAAACTTCCAATCTCAGGTTGAAAATACAATGAGAACCAAACAGGAAGCTCTTATGAAAATGCAAAGAGAGAAAGAAGCTCAAATATTAAATAATATTCAGGCTGTTGCCAAATCTGTTATGATAGCTCAGAAACTTGATGCAATTCTATCTGATCAGGTAGTGTTTGTCGGCGGGGTTGATGTTACAGATCAGGTTATACAAAAATTAAAATAACTTATTAAAAGGATATAGTTGTGGATTATACTCAGGATGGCAGACAGTATCATATCGGCTTAAAAAAAGGTGAAGTCGGAAAGTATGTTATACTTCCCGGTGATCCAAAACGCTGTGAAAAAATTGCAAAATATTTTGATAATCCTCAGCTTATGGCAGACAACAGGGAATATGTTACTTATACCGGTTATCTTGGCGGTGAAAAAGTAAGTGTTACGTCAACAGGCATAGGCGGTCCGTCTGCATCAATAGCTATGGAGGAGTTGTCAAAAATCGGTGCGGATACTTTTATACGTGTCGGGACTTGCGGTGGGATGGATCTTGATGTAAAAGGCGGAGATATTGTTATTGCAACGGGTGCAATTCGTATGGAAGGTACAAGCAGAGAATATGCTCCGATTGAATTTCCTGCGGTTGCAAATTTTGATATCGTAAATGCTCTGGTAAAATCCGCAAACTCTTTAGGATATGATTATCACACAGGTATAGTGCAGTGCAAAGATTCTTTCTACGGTCAGCATAATCCTGAAACAAAGCCTGTTTCTTATGAATTGTTAAATAAATGGGAAGCTTGGAAACGACTGGGTTGTCTGGCTTCTGAAATGGAGTCTGCGGCATTGTTTGTTGTTGCGGCTCATTTAAAAATAAGAGTCGGGTCAGTATTTTTGGCGGTTGCAAATCAGGAAAGAGAAAAACTCGGACTTGAAAATCCTATAGTTCACGATACGGATAAAGCAATAAAAACAGCAATAGA
>JAILHQ010000005.1 GCA_024695725.1 Cyanobacteria bacterium RUI128 | reverse complement strand
CTTAATTTTGTTAATATCGATATTCACACCGGCTCTTTTTGCGGCTAAATGAGGCGAAACTGCATCTTCAAAACAATATGACAAACATTTAAAAGGTTCTATATCTAATCCTGCCGTTTTAACGACATGAACACAATCACCGGGGATTAGTTTTCCATTATATTTACCCCCACCGCTCAAAACGGGCTTATAATATCCACAATTATAACCATACTCCCGCATTTTCTTAACAAGGAGTCCTGATACATAAGTTTTCCCGATATCGGTACCTGTCGCCGTAACAAATAAACCTTTTGCCATTTGCTTCTCCTGTTTAAATTATAACACTTCAATAAAAAAGAAGGACTAATCAAACGATTAGCCCTTCTTTAATCTATAACCAAAGACTACTCTTGGAAAGTAACCTTAACAGTTTCTTTTGGATTCAAAGAAGTGTTGTTAGAATAACGAGGTGCAAACAGGTAACGAACTTCGTCAACGATTTCGTAACCAGTACCAAATACGCAACCTGTAGCGTTTTCAACAGTGTTCCAGATCAACTTACCAGCTGTAACGAATGACCAGCCGAAGCTCTTAAGACCTGCAACAGGTTGTAAGCAGAATGTATCAACTAAAGTGTTAGATAATCTGTCGCCGTATTCTTCAACAGCGTTAGCACCTAAGTTGCATTCTTGACCAATTGTTCTTCCACAAACACCTAAGATTCTGCCTGCAGTTGTTAAAGGAGCACCAACTAATCTTGCTAAGAAGTTAGGATCTTTAACGTCTTGTGCAGATGCTTCAAGAACGATTTCAGGTAATGCAGTTACTGTATCACCATTAACGATTTCCTTGAATTGAACCTTGATAAAACCAGGGTTACCAACACCAGGTCTTACAACTTCTGAAACGATACCTCTAACCTTAGCACCAGCCGGGTAAGTTGTACCATTGATAGTTGCAGAATCAACCAACTTAGCAGTGAATCTGTCACCAGCGTTAGAAACTCTAGCACTTAATCTGTCTTCAAACTTAACTAACATTTCAGAAGTAGCATAAGCACCTGAAGTATTTACAGAATTAGTTGCAGCTGAAGGATTCTTCTTGAGGTATTCAGCCAAAGCACCTACCAAATAAGTAACTTGTTCTTTGGATAAGTATTGGTTGTTGATAAGAGCAGCTTCATCAGGAACTGCATCTAAGATACCTGTAGCTAACACTTCGTTAGTTGCGCTGTAAGCCCAACCAGGAATGTGTTGAATTGTTTTTCCGTTGTATGTCGGAACAGCAGCTTCATCGTGAGATACATCAAAGATTTTAGCTAAAGTACAGAAAACTTCTGCTTTAGTAACTCTTTGTTCCGGCTTGAATGATTGATCAGGATAACCAATCATAATATCAGCAGCCAAAGCTCTGTCGATAGCATCTTTAGCCCAGTAGCTGCCAGGAACGTCTGTATACTTATCAGCAGTCTTAACAGCAGCTAATTCCAAACCGTCAGATAAGGTTTGAGCTAATTCACTTCTTAATACAGGTGATTTGTGACTCCATTTGCTATACTCAGATGCAGCAGCAGCCAATTTTTCCAATTCTTTCTTAGCGAAAGTCTTGATAACTACATTTTCTTTACCTGTGATAGTTTTTGCATTGTCACACTTTTTAATCTTACCACCTACAATTGCGTCAGCATTAGCACCGACTTGAATTTGAGCTTCAGAACCAAACAATGTTGGGTGTGCATAAGACTGAACCTGAGGGCAACAATCTGCAGCCATCGCAGCAGCACCGAATGCAACCACTGAAGCTAATGTTAATAATGTCTTTCTCATACGTTTCTCCTTTAAGAAATTATAAGTTCTAATTTACATTCTCTCTTGCTTACAATTATCGGTAAAATAATAAGAAATGTCAAGAAAAATATTAAGAATATTGCATGTTTTTAGCCTTAACGGATAAGTAGAATATATCAAATAAAGGATGCAAGTATCCTGCCCAGGTAAAAGCCTGCAGCGACGGCGAAAAATGAAAACGCACAACTATAAACAGAATATTTTAAAAATTCAAGATATCTTTCATGTGCGATTAAATCAATATTCTCATATTCAAACGCTGAAAAGGTTGTATAACTTCCCACTATTCCGACCAAAACAAATATATATAAACAGTGTTCACTATGCATCAACAACTGAAAAAGTAAGCCGAGCGTGAAACACCCCGAAACGTTAACCCAAAAGGTTGCCCAGTGTTCCATCTTAAAACACCGGTTCAATACAGAAGATACAACATATCTGAGAACAGCACCAATACCACCGCCTAAAGCTATAAATAAACCTTCCTTAAGCATTCACACCTCGCTGTCCGTCACTATATTTAATATGTTTATACCTGATCAGAAAATTCATCAGGTAATATCCGCAATTCATTCCCCACGATACAAATATTAAACCTACAATTACACTCACAAACATATTCAGAAATGCATAACAGTAATGATGCTGTAAAAACAGTTCAAGTGACGGATGAGTAAACGCAGAAAATGTTGTAAACCCGCCTGCGAAACCGACAGATAAAAACTTCTTCATTCTGTCACTTATAAGCCTGTACTTTTTGATGGCAAGATACGAAACAAAGCCTATCAAAAAGCATCCTATTATATTTATGAAAAATATTCCTATAACATCAAGACAGCGGCCTTTAAAACAATTCAGAATTAAAAACCTGAATAAGGCTCCCAGCGCACCACCTAAATATATAACAAGTAAATCCATATATGCATTATAACATAATAATGCGTCATAACATTTTGTATAAACATCATGAAGATTAACCAGGCAACTAATATTTACCCTAATATATTGCCAAAGTGGCTAATTTTATATGAATTTTCAAGTTCTATAATCATATCAAAGGATAATACAAAGGAGAATGTAAATGACAGTTAAAACCCAAACAATAAAAGTAATTATAGTGGAAGATTTCAAGCTCACAAGAGTCGGACTCAGATGTGCGCTGAATGAAAACAAAGATATTGAGGTTATCGCAGAAAGTGATAATGCCTATGACGGTCTAAAACTGATTGAAAAACTTACCCCAGATGTCGTTCTGATGGATTTGGGACTTTCCGGAATGAACGGAATTGAAGCAATACGAAAGATTGAAGAAATGAACAGAGAAATAAAAGTCATTGCACTCACTTCACACGACAGGGTAGAAGAAGTTATAGCGACACTGTTATCCGGCGCGACAGGATACTGTCTCAAGGATATCGACCCCCAAAAACTTGCAGATGTAATAAGAGATGTAAACACAGGGGTATGCTGGCTCGATGCCGAAATAAGCAAAAAAGTCTTAAAGTCATTTCCTAAACAGGAAAACTTCAAACTTACAAGCGATAACGGTGAAAACGAAAACAAGATTCCGCTAACAGAAAGAGAACAGGAAGTTTTAAAACATCTGGTTGCGGGGAAAAGTAATACGGAAATAGCAAAAGAACTGATTGTCAGTGTACATACAGCCAAAGCACACGTTTGCTCAATCTTGCAAAAAATGTGTGTTAATGATAGAGTACAGGCAGCAGTTAAAGCTGTAAAAGAGGGGTTGGTATAACATCTGAACTACCCCGCGCACAACAGATAAAGTCAAGTTTTAAGGTTATCGGGGTATGAGAAGAAATATTCTGCTTTTAATAGTATTTATTTTGTCTGCAGTAGTTTTTGCACCAATTGTATCGGCACACGAGGAAGGACATTGCGACTGCTGTACCTGTCATAAAGATTCAAAAATGCCTAAAGAGATAAAAGACGGTACGGTGCTTACCATACAGGATTGCGTGTCAATAGGCCTTAAAAACAGCCCTGTTATAAAAAAACGTAAATATGAGCTTGATATTGCAAAAAGTAATGTCGGCATAGCTAAATCGGTATATTTCCCGACTCTCGGTGTCGGGGTAGGATACGGACAAACCAACAATTCAAACAACAAACATTTAGAATCTGTATACAGAGAGCTGCCAAATGTCGGGGCATCACTAAATAAAATGATATGGGATTTCGGAAGATCATCAGCTAGAATAAAAATGGAAGAATTCTTCAAAATCGGAGCTGAATACGAGTTTATGGACAGTGTTTGTTCAACCGTATTTGATATAAAAACAAGATACTACGATTTACTAAAGGCAGAATCAACACTCGAAGCAAAACAAATAAATTATGCTATCAATGAAAAAATCATATCTGAAATGAAACAAATGGTCGCCTCAGGTAAAACAAGTAAGGCCGATTTACTAAATGCACAGACACAACATTATAAGATCCAACTGGAAATACTTGATGCAGAAGATGCCGTAAAAAATGCAAAAGAAAATCTAAATAATTCTATGTATTTTCTTAATGCACCCGATTACGAAATAGAAGAAACGAATTCATACGATGACGGATACCGAAGAGAGACAAATCCATATAAACTTGTTGCGCACAGCAAAACAATGACCTATAAAGCGCATACAAGCAAAAACAGAACAATTCATCCTGATTTTTCGTATAGCCAGGCTGTCGAATTAGCGTATAAAAACAGCCCTGATCTAAAAGTTCTGATGTCAACAAAGAGTGCAATGGAGCAATCTTTGCTGGCAATAAAACGAACTTACTATCCCGAGCTTAGCGGAAACATAGGCTATAATTTTATAAACACCAAGAAGTTTGCAAACAACAGTTTGACAATGGGTGTAGGGTTAACATCATCATTAAATCCAATGGAGTTTAAACATAGTTTAAAAGGCGGATACGCACAAGTTGAGCTTGCTCAAACCGAAATTGATAAGTTTAAAGAAGATTTATATTTTCAAGTAAGAAAATCACTGAATATCGTTAATAAAACTTATGAACAAATACCCGTTGCAAAATCACGTTTAAAAGTTGCTGCCGATAACTTAACAGAAACACTGACACAATACAGAGCAAAACAAATGGATCAACTTGAACTGTTGTATGCAAGAAATGAATACGCTGAAGCGATGGATGGGTATGTAGATGCAATATATAATTACAACATTGCTTTAATAAATCTTGAAATTTCTATGCACTACCATTTGATTGATTTACACGACAGAACAGAACACGCAATGAAATATCACGACGATGACATAATTGACAACTTCAACAATATCATGGATTGTGACAAACACGATAAACACAAATAATAATAAACCTCTATGAGAAGAGTTTGAAGTTCTTATCAACGTTGTCTTTGATAACGTTCTTTAAGGTATCCATTTCATTCTTGATAGCACTGCGTTCATTTTCACAAGCAGCGAGTTCAGCGTCATATCTTGCATCTTTTCTGTCGATTTTTCTCATATCAGCTTCATATTTT
>JAILHQ010000147.1 GCA_024695725.1 Cyanobacteria bacterium RUI128 | reverse complement strand
ATACCCAGCCTGCAAGATGTTCCAGCCAAGAAATATTAGAGCTTGCCGCATTTTAAAAATTGCATTGCAATAATATCAATTGCTGACGCAATAGATATTAGTGCAAAGCAATTTTTAAAAGGCGGCAAGCTCTATTATTTCGGGGCTGGAACATCAGGCAGGCTGGGTATTCTTGATGCTTCCGAATGTCCGCCGACTTTCAGCGTTTCATCTGATATGGTGCAAGGTTTTATGGCAGGCGGCGATAAAGCATTCAGAACGGCTGTTGAGGGCGCTGAAGATAACTTTGATTTCGGGTACGAAGATGCTAAAATGCTTACAAGTAATGATGTTGCGGTTGTTATATCGGAAAGCGGAAACCCAAAAAATTTATCGGGCGTAATTAAAAGAGCGGATGAAGTTAATTGCAAAACAATAGCAATAACATGTAACCACAAAGGTAAAATTGCCGAAGATGCAGGACTTGTAATTTGTGTGGAAGTAGGACCTGAAGTTATTGCAGGTTCATCAAGACTTAAAGCGGGAACGGCTCAAAAAATGATACTTAATATGCTTTCAACCGGCTCTATGATAAAAATCGGAAAGACATACGAAAACTTTATGATAGATTTGAAAGCAACGAATGAAAAGCTCAAGGACAGAGCAATAAGAATTGTTGCTCAAATTGCGGAAGTTTCGCACAGTGATGCACTTGCAACACTTCTGAAATCAAATTGGGAAATAAAAACATCTATTGTTGCATTAAAGATGAAAACAAATATTGATGATGCAAGATTAGAACTGAAAAAACATGGCGGAGTATTGAGGAAGCTCTTGAAAGAGGAGATAGCTGTATGAAATTAACAGTGCTTGGTGCAGGTTGTTGGGGATTAACATTAGCGTGGCTTTTAACGAATAATTTTGATGAGGTTACGGTTTGGGGAAGAAGTCAGGACGTTACTGACGAACTGAGATTAAATAAAAAAGTAACAAAACCATTAGAAGTTCAGCTTGATGATAAAGTTGAAATTACGTCGAACTTGGCGCAAGCTATAGAGCATGCCGACATTATTCTGTCGGTCGTTGCAACGTCAGGAACTCGTGATGTATGCGAAAACCTCAAAAAAGCAGGCATAAAATCCGAGCAAATACTTGTTAACGCTTCAAAAGGTATCGAACTTCCGTCGTTGATGAGAATGTCCGAGGTTATAAAAGATGTATTGCCCGATCAAAAACTTGTGGTACTTTCAGGACCTACGCTTGCAAAGGAAGTTCTTGCAGGGCTTCCGACGGCTGCTTGCGTTGCTTGCGAAGATATTGATACCGCAAAATTTGTACAAGAAAAGTTGAATGTGCCAAACAAATTCAGATTATACACAAATACTGACGTTATAGGTGTAGAACTTGGCGGTTCTTTGAAAAACGTTATCGCAATAGCATCGGGCTTTGCTCATACAATGGGTTTGGGCGATAACTGTACGGGTACTCTTTTAACAAGAGGAATGGCTGAAATCGTCAGGGTAAGTATAAATCTTGGTGCAAATCCGTCTACATTGTACGGTTTGTCAGGCATGGGCGATTTGATAGCTACCTGTTCAAGCCCGATGTCAAGGAATTACACTGTTGGTTCAATGCTTGCAAGAGGTAAAAAAATTGATGATATTCTAAATGAACTCGGATCGGTTGCAGAGGGCGTAAAAACCTCAAAAGCAATTTGTGAGCTTGCGAAGAAACTTGATATTGAAGTACCTGTATCAAACGCAATATATGAGGCGGTTTATACAGATATTACGCCTCAAATGTTACTTGAAAAATTGATGAACAGAAAATTGAAAGAAGAAGAGAGATATGTTTAAATTTGCAGTACAATACCTTAAAAATACTTTTTATCCTTTAGAAGTACCCGAAACAATAAATTTGCAGGACGGCCAGACAGTACTTGTAAGAACGCAGAAAGGTGAAGAAGCATTAAAAGCATATCTCGTCAATTCGCTCATAACGGAAATTTGGGAAAAATCGAAGAACATGCCTGAACCTATGCATGTTATAAGAACTCTATCTCAACGTGATTTGCAAACTCTTGATGATATTAAAAAAGAAGAAACCGAAGCTTTCTTTAAGTGCAAGGCGTTAGTTGAACAGCATAAACTTCAAATGAATCTTGTACAATGCAGAATTACGTTTGACAGAAGAAAGATAACTTTTTATTATACAGCACCTGAAAGAGTTGATTTCAGAGCGTTGTTGAAAGATTTAACACAGGTATTTACAAGAGTAAGAATAGATTTAAGACATATCGGTGTAAGAGACGAAACCTCTATTATGTGCGGCTGTGGAGTTTGCGGCAGAGAGTTTTGCTGTTCAAGCTGCAAAAGAAAATTTGAACCGATAAATGTCAAGTTGGCAAAAGATCAGGGTATGCCGATAGCTCCGGGAAAAATTTCGGGAACTTGCGGCAGATTATTGTGCTGCCTAACTTATGAATATTCTAATTATATTGAGGCAGCAAAGGGTATGCCGCCTGTAGGATCGTCTGTAATGACACCTGACGGTTTGGGTAAAATTTCAAATCTTAATGTTTTAAACGGTACAATTTCTGTTAAAATGGAGGACGGCAAGACTAAGGACTTCACAAAATCGGATATTGAGGTTGTTGATGCTGATGTCAATGTTGAAATTGATGAACCAATTATGAATACTTATACTGACGACAGTGACAATATTGACATAAAACAGCTTGAAGACGACAGGAACAGTTCAACGGGAAATGTATAACAAATCTTTTGACAGTTTAACGCTGAATATTTGGCTGGAGCAGAACAGAGAGTTTTTAAAGGGCGCAAGAATACAAAAAATCCAACAGCCTACTAGGCGTGAGATAGTTTTGTCGCTCAGAAATACTGGTTTAACGAAAAAACTTTACATAAACATTAATCCGAAATATTATCATGTTTCTTTTATGTCTAAAGAAACCGAAGAAAAACGACTTATCGAAATTCCTCAAAAGCCGCCGATGTTTTGTATGCTCTTGAGAAAATATCT
>JAILHQ010000127.1 GCA_024695725.1 Cyanobacteria bacterium RUI128 | reverse complement strand
GCTTATTGACAGCTATGCTGAGTGCAACCTATTGAATCCGGCAGTTATAGTAGACTGTAACCACAACAACTCTGGCAAGAAATACATGGAGCAGATTCGTATTGCAAAAGATGTTATTCATAGTTGCCATGTTTCAGAAGACATCAAGAAGATCGTCAAAGGTCTTATGATTGAGAGCTATATCGAAGATGGCGCACAGGCAATCGGCGAAGGCGTTTACGGCAAGTCAATCACCGATCCTTGCCTTGGCTGGGACAAGAGTGAGAAGCTGATCTTAGAATTGGCGGATATTTTGTAATTAAATGAAGATACGGGGACGGATGATTCACCGTCCCCTTTTCGTGTCGTTATATTAATCTAACACATTGCTCGTGGTATGCAGTAAGTTTTTCGTCGTGTGTTATAAAAGTTATTCCTTCTGATTTTGCCTGGCAGATCAACATACGATCGAATGGATCTTTATGACTTATTGCTTCGTCTTTTTTTAGTGTAGGTAATTGCTTTACATGATTATTTATAAGTGGTAATCTAATAAATCCTGATTTGTCGCAGTAATCAACAAATTCTGCTCCGGTAATCGGCATAGCAGTCGGATTCTTGGCGTTTTTGAGAGTGATTTCCCAAACGGACAATACGCTATAGTAGATTTCATTGTCAGGGTTATTAATCTCTTCAAGTACTGTTGGTTCTATTTTTCTTCCTGAGCCATTGCCCACAGAAGTATATGGCTGTCTAGTAAGTATTTCATAGATTATCACCATAAAACATATCTGCAATCTCATCGTCCATATCATTAAAGTGATCATCAAAGTCCGGAGGAAGATTAATTAATCCTTTTGCATGACCTGTCCTTTTGAATGGCAATGTATCTACAGTAATGGTATTGTTTGTTGACATAGCGTGAAGCGTGTCGACAATAATCTGAAGATTGCGTTCTGGTTGTTGCTGCATAAGGATGTTTGCTTCTTGGATTAATGTCATATCGATACGCCCCTTTCTGTTATTTTCTATGTTTTGATTTTATTATGTTTTCTACATATATGCAAGTCTCGGAAGAATAATTTTACAATTATATGTTTATACTAGAATTCGATGTCGAAGTATAAGTGGTTATCTATGATACTTGCGCTTATGCTACCGTGCTGTTTCTCGATGAGAAGTTTAGCTATATAGAGTCCGAGGCCTGCGCTGCCGTCGCTTCTTGCTTTGTCGGTCCTATACGTTCTGTCAAATATATGCTTAGATTGTCAAGTAATTGCAACACTATTTTTGTAAACTTCTGCTGGAGTTTTCCAATCTAAGCATTTCCTTGGTCTATTGTTAATTAAATCAATTGCTTTTTGGAATTCTTCTTCAATGGTATGATATTCAGCAAATTCTACTCCATTATCAAAACTAATGCTATGAACGATGACACTTTACTTCCTAAAGTTAAGAAGATTTGTGAGCTCAAGAATGTTCAGCTCAAACATTTATATAATAAGCCTGAGTTAAAGAATCTTCCTGGTTGGAAGCAGGATATCAGAGGTATTATAAATTATGAGGAGCTTCCTGAGGCTTGTCGTAATTATATCGAGTTTATCGAAGGTGAGATTGGGTATCCTATTACTATGGTTTCTAATGGACCTGGTAGGGAGGATATCATTCATAGAGAGTCTGCTTTAAGTAAGTAAATAATAGCATACTTAAGTATATACGGGAAGAACGAAGGGTGTTTGCGCTCATGGGTATATGGTTATGTGCTTATAGAGTAAGCGGAAAACGAACAAGTGTTCAATGCTATACTACGTACAGCATTAGAAGGTATTCCTTGACAGGAATACCTTCTAATGTACTAACAATAAACTATATGCTTGATGTATTTTTATGCACCGGCATTTTGAGTGTAGTAAGGAGGATATTTTTATGAAACGTTTACTGTCATTGCTTGTTGTTGCTGTTATGCTTTTGCAGAGTGTGAGTACAATTAAACCGGTTGATACAAATGCAGCCGTGTATGAGGGTGTATATTATATAGAACTTGGGCTGAGCGATACTATCGGTGGTAAAATATTTTGTACCGGTAAGAAGGTTAAATGGAAATCAGCGGATAAAAGTATTGTAACTGTTAAAAAAGTTAAAGATAATGACAATTATTCTATATGTAAAATTACAGCTAAAAAAGCAGGTTCGACTGTGATTACACAAACTAAAGGTAAGCAAAAGTACAAATTCAAGATTACGGTTGTAGATAGTACATTGATTTATGATAAAAAAGATGTTGAGACGCTTAGAGCGATTATAAAAGATCAGAATAAACAAGGTGCTGGTTTGGATGTGGTTTTGGATTCAAATAGTTATAAATGGGAAGAGGGAAAACTTGTATCTATTGACTGTCACTTTGAACACTTGAGCGGTAAACTGTCAACTGCAGGGCTTGATAATTTAGAATATTTAGATTGCTCTAGTAATAATTTAAAACAATTAGATGTAAGTAAGAACGTTAATTTAGAATACTTATATTGCGATCGTAATAATTTAAAACAATTGGATGTAAGTAAGAATGTTAATTTAGTAAAGTTAGTATGCTATGAAAATAAGTTAAAAAAATTAGATGTAAGTAAAAATGTTAATTTGAAAGAATTATGCTGCGAAGATAATAAGTTAACTAAATTGGATGTGAGTAAGAATGTTAATTTAACAAGTTTAGATTGCAGAAAAAATCAGTTAAC
>JAILHQ010000076.1 GCA_024695725.1 Cyanobacteria bacterium RUI128 | reverse complement strand
AAACCTTATGTAGAATATGGTATCGGTGTACAGAAACGCTGGGGTGAACGCTTCACAGGTTATGGTCAGGCTATGATGAGAAACGGCGGACGTAACGGTGTAATGCTCTCTGTCGGCTTCCGCTGGGCTATCGGTAAATAGTGGTAAAGGGGTAAATGTATATTATATTTATACTGCCAGGCTATTTGTAAATAGGGGTAAATATAATTAAATGTAAATATAGAAAGTGCTCTCTTGCAAAGAGGGCACTTTTAATATTTTTTGCTTGATATTTTTGTAAAAAAATGTTAAATTCATTTTGTATATATTAAAGTTTCTGCAAAATATACCGTAAATTCATGCGTAGTAGTGTTACAAATAATGGAATAAGGAGTTCAACATGACAGGTGACGTAAATTTTAATGGCAAAGTCGCAAAAAAGATTAATTTATCGGATATTTCCGTTTCAGGGTTATCCGCTGACAAAAAAGCTAAGTTAGATGCGATTTTCAACAAGGTTAATACAGAAGCAGATGAGAATATTCTGACGGCTGATGAATTGGTTGTGCTTTCTGATATTGACAAAAACCACGACGGAACTATTACTGAAGCGGAAATGATTCAGTCGTATAATAGTTTATCTGCTGATGAAAAACAGGATATTACTCAGACAGAATATATTACATATCTGAAAGCAATGGCTGCTAAGAATGCCGAAGTGGTGGCAGATGAAGCTGAAGTAGGTAACGGCTATGTTGTACAGTTGGGTGAATCTTTTTCTGATTTGGTTACAAGAGTGCTGAAATCCAGGGGCTTGGCAAATGACAGTACAAACAGACAGGCTTGTCAGGAAGCAATTTTGAATGCAAACAGAAATAATGGTGCAATTCAGTTTGATACCGGGGGACACTTCAAGTGGCTCGTCGCTGGGAAAACACTTATCATTCCGACTATGACTGAAGGTGACAGAACTAATGTTCAGGTTAAGAACCAAAAGAATGAAGAACAGGTTATTAAAAAATATAATGACTGGAAAGACGGTCGCGGCCCGTTAAAGAGCTTCCAATATAAGATAGATGAAAACGGAAGAACTTATGAAGTTAGGGGCGGTACGGAAACTGAATTTGATGCAACGAAAGAATATGGTTCTTCAGGCTATTACAGCAGTCCTACTGCGCCGGGCGGTAATCCTGCAGATCCTGCAAATCCTGCAAACCCTGCTGATCCGCCGGAAGAAATTTATACCCCGCCTGCAATTGATGATGCATATAACCTTGGTTTGATAAATGATGGTACTATTGATAACGAAGATCTTAGTGCAGCAGATGCAAAACAGACATTTACAAATGCTATTGATATCCTCAAGAAATTGGGAGATGTTGCTAATCTGCCTAAGGATGATGACGGTAATATTGAAGACGGCGCTGTCGTAAAAGATGACTCCGCTCACACAGTGACTATTACTTTTGAGGATGAAACTAAAGTTGTTGTACAGCTTGACGATGAGGAAGAGAAGATTGAATCTGTCATGGTGTACAATGAGGATGGGTCTGATGTTGTTATTATCGAGAATGATGGTAAAGTCATTATTTCCCACGATGGAGAATCTAGTCAAGAAATCAATCTTGGTATGAACTTTGATTCAATCGAAAAACTTCTCCTTGAAAATCCTGAGTACAGAAAAGTAATGGAACTTCCTGACGTTGATAAAATAATCAATCAGGATTCGCTTGATGCAGTGCTTGAAGCTAATACAGAACTGACTGCTGAAAATCGTACGGCTATCAAGGCAGAACTTGACAAAGCACAGGAAACGCTTGCCAAATTGGAACGCGCTTATGAGGTAAAAGAGGTAAGTGAACCTGTTCCGACCGATGAGGATAATCAGTCAGAAGTCACAATCACTATGCAGGATGGCTCAAAAATTGTTGTAACTATTGAGGGTGGTTCTGATGAAATACTCAAGGTCAATGTTGTATCAAGAACGGGTGACGTTGATGTTACATATGACGTGGCAGAAGGCAAGATATCCCTTAAAAAGCCTGGTGGTGATGATGTGATTGATTTAGGTGCCGTAATGGATGAATCTGATCAACTGATAGCTCTAGTCAGAAAAGGTATGGCAGCAAAAGAAGCTACAGGTGCTCCAACTGCTATAGATGATGCTTTCCGAGAAGATAAGATTACTCAACATAAAGTTCACGAAGATACAACAGTTGATGCTAACAAGGAAAGATTCAGAGATGCTGTTGATGTGCTGAAGCATATTGCGAATCCGGCTCTTCTTGACGGTGATCCTGTGTATGAGGATAGTACTAAAACAACCACATTTACTTTGACTGATGGTACCAAGGTAGAGGTCAAAGCTGATGATGACGGAAATATTACACAGATCATTTGTAAAGATGCAGACGACAATGTATTAGCTAGCTTCAAGAATGACAATACTGTTACTATAGAAAATGTTCCAGATAAGAATTCTACTTCTTCTGATGTTCACTCAAGTGAAGATATTCCTGGTGTAGTCAAAGACTTTGCCGTTCTGGAAAAATTCGTTAAATCTAACCCTAAATTCAGAGAAGCTAACGGATTGTCACCATTCATAGAAGTTGATGAAGATGCAATTCTTGACGAAGAAGCAACTGAAGCAGGCGTAACTAAGGCTGAAGTTATTGATACAATCAAAACAGCTAACGAAGTTCTCCAAAACTTTGAAAATGCATCTGCTGTTAAGGATAATTTTCCAAAACTTGTAGATCCAAGCGGCGATTATCAAAAAGTAAAAGTTGCTATGAAGGATGGCTCAATTGCTACGGTATACATCAAAAATAATGATTTTGCCAAAGCAGTTGTCAAGACAGCAGGTACTGAGGTGACTTATGACTTTGAACATCACAGTGTAAAAGTCAAGATGGGTTCTGACTCAGATTCTCCGACTGTAACATCAGATGGTGCAATCGCTGATGAAAATGTTGTACTGGAATTCATCAAGAAGCAGATTCCTGATCCTGCAGATCTGTCAGCCTTTGATCGTTCATAAGAAGACATTACTATTATATAACAGGAGAAACAGGCGCAACCCGCCTGTTTCTTTCTTTTTCGGGAGGTAAATTAGTGGGGAAAAGGGGTAAATATTTTCGGAAAAGATGTTTTGATAGCACGAAAATGAATGAAATTTCGGTAGACTTCTACTTATTCAGGATGGTGTATTTTTGCTAAAAAGTTGCACAAATTTCTTATTTAATGTACTATTATTAAGGTTAACTATTTTATTATTATATTTGTACAAATAAAGGTGAAGAAATGAAAATCGATTTAGAAAAAGAAGAGCATAATATTGCGCGCGTTAAGATTGAAATCCCCGCAAAAGATGGTCTGGATGCGTATAACAGAGCGGTTCATTCTTATGCTCAGCATATGAATGTTCCCGGTTTCCGCAGAGGTAAAGCACCTCGTAACATTATTGAACGTCAGGTAGGAAAGCCGAGAATTATTGCAGAAGCATTGGAAACCCTGCTCCCTTCAGCTTTCAGACAGGTTATTACCGAAAATAAACTTGAAGTTCTTATGCAGCCTCAGGTTGAAAAGTATGATTATGAAGTGGGTAAAGATGTTAAAGTTACTGCGGTTATTGAACTTAAACCTGAAGTAACTCTTAAAGAGTATAAAAATATGACTGTTGAAGTTGAGGAATATGTTACTCCGGATGATGCATTCGATAAGTCACTCGAAAACCTCCTTAATCAGTCAGCTAAACTTGAACTCGTTGTTGACAGAAATACTAAGGCTGATGACGTTATAGTATTCGACTTCGACGGTTATGTTGACGGCGAAAAAATTGACCATGGTGAAGCTAAAAATTACACTATGGATCTGTCAAATTCTAATTTTATTCCGGGGTTTGCGGAACAGCTCGTCGGCAAGAAACTTGATACAGATTTCGACGTAAATGTTACTTTCCCTGAGAATTACCACGAAACAAAACTTGCAGGCAAACCTGCAGTGTTTAAGTGCAAAATACACGAAATAAAAGAAAGAGTTCTTCCTGAACTGACTGATGAGTTCGCTCAGAAGGTTGGGCCTTTCAAGACAGTAGGAGAGCTCAGAGAAGATATTCAGCAGTATATCGACAGACAAAAAGAAAGTATCGACAGAAAAAATTCAGAAAAGTCGATAATGAACAAACTCCACAGAGAGGTTGTAGTCGATATTCACGATGCTATGATTAAGAGAGAAGCTGCATCTCTTCTTGAAGAATATAAACAAAAACTTAAAGGGCAGGGATTTACCTGGGAACAGGCTATCCAGGCTCAGGGTTATGACAATATAATGAATACTATCAATGATGATGCGCTTTACAGAATTAAAAATTCGCTTATTATTGATAAAATCGCAAGAGAAGAGAAGATCGTTGTTGATCAGCAAACTCTGGTTGCAAGATTAGATTCGCTTAGTGCAGCTTATCAGATGGATAAGGAAACTTTTGCTAAGTATATGTACCAAAACCCGGGTATGATTAACAATATTTCTCAGCAAATTCTGAACGAAAAAGTTATCAGTTTCCTTGTTGATAACAATACTGTTAAGTTTGTCAGAACAGCTCAGGATAAACCGAAAAAGGCTAAAAAAGCTGAAAAGACAGAGAAGGCTGAGAAACCTGCAAAAACTACAAAGACAGCAGCAGAAAAGCCTGCTAAGAAAACAACCGCAGCAAAAGCTAAACCTAAAACAAAAGCTAAAGCTAAAGTTGAAAAATAGAGTATAATATTGTAAAAGAAAGGATTATAAATATGAGTTTTGTACCTGTTGTAATTGAACAATCAAGCAGAGGTGAACGTTCGTTTGATATATTTTCAAGATTATTGAGAGAAAGAATTATTTTCTTGGGCACACAGATTGATGATATGGTCGCAAACCTTGTAGTTGCGCAGTTATTACTGTTAGACAGTGAAAACCCGGAAAAAGATATTATGTTATACATTAACAGCCCGGGCGGTAGTGTAACAGCAGGTTTCGCTATCTATGATACAATGCAGCACATCAGAGCTGACGTAAGCACTATTTGTTTAGGTCAGGCTGCTTCTATGGGTGCTTTCCTCCTGTCTTCAGGTACAAAGGGTAAGAGAATGGCTCTCCCACACTCAAGAGTGCTTATCCACCAGCCTTTAGGTGGTGCTCAGGGTCAGGCTACCGATATCGAAATTCAGGCTCAGGAAATTCTGAGAATTAAAAAATCACTGAATGAAATCTTAGCTTCTAACACTGGTCAGGATATCTCTAAAATCGAAAAAGATACCGACAGAGATTATATCATGACTCCGGACGAAGCTCTGAAATACGGTATGATTGATAAAGTTATTACTAAAGATGCATTATAGGAGATAATTATGGCAAATGACAGCAGATTAAAATGCTCATTTTGTGGTAAAACTCAAGATCAGGTGAAAAAGCTTATCGCAGGTCCTGATGTCTATATCTGTGATGAATGTGTCGAGCTTTGTAATGAAATTCTTGATGAAGAATTTTTTGAAAATAAAGATAAAGATAACAAGAAAGAAGCAGGCGAAACTACGGTTGAGGACGCTCTGAAGTCTGTTCCTAAACCGCACGAAATAAAAGCATATCTTGACGAACATATTGTTGGTCAGGACGATGCTAAAAAGGTTCTGTCTGTTGCTGTTTATAACCATTACAAACGTCTTGAGCATAACAAAGATACTTCAGATGTTGAAATTCAAAAATCAAATATCTTGTTGGTCGGCCCGACAGGTAGCGGTAAGACTTTACTTGCGCAAACTTTGGCTAAGATGCTTGATGTTCCTTTTGCCGTTGCCGATGCTACAACCCTGACAGAAGCAGGTTACGTAGGTGACGACGTTGAAAATATTTTGTTAAGACTCTACCAAAATGCCGATTTTGATGCTAAAAAAGCTGAACGTGGTATTATCTATATCGACGAAATCGATAAAATTGCGCGTAAGTCTGAAAATACTTCAATTACTCGTGATGTATCAGGTGAAGGTGTACAGCAGGCTTTACTGAAGCTTATTGAAGGTACTGTTGCTAATGTTCCTCCGCAGGGCGGAAGAAAACACCCGCATCAGGAATTCATTCAGATTGACACAAGCAACGTTCTGTTCATAGTAGGCGGTGCGTTCGTTGATTTGGATAAAATTATCGGTCACAGAGTTAAAGACGGTTCTGCTATCGGGTTCGGTGCTAAAGGCGCTGGTACAAAGGCTGAAAAAGAAATTGAAGCTGCAAGAATGCTCAAAAAACTTCAGCCGGAAGATTTGCTTAAGTTCGGTCTGATACCTGAATTTATCGGTCGTATCCCGATTTATGCGGTTCTTGATCCGCTTGATGAAAAGACTTTGAAGATGATTCTGACAGAGCCTAAAAATGCTATCATCAAGCAGTATCAGTGTCTGCTTAAAATGGACGGGGTTGAATTGGAATTTGAGCCTGATGCAATTGAACTTATTGCACAAGAAGCAATTAAACGTAAAACGGGTGCTCGTGCCCTTCGCTCTATCGTCGAAGAGCTTATGCTTGATATAATGTATGATATCCCGTCAAAAGGTGATATCGACAAGTTCGTTATAACCAAGCAGATGGTCGAAGACAGAAATAAAGCTGAAGTGGTTCAGTTACCTAAGAAAGATAAAGCGGAAATAGCGTAAGAAGTTATCAAATAAAAAAGGAATGACACAAGTCATTCCTTTTTTTTATGGCAAATTTTATTTTTTCGGGCGTTATATATTCGGAAGGTCTAATATGCATATTTCAAACATTACTCCGCTATCAACAAATAATTTTACGGGAAACACCTCCTCTAAGGATAAAAATCAGGGGCTTAAGCATACCTGCAATAATGCTTTGATGGGTACTCTTATGGCTCTTGCATCGTTATCTCCGATGAATGCATCAGCGAATACCAATACGGTTAATAGTTCTGCCGTGCAAGCAACGGTTGTTGATTCTGAGGATGATGACCTGCCTTCTTATACCGCTAACTTTAAAGATGAAAACGGGATATTAGAACCGACAGATTTTGTATATTCTTCACCTGAAGCGAAAAAACTTGCTAAGAATTATCTCGACGGGCTTAACCCGTATATGGGCAAAGAATGTACTCAGGCTGTTGCTGATATGGCTCAGCATCTTGCCAACGTTTTTAATACTTGCAATAACTATGCTTATGATATTGAAAAAGATGAAATGGTTAAAGATGCAAAATCGTCAATTATGTATGATAAATCAGGCAGAGTTCTTGCAACAAGTATAAAATACTCATCAGGGGTTGAGGAAAAAGTAACTTATAAATACTTCCCGAACGGAAATATCGACAGAGCTGTTTATGCTGACGACAAAGTTATTGAATACAGAAAAAACGGTACACGTTTCTCTATAGAAACGATAGACCCTTTCAGACCGAAAGAAACAATATTTTATAATAATCAGGGTAAAATGACCGCAAGAAGTGTACACGGGCGCACCAGCACAACAGAACTGACTTATGATGAAAACGGTGATGTTATCAAACATTTTTATAAAGATGATAATTCTGGCTGGCAAAAAATATACAATGGCGGAAGTCTCGTTCTGACAACCTACTATGACGGAAAAGGACGGGTTAAGAGTTATGTTGATAAATATTTTGAAAAAGACGGTGAAGATATTGTTGTCAGCGGTTATCTCAGCAGCAGAGTTATTCACAGGGGCGAACCTTATAACATCTTATACAAAGAAGCACCTCTCGACGGTAAAATTCTTAAGCCTATAAGACAAGGTACAACGGGGACCTGTTATGCGGCAGGTATCATAAACAGTCTTGTCAGAACTCAGGCAGGAAGACAGTTCCTTGATGATGTGCTGCCTAGTGATTATGATAAAACCAAGTGCGTGGTTGAATATAAAGGACTTAATAAAATATATACAGTTCCGGCCGATGTAATAAGTCATAATATGAGCAGATTAGGGCGTAAAGATGCAGATTATGCCGGAATGATTTATGCATACGAAAAATTCAGAGAATCAGATGACTTTATCAACCGAAGAATGAATCTGCCTGAATGTTTCTATAAAGACCATCGCGGGGAAAATGACAGAAGAGTTGACAGCGGTACCGCAACAGAGTTCTTCTATGCGCTTACTGGCAAACTGATGTCTGAATCAGGAACAAAAATTACTGATGCGGATATCCGAAAGGCAAAACAGTGTCTTGCTACAGGGCGAGGAGTCGTTAATGCGGGCACCGTTCAAAAAGAAGACAAAAATGACGAAATACCTTTGATGGACAGAGAAATTGGTGTTATTCCAAAACACAATGTATCTATTGTCGGTATAGACAGCAGAAATGTGACTATATATGATTCTGTTACCGAAAAAGAATCAACTTATCCGATAGCAAAGTTTAAAAAGTATTTCTCAAAGCTCTATTGGGCAACCTTGGATTGATAAATTATAGTTTAGCGAACTTGATTCGCTAAACAATAATTTCAATTGAAAATTGAAAATAGATAATGGAAAATTATTTTGTTCGCTATCGTTCACAGATATTAAAATATATAATATCCATAGCCGTTAGGCTATTAAGATATTTTCCATTTTCAACTTTCCATTTTCAATTTAAGGACAACGAAGTTGTCCGCTGAACTTTAATAAGTTACACGCGGTTCAACCTCAAAATATGTCGAGAAATTCTTCTTATATTCACTTAACGGGGTACAAAAGGCTTCAAGGTCAAGAGAAATACCTTTCTTGACAGGATAAGTTTTTACTCCCATTGATTTGTACAGAGAACGCATAAATACGTTTGATATAGCATCACTCCCTCTCTCCCAAGGCATTGACTGTGCCATTATCCATCTTATTTCCGCAATGTCTGAATTTATCTGAGGCAGAGTATCGTTCGTTACATTCTGCGGTTTTGATATGAAATCTTTTTTCAGGTTGAAGAATTTACCTCCGACTCTGTCAAGCGCATTGTTTATTTTTTCGTCTGTCGGGTGTACTATCTGATATTCATAATCATCTAAAGGCCCTGATGTTTCAATTTTGGCAACATCAATATCATAAAATGGCGATTTTAAAGGAGTTTTCTTCAATGGTTCAAGTCTTGGAATATAGCTCACGTATTGATCCTTCAGAGGGGTAACAAGTTCGGTACCTTTCCATTGTCCTGCTCTGCCATAGCCTTTTCTGTTTGTTCTCAATATCCCGCTGTGAGTTTTTTTGCACAGGTTTTGGGTAAGGCAGTTTGCACCTTTAATTCCGGTAGCAATATATGCCAAAACTTCGTCTGATGTGTTAACCTGTCTGATTCTGATGGCAGCATTGTCTGCTATACTCCGAACAGCTGTTGCCCAACCTTCATTTCTGCCGTAACCTTGTATATTTATGAAAAAATCATTATTTGTAAAAGCAAGGGCGCGTGAATACGGATTAGAACCAAAGGACACAGGGGTTTTCTGCTTTTTTGGCGTAGATGGTACGTACTGATTTCTGTTTGGATATAACGTTACTTGCATGTCTGCCTCTGTTTTTGATAAATATTGTCAAATTTTTTTTTGAACGAATATGAAATATTTTGTTACGTTTTTGCAAAAAATCTTTACTATTTTCCCTATTTACAATACTATGGTAGTATATTATAAGTAGAAATATAGAATGAGGTTAGATCGTGGAAAATTTAGGTGCAGATATTTTTGGGAAAAGAAATCCATTAGAAGATACACAATCATCAACTCCGGTTTCTGAATCAGCTGATTTGGCAAAGATTAAGGTCATCGGTGTTGGCGGTGGCGGCGGAAATGCCGTTGATAGAATGATAAAATCAGGACTCTCAGGTGTTGAGTTCTGGGCAATGAATACTGATTTACAGGTTTTGAGCAGATCAACTGCAAAAAATAAATTGCAAATCGGTGAAAAATTAACTCACGGTCTTGGTGCCGGAAATGATCCTTCGGTTGGTGAAAATGCTGCAGAAGAAGCAAAACAAGAAATTACAGCTGCATTAGAAGGCGCTGATATGGTCTTCGTTACAGCAGGTATGGGCGGTGGTACCGGTACAGGTGCTGCTCCTGTTGTTGCTCAGGTTGCTAAAGATTTGGGCATTTTGACAGTCGGTGTTGTTACCAAACCGTTTGAAATGGAAGGTAAACGCAGAATGGCTCAGGCTACTCAGGGTATTGAAAAGCTTAAAGAAGCTGTTGACTCTCTGCTGGTTATTCCTAACGATAAACTTATGGAAGTTGTTAACAGAAAAACAGGCGTTCTTGATGCCTTCAAAGTAGTTGATGAAGTTCTTTTGAGAGGTGTTAAAGGTATTTCTGATATCATTACTAAGCCTGGTTTGATTAACGTTGACTTCGCTGACGTAAGAAGCGTTATGATGGACTCAGGTTCTGCTGTTATGGGTATCGGTCACGGTGAAGGCGAAGGCAGAGCTCTCGAAGCTGCTAAAATCGCTGTTAACTCTAAGTTACTTGAAAACTCTATTCAGGGTGCAAGCGGCTTAATCGTTAATATCTCAGGCGGTTCTGATATGGGTATATTCGAACTTAATGATGCTATTACCTTCATTAACGATTCTGTATTAGACGACGCTAAAATTATTATCGGTACTACAATTGATGAAGAACTGCAGGGTGAAATCTCTATCACCGTTATTGCAACAGGTTTTGAACTGAAACCTCAGGTAAGTCAGATTGAAGTACCAAAAACAGGAGAAATAAAGACTCCTTCAATTGACTCTTTGTTCGCAGGTTTGAATTCAACTGCTGATTCAACAAATTCTTTTGAAGTAGGCGCTAACCAGTCTCCTGCATTACCACCTATGCAGACATTTACAAATATTGAAATTCCTGCATTTTTGAAGAAGTAATTAAATAAAAACAATACAAAAGACGCCTATCCCTCAGATAGGCGTCTTTTATTTGAGATGAGGGGGGAGAGATAAAGATACAAAAGCCTCTTACGAAGCCCTTGCTTGCAAATGCGTACTGTATCTGGATTTGGCCTTTAAGCCTGCGCAGATATCTGTTATACGATTTGACATAAACATTATGTTCCGGTGGACTGCTGCATAATCGTTCATAGCGTCCATCATTTTTTCAGGTGATACCATTGCGGCCACCCCAAGTTCGTGATTGTCAACCTGCTGCTGTGCATATTTCTTGACAAGCAGCTGGTCAATCCGGTCTTTTGCTCCAATAGACATGACTTTTCCCTTTATAATTATTCAGTTGTATTTGTGTAAGTGTATATATATACATATGTTAAATATGCATATACCACAGATGATATCTGCACCGTCAAACGGCACGGATAGTCTTATGTTTACCCGTATAATGCCAGGCAACATCCCGGCATTAAACAAGCAGCATTGTTAGCTTGCTTAATAATAGCAGTCAGGTCAGTTCTATCAATACATAATGTCCATACGTACTTCAATCATGTATTAATATCCTAATCGACATTAATATTAAACAATATCTTTGGTAAGATAAAATTAATACTCTTAACTTATCCCATTAATATAAAGTATTTTTGTTTCACAAAATTGACTTTTTCGTAACATTCTTAACATTTTATTTTTTAAATATAAAAAATACGGCTAATACTATGAAAATAAAGCCTATAAGGTAATTCCAGCGAAACTCTTCCTTTAAATACCATACCGAGAAAACAGAAAATACGATAAGTGTGATAACTTCTTGTATGGTTTTCAGTTGTGCCGCATTGTAAACACCATGCCCTATTCTGTTCGCAGGTACCTGAAGGCAGTATTCAAAAAATGCTATCCCCCAGCTCACAAGTATGACTATCCATAATGCGGTCCCCTTGAATTTTAAATGCCCGTACCATGCAAAGGTCATAAATATATTTGATAAGGTTAATAATACTATTGGTAAAAAAACTCTCAGCATAAGTCAATTATACTATAAATTAAAGTATAGGGGGTGGGGTAAATGAATTATTGAAGCACCATATTTCCCCCTAAACTGTAATTTTTACATGTTAAGACATGTTACAACTTGCTGAGGCTTTGAAATTGAGGCTTTTTTATAAACTTTATATTTATAGAGAGCAAATATTAATATAAGGATTTGTCATGGCTGGTGATTTAACCATAGATGATATTCGAAAAAAGAAACAACTTGGCCTGGGTAATGATGATTACAATGCCGGTTGGTATTCTCCAATGGGTCCGCCGCAGGATGATAATAAACCTGATGTGGGTAATGTACACTGGGGATCAAAGTACGGTGTTGATGAAAGTACCAGCGTATGGGTTGTTGCCTGGAAAAATGAAGGCGTATCCGGAGCTGGTGCAGGTTCATTAGCTGTGTCAAATGTTAATACAGATAACGGCACAGGTGTACAGGCGGATATCGTTCCAAATGAATCTCCGAATGGCGTTATTACTGCTCCGGGACAATCAGGTTTGCAGACAGGTGCTCATGCTTTAGCCGGAACAGAGGGAAACCCGCAAAATCAAAATCCGGGAACCGGTACTGATGATGCAGATTCTCCCGGATATCAATTTAGTCAAGACGTTAATTTAACAAGTATTGAATATTCAGGTAATGGTGAAGAAAACGTTACTTTGGGCGGTGATGGTTTACTCAGGTTGAATGCCAAACTTGGTATGCCGGCTAATCCGGGAGAAGCGACATTAACAACTGATCCTGGTGTAACGGGTGATGGTGCTACAGACGGTGGTGATGGCACTGAAGTTGTTGGCGGACCCGGAGGTGAAGACGGAAACGTTCAAGGCAGCGGTAATAAGGACAATCCAAACGATCCTGCTAATGGTGATGTTGAGGATGAGGAAAAACCTGTAGAAACACCTGAGGAGGAAGCAAAACGTATTGCTCAACAGCAACAGGAACAAGAACTTGCCAAATTACAAGAGCAAAGACGTGAAGAGGAAGAGGCTAACAAGCTGGTAGCCTAATTGTACTTCATAAGTCGGTTATATTCATTTATTAAAATCTGCTTCCCGGGGGAAATGTCTATTATATCCCAGGGAAGTTTTGATTTTTGGATATCATAGTTTTCCAAAACAAACTTGTCCGTGTTGATGTTGTATTTTTTTGCAGCAACTTTGTAGGCTCCTAATTTCCCGCCCTGTTTGTAAACTTCTATCAGGTAATCAGTCAGTGTGTCATCTCCGCGTGATAAAAGTGTCTGATAATAATCCCACTTAGGGCTTGAAAACTTTGCCCCAATACCGTTTTTATGAAACTCTTTTTGCAGGTAGTTAATTTTCTTTTCCAATGATTTTGTATCTTCTCTGCCTGTCCACTGGAAAGGGGTGTGAGGTTTTGGCACAAAAGTTGAAAAAGAGAAGGTTGTATCAAAACCTTTAAACTCTTTCTTTAAGTCTTTCCCAAGTCTTATAAATTCTGATATGTCTTCTTGTGTTTCTGTCGGGAGTCCTATCATTGCGTATATTTTTATACCCTTAAGTCCGTTTTCTTTTGAAACTTTGACAGCATTAAAGATTTGTTCTTCCGTAATATTCTTGTTTATGACTTTGCGTAATCTTTCTGTTGCGGCTTCAATCGCGATTGTTATATTTTTCTGTCCCGTTGCGACAAGCGTCTTTATTATCTTAGGGGTAAGTGTATTTGCACGCATTGATGAAATGCTCATCTCAATATGCTGCCCGTTTTGTATTTTGTTGTATATATATTCGCAAATATCTTCAAATCTCGGATGGGCACTGACTAATGCCCCCAGCAGGGCAATTTTGTTTGTATGTTTAAGCCCGAGTTCTATTGTTTCTATTATGGTTTCATATTCTACAAATCTTGCAGGAAGATTCAGGTAAGATGCTATACAAAAACCGCATCTGTTGTAGCATCCTCTTGAAGTTTCAATAATAAAAGTATTGGAAAAGAAACTGTCTTCGCTTAAAATCGGAGTATAAATACATTTGCTCAGGTTTGAATGTGATTTTTTTACCGGGTTATCGGCATTATGTATATCAGGCACGTAAACACCGTCTATCCCTGCAAGTTCTTTTAATATTTCGGCTTTTGGTTTGCCTTTATTTGTCCTGCAAATTTCGATAATTTTACTGTTTACCCCTTCCCCGTCTCCGATAAACATAAAATCAAAAACGTTTCTGTAGGGTAGCGGGTTTGCTGTTAAAACAGGGCCTCCCGCAAAGATTAACGGCATATCTTCACTTCTGTCCTGAGATTTTATTGGAAGGTTAAAACGTTCAAGAAGTTTGAAAATATTGATAAAATCCATATCAAAAGAAAACGAAAAACCTATCGCATCAACTTCTTTCGGGTTTATTTTTGTTCTTTCCGTATCGGTGGATATCATTTCAACGCATACGTTTTCCATCTCATCAAGTTCTTTGTATATCCATAAATATCCTAATGATGACAGCGAAAACGATTTACACTCGGGGAATGCAAACCATACATTATAATCGGTGTCTTTTTTAAATTTTCGTTCGTATAGATATGTTTCTGTCATTAATTCTCTCTGTTAATAGGTTTTATGTATAGTTCATCTACGAGAACACATATAGTTGCGGCAATTGCCGGTGCAAATATCACTCCGACTGCACCGAAGAATTTTGCGGTAACAAATATTGAAAAGAAGATTATAAGCGGGTGTAAGTCTAAAAATTTCCCAAATACATAAGGTCTTACAAAATTATTTTCAATCCATTGTGCCAGTAAAAAGAAAAATATTACCAAACTCAATATAAGCGGCCCGTAACTGTAACACATAATAATACATATAACTAAAGCTATGCTCGGTCCTATAACTGGGATTAAGTCTAAAATAGCCGATATAAACCCGAGCAGAACAGCACAGTCAATATTCAGAAGAAGAAGAGGAATCATTACACATAACCCGACACCGCTGATTACTGTAAGTTGGGCTATAATGTATTTACCTATTTTTTCTGATATTGTTGTTATAATGGTATCGGCTTTTTTCTTGATATGCCCCGGGAATAACAGCATAAACCCTTTTCTGATAGTGTCTTTATCAACCATAAAGTAGTATGTGATAACGCACATCGCAAGCAGGTATATCAAGGCTGATGCAAGACTGAGAGTTATATTTATAGACTGGTTTACAAGCTCCGTCGTAAACTTTGACACGGGTTCTACAAACGAAGGTATATCAATCATTGATACAACCGACTGTCCCAATATTTTTGTGTTTAAGATAAAGGCTTTTATAATACCGAACTTTTCAGGCATTGCTCCAACAAATTGTTCAATCTGTTTTACGGCAATAATGAATAATGGCAAAAATACCGCAAATATAATAAGAGTTACACCGCCCATAACTATGCTTGCGGCAGTCGCTCTGTTCATCTTTTCACTGAACTTATCAACGAGCGGGTTAAGTGAGCAGGCAAATACATACGCCGCAAAAAACAGCATTGCCGTTGCTGTTATTTGTGAAAAGAATTTTATTAATATAATTACCATTATCAAAAAGATAATGTTTTTGGTCGTAATGCTTTGTTTAAACATTTTAAAACCTCTTTTTATTATCTGTTAGTTATGATATCAAAAAGAGGTTTTAAAATAAATAGTTATGTTGAATAATATCTGTTCTGATTATGTAAGAGCAGGTAATGCTACGTTATTAATGAACATCAAAGTTTGTTCAAAGTTGAGTGCATATCCTGTAGTCAGATCTGTTACGTGTGGTATCCAGCGATTTTTAGCAATATTCATTGCCCTTACCTGAAAATCAGGATATTTATCCTGGTTCATTCTGAGTGTACGTAATGAAGTTTCAGCGATTTCAATAGCTGTGCCTTTTACTACAAATTTGATTGCGCCAATGTCTGCACGTGTGTCTCCAACAACTGTATTTGCATTGTTTGAAACGCTGTTGTTCAGAACATCAGGTGCAATGGAACAACCGGTGATTGCCGTTAAATCGCCAGAAGGCTCGTATACTTTATTATAAGTTGTTGAAGACTGTTCAAAACGAGTTTTTGTATAACGATTTTCGTTCAACAAAGATCCTACGTCTGATGACTTTATAGGCTTTTCTACGGTTTGTGACTCATCAACAATCTCTTGTTCTACTACATCAGGATCCTTTAAAGCGGCAAGGTTTCCCTGCATTTGTTGTTTCTTTGTTAAAAATGATGATATTAGGGACATACAATAATCCTCTTTACTTCTTATTATATATATAAAGTGCATGAATATGCGAAAAATTGCTTTTTTGTATATACTTTTGTAACAAAACTTAATATAAAAATGAGGGTAAATTTAAGGTATATTTTTGTCTTTTTAGACAAATACTATTGCCTAAAAACCAATAATAAGTGTAATTTTTGCCACTTGTTAAAAATTGATTGTTTGTTGCCTGAGAACAAAGCAGAGTTTTATTTTTAAGATATTTTGCCAAAAATGTTATATACTTTTTATATATGGGTACATGGTATATGTAACTAATCTAATCTCTTTTCTTTATTTTCTCCTCCACTATTAAAAAGCGTGAGTATGTGCCGTATCAATAAATAGATCGGCATTTTTATTTTGGGGTAAGTGCAGGGCATTTGTTATATTATGTGGTTTATGTTAGAGTCGTATTATGAAATGCGGATTTGTTGCAATTATAGGAAGACCAAATGTAGGGAAATCTACTCTTTTAAATCAAATATTAGAGCAGAAGATTGTTATTGCGACAAATAAAGCACAAACTACCCGTAAGCGCATAAAAGGTATTTTTACCGAAAAGGATGTTCAGATTATATTTGTCGATACACCAGGTATGCACAAACCGCTCAATAAATTAGGTGAGTTTTTGCTTGATGAAGCAAAAGTTTCAGTTCCTGATGCTGATTTGGTATTGTTTTTGGTTGATGTTTCTACTCCTGCGGGGAAAGGGGATAAATGGATAGTCGAGAATGTGCTTAAAAACGTGAATTCCCCTGTGATTATGGTGCTGAATAAAACAGATAAAGCATCACCTAAAAAGATTGATGAAAATATTTTGTCCTACCGAGAACTCTATCCTGATTTTGCTCAGGTTGTCCGAATATCTGCAAAAACAGGCAAAAATAAAGCTAAACTTGTTGAAGAAATAAAAAAATACCTGCCGGAAGGTGAATTCCTCTATCCGGAAGACGTTGTAACTGAAGAAAATATGCGTTCAATAGTGGAAGAAATTGTCAGAGAGAAAATTTTGATAAATACTTCTGATGAAATTCCGCATTCGGTTGCCGTAAAGGTTGATGAATACTCTGAAGAGCCTGATATTGACAGAATCAGAGCTACCATATACTGCGAAACAAAGAGTCAAAAGGGTATCCTAATCGGAAAAGGCGGAGGCCTTTTAAAAACAGTAGGGACACAGGCAAGGCAAGACTTAGAAAAGATTACCGAGAAAAAAGTCTTCCTCGGACTTCAGGTTAAAGTAGAAAAAGACTGGCGCAAAAAGGATAGTATACTTAAATCTTTCGGATATTTTCAGGAAGGATAGGGGTAAATTTAGTTTTTTGGAGCTTTATTTTTGTCTTTTTTAGTTACCCCTCTTAAAAAACCTTAACACAATGGCGAATTCTGAGTTTTATGGTAAAATATAATTGATAAAGTGGACTTATTTGTGGGATATGGGATAAAATGACAGAATTAGAAAATCTTGAGAGTTTGGGGACAAAATTTGATGAGATAAAATCACTTGTTGATGAAATGAAAAATGCAATGATGACAAGTGAAGATTGCAATAATCAGTTCTATTCGGTACTTCAGTCACTGGAAAATATTGTGACTACCTTGAATGAACTCAATAACGAACAGGCTAAGCCGACTGATGAATATACTATTCTCCAGACTAATATTCTGGAAGTTAAAAAAGAACTCGGCAAAATGAATGTTAATGTCGATGAAGTTATTAACCAGGATTTGAAAGAACTTATATCAAGGTTGACAGAAAAAGTTAACCGTCTGGAAATTCTCACAAATAATGCAGGTATAAATGATCAGGTCGTTAAAAATTTCACTGGTGAAATCGAAAAAAATATGCTGAATACCCTGAGAAATTCGTCTGAAACACTTTATAACCAGGCACTTACGTCTTCAGAACTTATTAAAAAAGATATTTCTTTAGTTAATGATAATATGAAGGACTGCGTTGATTACCTTCAAAAATATATTCAGACCGTATCAGACGATGCTGTTCAGCATATATCGGATGACCTTACAGTCCTCGGTACAACAGTTGAAAAAACTACTGATAACCTGAAAAGAAGTGTTATTGATATCTTTTCAAGAATACAAACAGCAGTCGAAAACGGTGGTTCACTCTCAGCTCCAGTGAAAGAAGAAGAACCGAAAATCGATACTCAGGAAATTGTTGATCATTTTGAAATGCTCAAAACCGGGCTGTATAACCTTAATGCAAATACAGAACAAAGAATTTCAAAGTTAAACCATTTGGTAGAAGAGCTGGAAATATTTAACAAGCTTGAAAAATTTTCTCAGCTCAAGGATTTGCCTGCAATCGGTGATTTAAAGCACACCCTGCAGTCAAATATTAACAGAATTGTTGAAGAATATTCCTACACTTTACAAACTTCTCAAAACAGAGAAGAGTTGAATAAGGCAACCCAATCCTTCAGAAAAGATGTATATAATTCACTTATGTCAATGCTGGGTAATGTTTCGGAATTCCTCGTTGATGAAGAAACCTTAAAAGAACAGAAGAAAACCCAGTTTGAACAGTTCTCTGAAAAACTTGATGAACTCGTTTCCGTTACGGAACTGAATAATTCAGGGTATGATAACATTCAGATTGAACTTAAAGAAATCACCTCAAAATGTGCTGATATTTCTGACTTGGTCAAGGATAACGCAAAAAGAGCAACCTCAAGAGGGGTATCTGTTGAAGAAGCTTTGGCTGAAATCAAGAGCAGTGTCGAAGAACTTCATCTGAGCGGTGATGCGCTGAAAAGACAAAACAATGAAATCGGTGATGTAATCAGAGAAAGCGCAAAGAGTATTGTCGAATCTTCTGTTCCTGACAGAAACAGTATTAAAGATATGTTAGTCGATATCAAGAAAAATATATCTATTCTTCAGTCAGGGGATGAAGAAACAGATTATACCTACAGTATGCAGGATATTGAATCTGATGTTGCAAAAATCAGAATATACCTGAATGAATTGAACCAGAACGGGGTATCGGTTAATTCGGAAGAGTTTACCGAAGAACTCAACAGCATTGTTGTTATGGTTGATACCATGAGACAACAGATGAACAAAATTGATGAATGTAATATCGCAGATACAATGACTAAAATGAAAGAAGATGTTACAAGCATCAGTACAAGAGTTAATAAATTATTGCTCACATCTGATAATTCATACAATTTGATTGAAGGTGCTCTGAATGAGTTCAAACTTCTTGCACAAGATATTGATGAACAGATAAAAAATGTTTCAAACAGTACGAAATTCAGCTCACTGGAAGAAGGTATGACTGCTGTTAAAATGGCGCTTGCAGAAAGCAATAACTATAACAGTATCATTAATCAGTCCCTGATTATGCTTGCCGAATGGGTTGATAATGCTGGCGAAACGATTACCAACATATATGAAAAACAGTCAAAACTTGATTCTATTGATGAACTGAAAACGTTAGTGAAAGCTGCAAAGGCATCCGTTGACGAAAGTTCGGAAACTGTTATTGGGGCTGTAAAAGAATTGCTCGGAGGTATTGAGCTGCCGCAACCTGTTGATTATTCACAGGAATTTACAAGTCTCAGCGGAAAACTGGCAGAACAGGGTGCTTTGATTGAAAAACAGGAAGTACGACTTTTAAAATTAGATGAAAAGTTAACAACTATTCTTGAATTAACCGCAAAAAGTGATGTCGGAGTTTTGGCATCCAAGATTGAAGATATTGATGCAAAACTTGAAAAACTGACAAAAAATCTTGAAAAACTTACAGCTTTCGTGAACGAGGACTAATCTCAAGACAGTTCTTTCATCAGCGGAAGAAAGTTAAAGTTATATTTAGTATTTTTACTGATTTTGTTGGTAAAAAAGTTTTTATGTTATAAAATATTCAAGGTATAGCATTTGAAAATATAGTGGTATGATTACAAAGAACAAGATAAAAACTGAATTAGAAAATATTGTGTCAAAAGATAATATTCTGACTTCAAAAGAGGAATGTTATGTATATGCTCAGGACGGTACAAACGGTATTGCATCTGATGTGCTGCCTGATGTAGTGGTTTTTCCGGAAACGGTTGAAGAAGTACAGAGCATACTGTCTTTTGCGAATACTCATAAAATACCCGTCATTGCCCGCGGTGCAGGCACTAATCTTGTTGGAGCGTGTATCCCTGTTCAGGGCGGAATTATCCTGAATTTTACCAAAATGAATAAAATTCTTGATATCAACAAAACCAATATGACGGCTGTTGTCCAGCCGGGTGTGACTGTTGAAAATATTCAGAAAGAGGTCAACAAGTCGGGTTTGTTTTTCCCGCCTGATCCTTCAAATCTGAGAGTATCAACAATAGGCGGTGCCATTGCTCAGTCTGCGGGAGGCCCGAAAACCTTTAAATACGGGACTACAAAAGATTATATTTTAGGGTTAAAGGTAGTGCTTGCTGACGGTTCTCTTATGGTAACAGGTACAAATACCATAAAAAATGCGACAGGTTATCACCTGGAACAATTATTCATAGGAAGTGAAGGCACCTTAGGTATAGTAGTTGAGGCTACTCTGAAGCTTATTCCTAAGCCTGAAACAACAAGAGTTGTAATGGCGTATTTTGACAGTGTTGATGATGCAACAAAGTCTGTGACAGAAATGATAGAAAAAAATATTTACCCGTCAACGATTGATTTTATGGACAGAAATACTCTTGTTACGGTTGAAAAATTCTATAACGTGGGTTTGTGCACAGATAAAGAGGCTGCTCTGATAATAGAAACCGACGGGTTTGAATCTTCTATGGCTGATCAGATAAGCCGTATGGAATTTGTTTTAAAACAGTCCGGTGCATCAAAGGTTATCGTATCTGATTCAAAAGAAGAGCAGGAAAATTTATGGACTGCTAGACGTGCATCCTTCGGGGCTGTTGCAAAACTCAGACCTGACGTTGTCACAAACGATATGATTGTCCCGAGAGAAAATATTTCAAAACTGGTTAGAGGTATTAACGCAATAGCAGAAAAATATGGTCTGATAGTTTCTGTTGTCGGGCATATCGGGGACGGAAACATTCATCCTCAGTTTGCACTTGATCTGGATAACCCTAAAGATGCGGATAATTATGAGAAAGCAAGAGCTGAATTTTATGAGCTTACCCTGAAATTAGGCGGAACACTCTCTGCTGAGCACGGTATAGGGCTTGAGAAAAAAGAATATATCAAAAATGCCGTTTCCCCTGAGGCTCTGGAATATATGAAAAAAATGAAAGACCTCTTTGACCCTAACAATATTCTGAACCCAGGTAAGATTTTTTAGAAACGGGATAACTTGTTAATAATCTGTTGTTTTGTTATACTTTTATCATATTAAGACAAGGAGTATAGATATGGATGCTATAGTTATTTACTGTACAGTTCCTGATAAAAGAGTGGCAAAAGAAATTTCCAAATATTTGGTAAAACATCGTTTAGCTGCCTGTGTTAGTGCAATAGACAGAGTTGAATCAATGTTTGCATGGGATGGCGAAATCGCTAAAGAAAAAGAAATTATGCTTGTGATTAAAACCTTCAGAGTTAATTTTGAAAAAATAAAAGATATAATTTCTGAATTACACCCTTATCAGGTGCCTGAAATTATTGCACTTCCTATTGTTGATTGTAGTAAAGAGTATATTCAATGGATGGCTCACGAAGTACAACACTAATAAAAAACGAACTTATAAGGTATATTTCTTCTTTGGGACTGACCGTAAAAACAGTCACGAAGGCGCGCGGGAACAAAGGGTTCTTTAAAGAAGGAAGAATTGATGTGTCTAAAAATCTGGATGATGTCAGTGCAGTAAAGGTGTTGGTGCATGAATTTGCGCACTATGTTAACTATAAGCTGGATAACAAGCTTAAAAGTCTTGAAACGGTGCTGGGAAGAGATGATGAACAAATAAGAGCCGAACTTCTGGAAGTGACAAAATTTGTTGATGACAATGCTCATTGCAGAGTTTTAAATGCCGAAAGAGAAAAATTAAAGCTGAAGATTAAAAACCTGACGGAAACAATAAAAGACACTTACCCGAAATTCTCACTCTCAGAAGATTTCAGGGAATTCAAGAGGTATTCAAGATGGTCTGATTTGAGATATCTTGAAAAGTATGACAGAGTAAAAGTCCATACTCTGTTCTCGTTCAAGACGTATTCACTGTCAAATGTGCGAAAAGATTTTCCTGATATTCCGGATGTCTTTGTTGATTATCTGAACCTTAAATCTGAGCAGAGAAAGCGCGCAAAGATATCAAGACGTATAACCAGGCTTGGCAAATACTATTCAGAACCTTGCGAGTTGTTTGCAAGATTTGTAGAGGGGCTGTATGTTGATACAGACAGGGTGAAAAAACTTGCGCCGAACGCGTATAACTGTTTTATGGAAAACTATCAGAAGAATAATTATCCGGGTATGCGGGAAATGTTCTCTATCCTCGGGCTTATACTTGTATAAAAACTAAAAAAGCAGACTTAACGTCTGCCTGATTTCAATATCTTGTTTATTTTGATTACATATCCATCATAAAGTTTGGAGTTTCAGCCTGCATAATTATTTCGTCTGAATCCTGAAGTAATTCTACTGTTATTTTCTGTTGTTTTTGTAAACTTTCAATTTCTGCGGAAACATTGCCGTTGAATACGTTTTCATTGTCTTTAAAGTATTGGATAACAGGTTTTACAGGTGCCATTACCAAATCTTTTAAGATTTTCTTTACTAAAACCTGAGATCTTTCGCCGACAACAGGTGCCTGTGGTACACGTACATTCAGGCCAAAAGGTCTTGGCATACGTTTCCAATTATGAGAATATTCAACATTCTCAGAAGCAGGGTTTACTTTAGCAACATTTTGGTTATTGCTAAAAGGATAGTTATTATATGACGAGGATGAATTCCCTGAATTTAAATTGTTAATATCTGCCATAGTTGTATCCCTAATTGCCCTAATTACATCATGTAAGTACGGCACCTCCCTTTAAATCTTTAATAATATGTGGTTTTTTTTCTGATTTTTGTTACAAAATTTAATAATTATACTATATATGTATAATGATAAGTCCCAAAATCAGACCGAGTATAACTGCGAAGGCAGGAAGTTTACTTCTGTACATAAGTATAGACTGAGGTAAAATTTCGCCGAAGACTACGTATAACATTGCACCGCTTGCAAAACTCAAACTCAAGGCTAAACCGAGAGGGCTGACATCTCCTATCCAATACCCGATTAATGCACCTATTATTGTAGGTGTCCCGCAAATTGCGGTGGTTAATATTGCAAGTCTTCTCTTTATGCCACCATTAATCAGCGGAACTGCTATTGCCATACCTTCAGGAATGTTATGAATACCAATTAATATAGCAAGTATAAGAGCAGAACCCTGCATAATACCTTTACTGTTGGCAAATGATGCACCGATTGTCATACCTTCCGGAAGGTTGTGAAGTGCGATTGCGAACGCCATGATTATACCTGCACCCATCAGTGCTATTTTTGTATCGTGTTTCCTTATGTGGACAGATAAGTGGTTACTATGGATGATTTCATCAAGGTTATCCGCAGTTTGAGGGTGTTTTTTTGTAATGTGTTTGACTTCGCTGTTGGTTATTCGGTCTATCCAGAGGTTTAGCAGATAAACTACCGCTACGGCAATTAAAATACCAAGACATATATTAATAATATTTATCCCGGTAGAAATTGCACTTTGAATCAAATCAAAACATACAATAGAGGTCATCACCCCGCCTGCAAAACTCAGCAAAAGGCTTGCAGTCTTAACTGAATCACGCTTAAACAGACCGCTCAGTGCTCCTCCAAGGCCTGTGCCGCCTATTCCGGCTAATGCTGTTACCTTTACTAATGTCCAAATATGTTCCACTTTTATCTCCAGAATGAATGTTTGTTAATTCTATTTTTTAATAAAAGTGGTTATTTGTAAAGTGCAAAACCCAATAATATACTAATTTTTTGAAAATAATATTACTTTTTGTAAATACTTTTTTCAATTTCCTAAAGTTTTTACTAAAAGTGTCGTAACTACAATTAAGGAATTAGATAAAATTCAACCACAAGAATTTAATAGTAGAAGTAAGGATGTGTATTATGTTTAAGAGATTGATTTCTGCACTAATTTGTGTTGCCATTTTTTCTGCGAATTTGGCGTATGCGTGGAACGTTCGCGCGTTCTCGAGGGATGAAGATATAATATCGGCGCTAAAATTACTGAACAGGATAGGGGCTGATGAGGTCTTTGAAAATTTGCAGGAAAATTCGGTCAGGATAATATTTTATGATCTTTCTCTTATAAAATATAGTTATGCCAATCACTATGCGGTCAACTCGATTGATAACTGGGGCGACAGATATATTCTGATAAATTCCAAGTTCAGAAACGCTTCAAAAGAAGAATTGGCCTGTCTGATAGCTCACGAAAGTTTTCACAAAGGGCACAGGGCAACGATGGCAGAAGAAACTCTCGCAACTCAAAAAGAAGCATACTATTGGTCTATATTAAAAATTCCGGGGAAAATGTATTCACAGACCTCTCTGGCTCAAAGACTGGACAGACTTGCTAACTTGTATTCAGAATCAACGGCTAATAATAACCTTATTGAAAAACGTATTCAAAACAGTAAATTTTATCAGGCTCAGTTAGCATCATCTACGAGTAAAAGATTGTAACGGCTGATTTCTTTCATAATCATTTCGGGGGTTATTCTTTCCATACACGGAGTATAGACTTGGTCTTTTGTAAGGTGTTTACATTTTTTCTTCCAGCAGAAACGGCAGCCGTCAGGAGCTGACACGTAGTGCCCTTTAGCGCCGTAAGGTTTTATTTTATCTGGTGAGGTCGAACCTAAAATCGCCAAAGTATTGACATCAAGAGCAGATGCGATATGCACAGGCCCTGTGTCGCTTGATATAACCAAATCAGCGTGCGAAAGAAGCGCTGCACTTTCTGTCAGAGAAAAGTCGCCGGATGTCAAAATAACTCTTTTACCGGAAATCGCTGACTGGTATTCTTTTTCTTTTTTGCCTCCGCATACAAAAATTGTCCCGCCGTATTCTGACAAAATCTCTGATGCAAGTGTTCCCCACTTCTTGATATTCCAGATTCTGCCCTGTCTGGTTTTATCGTTTTTACCCGCCGGTACAAATATGGTATAAGGTCTTTGATAAGGTTCAAGGAAAGACCTTATTTTTGTATCTGCAGCCCCGTTAACCGTTAGTGTTAAACTGTCTGCAATCTCTATATCTTTGACGGCTTTTTTTGCCGTACAAAAATAGTCTTCTACCCAGGAGCCTTCCGTATTTACCCTTGAAACAATACGTTTAGGAAAAGCCATAAACGCTAACATGTTATTCCTGACGGCATTTGTCAGGTTATAAACAATATCATAGCGTTCTCTGAATAACATAAGACCGGTCTTTAATATATATAAATTGTCGCGTTTCAGTGACGCATTTAAAGTCAAAACCTTATCTATATAAGGGTTGTTCTCAAGTAGTGGAACAATACGGTTTTCCGTAAGATAGTGTATCTCATAGTCAGGGTGCTTAAGTTTTATTGATTTTGGGATAATAGTTGTGTGTACAACATCACCTATTGCACCTAATCTTATTACAAGAATTTTTTTGCTCTTCTTCTGCATAAATTGATTATATCATTAAAATAGCAGACATGTCTTGATATATTTGAGTTTTATACGAAAATTAATTTTGTAAATTAGCCACTTACGTATTACGCATGTGCGCTATTTTTCCCAAATCTTGTAAAAATTTCGTAATATTTTATGACAAATTGTGCCAAAAATTTCTATAATGAGTCTGTACTTGATTCGGAAACAAAATTTTAAGTAATTGCGTAGGAAGAATCGCGAAAAGTACGGGGCATAGTATGTCTTTCTTAAGGAGAGAATATACATTTACTTGGCACGAACCTCTTTTGTAAAAGAGGTATATTGGACTGGAGGTTTTTAAGATGAGACATTGTTGTGAGTTTGATGCATTTGATATTTGGTACCTGAAGGATGATGAGGAATTTTCCGATAAAGTCGTGTTTATCGGGGTTTGTCCTATCTGTAAAAAACAGGTTGCTGTTATGACAAAAAGAAAAATAAAAACTAATTCGATAATATCCCTTAAAAAGGCGGGTGATACTGTCGGAAGTTTTTTAAAGGAAATCTCGAAAGAGGTTGTTTATTCAAGAAATGATTTAAACAAAATGAAATTTACCTCAAAACCGTTCGGGTGGAAATACGGAGTGAACAAAGAGAAAAAAGACAAGAACGGAAATAAGATTATTGAGCAGTACGCAAAAGATTTTTACGGAAATAAAGAGCTGGTTAAGAAAAGCAGAGGTAAATAAGGGGATATGTTTACCCCTACCCCTCTATGAACAAAGATTTATACTTCCTTTACACTATTCTTCATGAATTTGGTATTGGCATTGTGTCTAGCGATGCCTTTGTCAGATGGGATTATCTTTTATTTTTTTACTCTCGATAATCCCTTTTTTTAGATTTATTATTCATTTTTCTTCTTTCTATATTATGTATGATCACACTGCGGGTTTGTGATGATTTCAAGCCCGCTTTTTTTTACTCAAAAAAAATAGGGCTTTCGCCCTTTTGTGTTATACCCTTTTTCCTATCCTTTAACCTATATTATTTTCCTGTCCTATGTTATTAAATTTTGTTTGTTTATTTTACCTTATACCCTAATTTCTTCCTGATGTTTTTCCTA